>CAZXXY010000015.1:0-34485 GCA_964644755.1 uncultured Hyphomonas sp. | reverse complement strand
CGGCAAGCCCCTGCACATCTATGTCGTGACGCCCATACCAGGTGTTGAACCGGAAGAAGCGCAGGATCCGCAGATAATCCTCGCGCAGGCGCTCATCTGCGTCACCAATAAAAATCACGCGCCCCGCCGCTGCATCGTCCAAGCCGCCGCCTGTCGGGTCATAAAGCGTGCCGTCCAGATCAGCGTAAATCGCGTTGAGCCGAAAGTCCCGCCGCTGGGCGTCTTCTGCCCAATCCTCCGTAAACGCCACCACTGCGCGGCGCCCATCGGTCTCAACGTCTCGGCGCAGGCTGGTGATCTCGAACGGGATATGATCCACAATGGCGGTGACAGTGCCGTGCTCGATGCCAGTTGGCTCAGCGCGAATGCCTGCCGCTTCCAAAGCTTTCAGCGTCTCGTCAGGCTTGAGCTGGGTGGCGATGTCTATGTCGTCTACAGCCTGCCCCATCAGGGTGTTGCGCACGCATCCGCCAACAAAGCGCGAGCCAGCAGGCTTTGCCGCCTCGAGCGCGGCGAACACGGCTTGCACTTGGGGCGTTGTGAGCCAGCTGGTGTCAGCGGGCAGTTTGGTCACGGCGTCGGCTCGGCCTGCGGCGGCTCAGCAGGTTGACGCCGGACCCCTGTCGCCTCACCGCCAGGGTCTTCGGTGCGCGGGATGCCAATCTTGTCTATGCCAGACTCGCACGGGACTTTTCGGCCTTTGATCAGTTCGCCAGACGCCGTATCAAAGCGATCCGGTTCGAAACAGGCATTGCGGTCACGATCTTCGCGCAGGACAAAAAACAGCCAGAACACAATCGCCAGCGCCGCGCCAATGCCAAACAGCAAACTGATCGGCCAGGCTTTGCGGCCTTCCGATTCCGCCTCCGCAACCAGAAACTGGTATAGCCCGTACACGATAAAGGGTGAAATCAGCAGGGCCAATTCTATAAGGATAATACGTGGCATTCTCGATTACATCTCCCGATCATATAGGCGGTCATGCAGGCTGCGAATAATGCCCGCCGTAACGCCCCAAATTCTGTTCCCATTATGCGGCATTTCATAGTACCGCCGCAACTTCCCATTCCAATGAGCCGATTTAGCCTGATGATTGGCTGGATTCATCAGGAAGTCGAGCGGTGTTTCAAAAACGGCTTCGACTTCGGTTTCGTCACGCACGGCTTCGAATGTTGCGGGCAACAGGCCCAAAACCGGCGTGATCCGGTAGCCAGAGCCGGTTAGATACTCGCCATCACACCCGATCAGCGAGACATCTTGCGTGCGCAGGCCGATCTCTTCGTCCGCTTCGCGCAAGGCAGCGCCAACAGCATCCTTGTCACAAGGGTCCACTTTGCCGCCCGGAAAAGCGACCTGACCAGCATGGCTTGCCATAGTTGTCGGCCGCAATGTCAGAACAAAGGTCGGTCCCGACGCGCGCGGAACAACGCCCATCAACACCGCCGCAGGTTTCAAATTGGCGAAGGCCTCGGCGCTCAGACCATCAATCTCGCCACCCGCGGGCAGACGGGGCGCGCCATCGACAGGATCAAGCGACACGCGGGCGCGATCGAGAAAATCTTCCAGACCTGACCAACTCATTCAAATTTGCCGATCTCGAAGAAGGTGTTTTGGCTCCAAACGCCCAGAATGGCCGGATTTGCAGGACTCGGCACGCCGAGATCAACCAGTTCATAGAAAGTCGGGCGCGTCAGTTTCGCTTCCAGCCGGCCTCTCACCAAAACATAGGGCGCAGGCTCTCCTGTCTCAGGATCCGTTTCGATCCGCAGCGCAGCGTCTGGCCCCGCCAGGGTAACGTCGCCCAGATTTGTGGTGAACGCCAGAATTTGCTCGCGCCCCGCTTCCCCCGCCCGATCGACCCGAACCGCGAGAAATGGCGCATCTTCAACCCTGACAATGACTTTTTCATACGGGGTCACAAGATAGGTTTCGCCATCATCATCTTTGCGCAAAATGGTCGAAAACAGCCGCACGAGCTTTTCGCGGCCAATGCGTGTGCCTTCATGCCACCACGAGCCATCAGCGCGGATTTCCATACGAATATCACCGCAATGTTCGGGATTCCACAAATGGACGGGCGGCAATTTGCGCCCTTCACCGCCCTCTTTCATGATGGCTTTCAGCGTTTCTTCTACGCTCGCAATGCCGCCAGATGTTGATTTCAAGTCGCGCTCCGCCATGATGTCGCCTAAAGATATGTCTGATATAGGACGTTTTTGGAGTAGGTGCACGAATGAGTGAAGAAAATCAGGCCATTGTCGCAGAGGCAGAAGCAGCCGTCGAAAAGCTGGACAGTGTCAAAACAGAGATCGCCAAAGCCGTTTTTGGGCAGGAAAACGTGATCGAACTTGCCCTTTCTGCAATACTTGCAGGTGGTCACGCTTTGTTGATCGGCGCACCGGGTCTGGCCAAAACCAGATTGGTCGAAGCGCTTGGCACCGCATTGGGGCTAGACGGCGCACGGATACAATTCACCCCCGATTTGATGCCGTCTGATATTATCGGGTCTGAAGTGCTCGACGAATCACAAAGCGGGGAACGCAGTTTCCGCTTCGTCAAAGGACCGGTCTTCACACAATTGCTCATGGCCGATGAAATTAATCGTGCCTCCCCGCGCACCCAATCTGCGCTATTGCAAGCGATGCAGGAACGCGAAGTCTCGGTTGCCGGAGAACGTCACAAACTGCCCGCGCCGTTTCACGTGCTGGCGACACAAAACCCGATTGAACAAGAAGGCACCTATCCGCTGCCCGAAGCCCAGCTCGACAGGTTCCTGTTAAAAATCGACGTGACCTATCCTGATCTTGATACCGAGCGGAAAATCCTGATCGAGACGACGGGGCTGGAAGATGCCCAGCCGCAAGCCGCGCTCACCGCTGAAGGCTTGATGGCTTTACAAGCTCTGGTGCGCAAAATGCCGGTTGGCGAGAAAGTATTGGAAGCCATTCTCAAACTGATCCGCGAAGCGCGGCCCGAGCAATCTACTGATGAACGCGTCAAGTCGCTCGTCGATTGGGGGCCTTCCCCGCGCGCCGGACAAGCGCTCATGCTCGCCGCCCGCTCGCGCGCCCTCTTGCGCGGCCGCCTTGCACCCAGCCTCGAAGATGTCGAAGCCCTGGCCGAACCGGCCCTCGGTCACCGCATGGCCATGCGCTATGACCCGACCGGCGAGGCGCCCGCGCTCGAACAGCTGATCAATGATCTGGTGCGGAAGGCGGCGTAAGGCTGCAAGATGACCAACCTCCCCGCCCTCCGCATTGAAGCTGACGCGCTTGCCAAACGCTTGCCGCGTCTGAGCGCGAAGACACGTGCGTCTGACGCTGCCCATCTTGGCAGTGCAGGCCGCCGGCGTGCGGGCACAGGCGAAGACTTCTGGGAGTATCGCCGCTACAATACCGACGACGATGCCTCGCGGGTGGACTGGCGGCGCTCGGCGCGGGGCGATGCTTTGTTTGTCCGCGAGACAGAGCTTGAAACCGCGCGCAGTCTTTATTTCTGGGTTGACCCACATGCGGGGTTTGACTGGACGGGCGAAGCAGGCCGCACGAGCAAAGCAGACCGCGGGCGGGTGCTGGCGATGGCAATGGCAAACCTGCTCTCGCGCGAAGGCGAACGGGTCGGGCTGCTCGGCTCCGGCCGATCGGCGGCGTTTGGCAAGCGCGCTCTGGAGCGGCTTTACCAGATGATTGCATCGGACATGGACTTTCCGCTAATCGCACCGAAACGGTCGGGCGCGGTTGTGATTGCCAGCGATTTTTATGACCCGATCGAGACGTGGGCGGCACGGCTCGCGCCGATTGCGGGCAAATGTCATGATGGCATTTTGTTGGCGATTTCCGATCCGGTCGAGATTGACTTCCCCTTCAAAGGGCGTGTGCGTCTGTCGCGTCCGGGCACTGTGCTCGAGCGTATTCTCGGACGGGCCGAAACCGTGCAGACTGACTATGCCGAAAAATATGCGGAGAACCGCGCGGCCCTGACGGCGCTGGCCGCCCGGCTTGGCTGGCGACTGATTACCCATTCAACACATGACGACGCGCTGATGGCCGGTGCGCAATTGCATGAGACACTGAGCCAATTGGGAGAAAGCGCGTGACCCTTGGCCCGTTTCTGTTTCTGGCGCCGCTCGCCCTCTTGGCGCTGGCGGCGTTGCCGATCATCTGGTGGATATTGCGGGCCACCCCGCCCATGCCGCAAGAGGCAGTTCTGCCAAGTTTGAGATTGCTCGACGGCATTGAACCAAGCGAGGAAACGCCAGCGCATACGCCATGGTGGATATTGCTGCTGCGGCTGGCTGCTGCGGCTTTGGCAATTATCGGTCTGGCAGGCCCGATCTATGCCCCGGGGACCCAGATCGATAGGGGCGCAGACGGGCCTTTGCTGATCGTGATTGATGATGGCTGGACCTCGGCGCCGCGTTGGAGCGAGCTGGTGGACGCCTCACGCGGGCATTTGGAAACGCTCCCACGCGATACGCCCATTCACCTGCTGACCACAGCGCCGCGCCAACGCGGATTTGATCCTGCCATCAGAACCGAGCGGCAGGATATGGCCCAGCGGCTTATCTCGCTTGAACCTTCGGCATGGGCAAGCGATCGCGGCGAGGCGCTCGAACGTCTGGAAGCCTCCGGCCTCCGTCCAGCGCGGATTTTCTGGGCGAGCAATGGTCTGGAGACAGGCAATGATACTGACACGGAGACGCTTTCAGGCCGCGCCTTTGCCGACGCCTTGGCGGCCCTCGCTCCGCTGACCATTTATGCCGCCCCGCCCCGTTCGGCTCTGGCGATTACACATCTCGACATTGATGCCACTGGCGCACTGCTGACCGTGGCGCGGGCACAAACCGGCACAAGCGCCGAAGTTTTTGTCTCGGCCATATCGCGCGACGGGCAAGCCATTGCCACAGCAACGGCCACATTCGAGGCGGGCGACCCCGTGACAGGCGCGCGCTTCGTGCTTCCACCGATTGCGCTGAACCGTGCCGACCGTTTCAAGATTGCCAGTGTTGAAGGCGCCGGGGCCAATTGGCTCTGGGACAGCGCCGCGCGGCGACCAAGTATCGGGCTGGTCTCTGATGGCGAGGTCAGCCAGCCGCTTTTGTCGGACCTGCATTATGTCCGCCAAGCATTAGCGCCATTTGCATTGATACAGGAAGGCACGCTTGACGATGTCGTCCGCGCGACACCTGACGCAATTATCCTGACGGACATTGGTGAAATTCCAGCGGCCGATCTTGGAACGCTGACGGATTGGGTCAATGGCGGCGGCGCATTGATCCGGTTTGCCGGACCGCGGCTTGCCGCCCAGGGAGATGCCCTCACCCCGACACCGCTACGGCGCGACTCGCGGGCGCTTGGAGGCGCTTTGGCATGGGATGAACCGCAATCGCTGGCAAGCTTCCCCGTCACATCCCCTTTTGCCGGTTTGCCAATTCCGCCAAATACGAAAGTGCGCCAGCAGGTTCTCGCCCGCCCTGCGCCTGATCTTGACGAAAAAACATGGGCAAGACTCGAAGACGGCTCCCCCCTTGTCACCGCCGCGCCGCTGGGATCGGGAATGATAGTCTTATACCATGTCACAGCAGGGCCAGACTGGTCTGACCTTCCCTATGCGGGCATTTTTGTCGACATGCTACGCCGCTCGATCACGGCAGGGCAAAGCCAGACGGTTGTAAATGCCGAAGGCCTATATGCACCCCAACGTGTGCTTGACGGATTTGGGCGCCTTGTCCCGCCATCGGATTTGGCCGCGCCAATCGCGGCTATGGACTTTCCGCTCGCCACACCGTCCGAGGTCAACCCGCCGGGCGTTTATCAGGGGCCGGCAGGAAGCCTCGCGCTCAATGTCGCCGCCGGATTTGTTCCGCAACAGATTGCAAACTGGCCCGCTGGTGCGACGCTGCTGGGTGACGCAGAAGCGCGGGCGTTTCCCTTGGCGGGCTTCGCGCTCGGATTGGCGCTGTTGCTGATAGCGATCGACTTGCTGATCGCCCTGTCTGTGGCAGGCCGTCTGTCGTCTGGATTTGGTCTACGTGCCGCAGCGCTTGCCTTATGTGTATCTGGCACGCTGATCGTCCCGTTTGGACCCGAACCGACCGCACAAGCGCAACCCTCTTTCTATAGCGAGGAAGAATTGGCCAATCCCGCTTTGCTCATGCGGTTTGGCTATGTGCTGACAGGCGACGCCGAAAGCGATACCCGCGTTGAGCAGGGCCTCTCGGGTCTGTCGGTCTATCTGACCCAGCGCACATCCGTCTCCCCCGCCCCGCCCGATGCTGTTGATCCCGAAACTGATCCGCTCGAATTGTACCCGCTGATCTATCTTGCCGTCACCGACGCCATGACCCCGCTCAGCCCGCTGGCGATCTCCAATCTGAACGCCTATATGCGCACAGGCGGGGCGCTGATCATTGACACACGCAATGGCAGCTCGGTCGGTGGCGAGAGCGATTTCTCGAATTTGCAAACCCTCTTGTCGGGACTCGATGCACCGGCGCTGGCACCGGTTCCGCCCGACCATGTTGTGACGCGGTCCTATTATCTGATCGATGGCTTCCCCGGACGGTACTCGAACCGGAAGCTGTGGATTGATGCGTCCACAATTACCCCGAGCGAGCGCCGCGGCGATGGCGTCTCCAACCTGTTTATCGGAGATGCCGACTGGGTGTCGGCCTGGGCCAGAAACGAGCGCGGGCAAGGCCTTTATGGTGTCGATGGCGGCAAGGTTCAACGCGAATATGCGCTGCGCTTCGGCATCAATCTCGCCATGCATATCCTCACAGGCAACTACAAAGAAGACCAAGTGCATTTGCCAACTTTGCTAGAACGGCTCGGACAAGACAATCCGGCCAATGAACCAGATAGGGCCCCGCGCGAATGATTGACGTCACCCGCCTGAGTTTCGACGCTTTGCTTGGCTGGCCATGGCTGATTGCCTTGGGACTCGCCGCATTGGCCGCCTGGATCGCCTATATCGTTTTGCGGGGGCGCGCTTGGCTGACACGCGGCATTGCCCTCTCGCTGCTGACGCTTGCAATTGCCAATCCGGCACTGGTGCGCGAACAAAGAGAGCCATTGCCATCGGTTGTCGCGGTCATCCTCGACCAATCCGAAAGCATGGGATTTGGCAACCGGCAGGCCGCAGCGGACGCAGCCTATGAAGCGCTGACCGACGAGCTGCGTGCTGACCCGACACTGGAAGTGCGCGTGCTCAAATCCAATGCCAAAGCCAATGGCACCGACCTGTTTGGCGCCCTCGAAGGCTTGATGGCCGATGTGCCGCGTGACCGGATAGCGGGCGCAATTATGGTCACTGACGGGCAGGTCCATGACATCCCAGAGCCATTTTCAACAGCTGCGCCACTTGGCCCGATACACGGCTTGATTGTTGGCGATGAAACCCGCGGAGACAGGCGCGTCGAAATTGTAAAGGGGCCAACTTTTGGCATTGTCGGCGAAACCGCAGACTATGTTTTGCGCGTCGATGATCCTGCTGGCGGCACAGTGCGGTTGAGCATTTCACTCAATGGCCAGCCGCTTCGGACGCTAGATGTGCAGGTCGGGGTTGATACGCCCCTGCCCGTCGAGATCGAGCGACGGGGGGACAATATTCTCGTGGTCGAAGCGCCAGCGGGACGCGAAGAGCTGACGCTTGCGAACAACCGGACGGCTGCGACCGTATCCGGTGTACGCGACCGGCTGCGGGTCTTGCTCATTACCGGCAAACCGCACCCGGGCGGGCGGGTCTGGCGCGACCTGTTAAAATCGGATCCGCAAGTGGATCTGGTACATTTTACGATTTTACGCTCGGTCTATTCCCAGGATTTCACCCCGAACGAGGAATTAGCGCTGATCCCGTTTCCGACCGACCAATTGTTTGAACAGAAGCTCAAAGAATTTGATCTGATTATTTTCGACCAATATGAGCGCACAGGTGTTGTGACATGGGAATATCTCAACAATATCGCCACTTATGTCGATCAGGGCGGCGCGCTGATGATTACCGCTGGTCAGCACTTTGCCGGTGGCGGGAGTCTGGCACGCACCCCGCTGGCAAGTGTGCTTCCCGCTGTGCCGACGGGCGAGATTATTACCGCGCCCATCCTGCCTGAAATTACCGAAGAAGGGGCACGCCATTCGGTGACCCTGCCACTTGCCGAACGCGATTGGGGAAGCTGGCAGCGCTATATCGGTGCAGAGGCCCGCGCGGGAGATGTGCTGATGTCGGCCGGAGAAGATGAGGCACCGCTCCTCGTGGTTGACCGTGTTGGTGACGGCCGCGTTGGCCTCTTGCTCAGCGACCAAATCTGGCTCTGGGCACGCGGTTCGGATGGCGGCGGCCCGTTTTCTGAACTGACACGGCGGCTTGTCCACTGGCTGATGAAAGAGCCCGAGCTCGAAGAACGGCAGCTCTCTCTCGTCACGCTCGGGGACACGGCACGGGTGAATTTACGCACGCTGTCGGCCCAACCCGCACCGCTTCAGCTCACCACCCCTGAAGACGAGGTTATTGATGCGCCCTGGCAGGCAACAGGCCCGGGATCCTATTCAGCTGAAGTGCCGATTGAAGGGCTTGGATTGTACCGTGCCGCATCAGGCGATCTTGAAGCGGTTGCGCTCAATGGTCCGGCCAATCCGCGCGAATATGAGGATTTGAGATCAACAACAGATGTGCTCGAACCGGTCACAACGGCGACTGGAGGCTCGGTCTACCGGTTAAACGATACGGGCGGCAACCGGCCCGATATAAGACGGGTTTCGCGGCGCGGCCAAGCGGCGGGCGCGAACTGGCTGGGACTGCGCGAACGCGATGCCTACGCCGTGCGCGACAGCCGCTCGACACAGCTCATACCCGGTTGGCTCGGGGCATTGCTGGTCGCGCTGTTCATGCTGCTGGCATGGCGGCGAGAAGGCAGATAACGCCATATCCGGTATGTTTGGAAGAGACTGGCAGCGACCCGAAGTGAAACTCGTTAGGGCTGCTTCCTTCCGGACCTGACCCGTTTGGCGAGGACCTCGTCCACCGCCAGCCTCCGAGTGCTATATCGCGCCTCTGGGGCCAGATTGCAAGCACGTAGATCGGGTTTCATGTGCTTAGCGCGCGCGGCCGCCATCTGGCCATTGCATAACAATGATTGCGCCATGCGGCACAGCGGGTAAGCTCCGCCAAAACTTTTAGGAACATCGCATGAGATTCTCTATTTCTGGTATGGCAGCCTTGGCGGCAATCCTTGCTGCCTGTTCGTCACCCGATCCCGAACCGGCTGACGACACCGCCCCGAACGGGCAAATTGTGGCCAGTGCTGCGGCTGAATATGATCTTGATGCCGCTGTGTGGATGCATGACGCCAGTGATCTGGTCCCTGAAGAGGGGGTCATTTTCGGTCAGCTCGACAATGGTATGCGCTATATCATCATGCAGAATGACCGTCCCGAGAACACGGCCTCGATGCGGTTCAGGATTGATGCAGGTTCGCTAGATGAAACCGATGCGCAAAGGGGTATCTCGCACTTTCTCGAACATATGGCGTTTAACGGCTCGGCGAATGTCCCCGAAGGCGAGATGATTAAAATTCTCGAACGGTTCGGACTGGCATTCGGACCGGATACAAATGCGTTCACCAGCTTCGACCAGATCCAGTATCAACTCGACCTCCCCTCCACAGAGGCTGACGTCATCGACACCGGCTTTTTCCTGATGCGCGAAACCGCCAGCAATCTGACGCTCGACCCAGAAGCCATTGACAAAGAGCGCGGCGTCATTGCCTCCGAAGCCCGCACACGCAACTCGGTTGGCCTGCGGGCAGCGCTCCAATCGACAAAGTTCCTCATGCCCGACACAATTGTTGCGGACCGCTTCCCGATCGGTGATCTGGAGGTTATTGCGACGGCGCCCAGAGAGCGCTTCGTCGAAATTTACGAGGCCAGCTACCGTCCCGAGCGCGCGACCTTTGTGATTGTCGGAGACTTTGACCCCGAAGCGATGCGCACGCAGATTGAAGATCAGTTCGGCGATTGGACCGGCAAAGGCACAGTCCCGCAAAAACCCGAGATTGGCAGCATTGATGCGGCCCGCCCGACCGAAGCCGATGTCTTCTATGATCCTGATACAAGCACCTCAGTCACGATTAGCCTTGTAAAACCGCGTGGCCGATTGCCCGACACCGCCGCCCAACGTCAGCTAAACGTCATTGAGGCTCTTGGGCATGGCGTGCTCAACCGGCGGCTGGGAGCCTTGGCCCGCCAAGCCGACGCGCCTTTTATCGGTGCCCGCTCAAGCAATTCCAATTCATTCAATCTGGCGCAAACGGTTCAAGTCAGCGCCTCCACCACGCCTGATGGCTGGCAGGCCGGACTGAGCGCCATTGAACAAGAGCTGCGCCGCGCCATAGAGTTCGGCTTTAGCCAAGCCGAGATTGACGAACAGGTGGCGAATATCAGAGCCGGACTGGAAAACCGCGTAGACCAGTACGGCACCCGCCAAACCCCTTCCCTCGCTGGACAATTGGCAAGCACCGTCAATGAGGCTGTCTTTACAACGCCAGCCTCTTCTCTGGCCCGGTTTGAACAGTCTTTAGAGATGATGACACCGGAACGGGTGCATGCGGCCTTCAAGGATCAGTGGTCTGATGCCGAGCCGCAGCTACAACTCGCGAGCAATATCGAAAACGCCAACACGCCCGCAGATGTGCTCGCAGCCTACCGCGCTAGCGTTGCCATTGCGGTTGAGCCTCCTGTCGTAGAAGAGGCCCAAGCTTTCGCTTATACCGATTTCGGCCCTGCCGGCGCAATTGTCTCCGATGAGCGGATTGAGGATCTCGGTGTCCGTATGCTGCGGTTTGAAAACAATGTCCGTCTCAACATTAAAACCACAGACTTCGAAGATGCCATCATACGGGCCTCGACGTCCATCGGCGGCGGGGAATTGGAATTTCCTCAAGAGATGGACGGGCTGGGCTCCCTACTCGGCTTCTTTGCTTCGGGCGGACTAGAAGCGCATACGGCCGATCAATTGCAATCTTTGCTCGCAGGACGCAGCGTCTCGTTCAATTTAGGGGCGGGCGCTGACGGGTTCGGCTCAAGAGTGGCAACAACGCCGGATGATTTCGAACTGCAAATGCAATTGCTGACCGCAATGATCACCGCACCCGGTTTCCGGCCCGAGGCCGAGCAGCAATACCAGCAAGCCATCGCAGCCTTCTATGAGACAATCGATGCGGAACCGGGCGGTGTGGCTGCGCAAATCGTGCCGCGTATCCTGCGCAGTGGAGACACACGGTTTGGCTTGGCCGCCGAAGAGGACTTGCTCAGCCGTAGCTTTGCCGAGCTAAAGAGCGTCACCCAAAGAGCCTTTGACGAAGGCGCCATCGAGATCGGCATTGTCGGGGACATTGATGAGGAAACGGCGATTGATGTGATTGCCCGCACCTTCGGTGCCCTGCCCGCGCGGCTAGCGGAGCCCCTGGAGTTTGCCGAGGCAAGACAGGTTGTCTTTCCCGAAGACCGCGCCGAGGTGACGCTGACGCATGCGGGGCTTGCCGACAAAGCGCTGGCAATGGTCTACTGGCCAACCGATAGTCGTGCCGACCAGAAAACCAATTCCACCCAGAACCTTCTCAGATCGGTTATGCGGCTGAAGTTGACCGAAGTTCTACGCGAGGAATTGGGCGCGACCTATTCGCCGAACGCCAATAGCGAGCGCTCTTATGTTTTCCCCGGCTTTGGTTTTGTGTCTGCAACCAGCGCGGTTGAACCGCAGGATGTCGATCGGGTGATGATGGCCATTGATGCCATTGCCAATGAAATGGCCACAGGCGGCATCACCGAAGACGAACTGCAACGCGCCCGCCAGCCCATTCTCGAAAACATTGAAGAGCGGCTGGAAAACAATGGCGCCTGGCTGTCCTATATTGCAACCGCCCAGAGTGATCCGGACTATCTGGCTGAAGTGCGCTCCGGCGCCGATGTCTATTCTTCGATTACCGTTGAGGATCTGACCGCAATGGCTGCACAATACCTGCAACCGGACGAAGCGCTCAAAATCCGCATTATTTCAGAAAACTGGGATGGCTAGACAGATTATGCTTTTGACCTCGGACACGATGCCACTGGCGAGCGCCGCGATTGAACGTGCAGCGCACCACCGGACTGACACAGACTGGCTGCAGACGGCTTTCAAAGCGCCAGACGTGCTGGTTTGCCTGTTCCAGAACGGGCGGCCTCTGGTCCAGGATGGGGGCGGTCTTTTGTGGCTCGGCCCGCAAGCAGCATCTCTTCCAGACATCCGGCAGCGTCTTTTCCTTGGCACCGATAAAGCCGGAGCAGGCGTCTTTGCACTCGATATGGGAGACGGGTTCAAACTGGCAGCCTCACCGATTGCCGGACTGGCAGACTTTGGCGATGCACGAATGGCGTTTGGCGCAATGCCGCCTATGGATGCAAATCTCGCTTCAACGGCGCGGTCGCTGTTCGAGTGGCACAGATCTCATGGGTTCTGCGCCAATTGCGGACACGAGACTATCGTTCAGGAAGCGGGCTGGAAACGCAGCTGCGAGGCTTGCAAGCGCGAGCATTTCCCCCGCACCGATCCGGTCGCAATCATGCTCGCTGTCCGCGGGGACCACTGCTTACTGGGGCGGCAAAGCCTCTGGCCTGCAGGGTTCTTTTCCTGTCTGGCCGGATTTGTAGAACCGGGCGAGACGGTCGAGCAGGCCGCTGTGCGCGAGCTTAAAGAAGAGGCCGGCATCAGCTCGAATGCGGCGAGCGCGGAATATCTCTTTGCCCAACCATGGCCCTTCCCCTCTTCGCTGATGATCGGATTGATCGTTCAGGCCGAAAGCGAAGAGATCACCGTAGACGAAACCGAACTCGATGAAGCCCGCTGGTTTACCCGCCAAGAGGCGCGCGACATTATCGCAGGAACCCATAGCGAGGTTTTTGCACCACCCGAAATGGCGGTTGCGCATCATATTTTAAGGGTCTGGTCGGAGCGCGACAGCTAGGAACCGTGGCTTCGCCGACGTGCTGGCCGCGGCGTGGGTTCGGGCGCTGGCGCTGGCGCTGTTTCGGCAACACCAATCACCTCTGGCCACTTTTCATCAGCCGCAGCGATAAAGTCGGCTTGGTCGGCATCCCATCTGCGCTGAATGCGCCGGTTATAGTTAAGATAAAGCCGGCCATCGACGATCGCCCAATGCTGGGGATTGCCAGCTGCGGTTTTGCCCTGTGCCGCGGCCCAAGCGCAATAGCCGCCATATTGCGGCGCATATTGATCGGGGCTGGCAAGAAACAGGTCCAGGTTTTCCTGACTGGCAAACAGGAAATTTGCGCCTTGATACTCGGTCGAGAAGGTTTCGCTGCCTTCGGTCGGTTCACCCAGCGTGAAATAGGCCACCGGATCATAGCCGCTAAGCGCCAGATCGGAATTTTTCTTGGTGTAAACAGGAGCCACATCTGCAAAAGCAGGCGCGATCAGGGCTGTTGGGGCTGTGACCAGTGCGACGGCAACGAATATCGAACGGAGTTTCATGACTGATTTTCCTTATATGACTTTGCCAGGCAATCTTATCGCAAACGTCCCGCCGGCCATAGTCAAAGCCGCATCACACACGTTCACGCGCCTGCGAGCCATGGATTAGCGTGTGCTGTATCGTCGCTCGCCTGCAGCGAACACCCCGATAATCTTGAGCATATTGGAGAAAAACCCCAATTCTTCGAGCGCCAATTGGACATTGCGTTCGTCCGGATGGCCCTCGACTTCCGCGTAAAACTGGGTGGCGGTAAACGAGCCGCCGAGTTGATAGCTTTCGAGCTTCGTCATGTTGACGCCATTTGTGGCAAACCCGCCCATGACCTTGTAGAGCGCGGCAGGGATATTGCGCACCTGAAAGATAAAAGCCGTCACGGTTCGTCCGTCTTTAACCTGCCGATCCCCCGGATCGCGGGACATAATAACGAAACGGGTTGTATTGTGCTCTGCATCTTCAATATCGCGGGCCAAGATTTCCAGCCCATAGACCGATGCGGCAAGCTCTGGCGCGATCGCGGCAACGGATGGATCGGCTAACTCGGCCACTTCTCTTGCTGCCCCTGCCGTATCCGCAGATGTCACCGCCTCGATCCCATGCTCCCGCATGAAATTGCGGCATTGACCGAGCCCCATAATATGCGAGCGGGCTTTGCGGACTTCGGACAGAGCGGTGCCACTGAGCGCCATAAGCTGGAACCGGATTGGCAAATAATACTCACCGATGATCGACAATTTGGTTTCGGGCAAAATATGGTGGATATCCGCAACCCGTCCGGCAATCGTATTGTCCACGGGGATCATTGCGAGGTCCGCCTCGCCCGATTCAACGGCATGAAACACATCTTCAAAGGTGCGGCATGGTAGCGGGGTCATATCCGCATAGGCATCCGCGCAGGCGATATGGGAGTTTGCGCCCGGCTCGCCCTGATAGGCTATTTTCTGGGTCATGTGTCACTCTCGGGCAAAGGATTGGCGAAATGGCGTCTGGCCACTTCCAAGTCTTCGGCAGTGTCTACACCATTTGGCGGGGGTCCGTCCAAAATCGCGCAGTCAATGCGCAGTCCAAGCTCGAGCGCGCGTAATTGTTCGAGCCGTTCTGCCTGCTCAAGCGGGCTGGGTTTGCTGGTGACAAATCTGTCGAGTGCTGCACGCCTATAGGCATAAACGCCAATATGATGGAATTTGGGCGCGTCGCCATGAGGCACGCTGGCACGCGAAAAATAAAGGGCACGGGCCGTCTTCGCGCCGGCTTGGCGGGCCAGAACGGCTTTCACGACATTCGGGTCTGCAAGCTCGTCTGCCTTTGTGATCTGTGCGGCAAGCGTTGCGATATCACAATCAGGCACCGTTTGCAGCACGCCCAGAACCTCGCCTAGCGCCTCGGGCGCCAAGGTCGGCATATCGCCCTGCAAATTGACGATCCGGTCATATCTGCCATCCGAATCAATCAGATTGACGGCCGCATGCACCCTATCGCTTCCTGATGGCAGGGCCGGATCGGTTAAAACGGCTTCATATCCGGCTGATCTCACGCAATCTGCAATCTCGATATCGGCCGCCGCGACCACGACGCGGCCCAAACCAGAGGCGGTTGCAAGCGCACAAACCCTGTTGATCATGGGAATCCCGCCAATATCGGCCAATGGCTTGTCGGGCAGACGTGTTGCCCCCAAACGGGCTGGAATCAGTATTAGGCAGCGCATATCCATGATGCGGCGGATCGCCGCTTACCCCCTTCAATCACTTGGCCATTGTTAGTCAGTATGTTGTCAGAAAGGAGCTAGCGTGTCACAAGGCGTGCGCCAAGATCAAATACGAGGAATCTGTTCATGGGCGAGCTCGGTTTTAACAAATTTTTCGGTGCGTTACTCGCAACCGTTCTGCTCATTTTGGGCCTGAATGAGGTGGCGAACATCGTGTTCAGCTCCGGCGGCGGACATCATAAAGGACATCATTATGATACGCTGAACGAGTGGGCTGAAGACAAGTTCCACGGTTACCGGATTGAGATTGCCGAAGCAGCGTCCGGCGGCAATGACGAGCCCGAAGATGTGTTCGACCTTGGCCTGATGCTGGCCAGCGCGGACGTCGCCGCTGGAGAGCGGGCCATGCGCCAATGTGCCCAGTGCCATACATGGGATGATGGCGGTGCAAACGGCACCGGTCCGAACCTGTACGGGATGATGAACACCGATATTGCGGCCAATGGAAGCTTTGCCTATTCGGGCGCTTTGGCTGGCATTGACGGCGACTGGACGTATCAAGCCATGAATGACTGGCTGACCAATCCCGGAGCGTTTGCACGCGGCAACAAAATGTCGTTTGCGGGCCTGCGTAGCCCGCGCAAAGACGCAGAGCGCGTGAACATTATCGCTTATCTTGCGAGCATTAGCCCGAACGCTGCGCCCTTCCCTGCGCCCCTCGTAACCGAGGCAAGCGCAGAAGCCGCTAGCGATGTCGTCGAAACCACCGGCGAGGTGATTGAAGCTGCTGAAGGCACGATCGTAACGGTCGATGGCGCCAGCGTAGAGGTCGCCGACGAAACCGCGACCGCTGAAGACACAGGCAACTCACTGCTCGAGCAAATCGTCGAGACCGTAGAAGATGGCGGTGAGGCAATTGTCGACACCGCAACCGATGCGACCGAAGGTTTGGTTGAAACAGTCGAGGACGCAGTCACTGGCGAGCAGTAACAAACGCCAATCTTTGACTACTGCTCATAAAAGCAAAAATTCCAACGCCCTAAACTTCCATCGGAGTTTAGGGCGCTCTTTTATCTGGGGGATGCCCCCTTCTGTCTAATTGGTTGGGCCGAGCCAGTCGGGACGTCCCTTATCAGCCAGAGATATCCGTTTGGCACCGATCGGTTCGCCATATTTTGCGGCGATCCGGCTGATCGCGCTCTCTAATGTCTCGTGAGCGACCGCCATATGATGGGCATTGGCATGAAGAAACGTCTCCCCGTCAATCATGATCCCGACATGGCCTTTCCAGAACACCAGATCATTGCGTTTCAGCACCCCCGGCGTTCGCCAATCTTCAATCAGCTCGCCTGACCACGCAAACTGCATATCCGAGTCCCGCGGCAATTGAACACCAGCGGCGGCGAACACCATCTGGGTCAACCCACTACAATCTATCCCGATAGCGTTGCGTCCACCCCACAGATAAGGGGTGCCAAAAAAGCCGACAGCCATTTCAGCAGGATCGGGAATGAACTGATCAATCGGAACGACATGACTTTCAGGCACCCATCCGACACCCTCGCAGTCGGTCAAGGCATTCTCGGTCGATCGGGCCGATACGAGCGCGCCCAGAAACAGTGTCGTTTGGGGGGCAGACTTGATATCCGGTTTCGAGAAGCCGTAGGTCAACGGGACACATATCCGGTGGGTTGGCGTGCCCGGCTGGACCAAGCTGCTCTTCTTGACCCACCCGACATAATGGTCGAGGCCATGCCGGATCAACATGAAACCATCCCGTTCCGCATAGATTTCTACAGGTTCGCCAAGCATCCCGGTACTTACCCGCTCGGCGCGGTCTTCAAGCGCCATCATGATCGGAACGGTTGCAAGCCCGATGCGCCCTAGCGCAGCAGGTTTCTCTTGTGGCGCGGCAAGGCGCTTGTCATCAAAGTTCAACATTCGGCCAGTGTGTCAGGCGACTTGGCTATTGTCACCACCGGTTTTGCGATTTGGTCCCACCCCGCCCGTTTCAGCCTCGATAATCAAGACCGCCAGGGCCCGCAGGGCCTGCGCGCCTGCCTGTGTCCGTTCGAGAAAGATGTTCCGCAGATCCTTGTCATCACGCACACGTTTGACCAAATCGTACCGTTCCAGCGTATCGAGTGCCCGTGTCACGGCCGGCTTTGCAAGGTCAAGCTTCTCCGCCAGACCACGCACAGTATGGGGTCCGCGCGTCAAGGAAATCGTCATGAGAATAGCTTGCTGGCGCGCTGTAAGATCAGGCGTATCGGCCTTCACCAGGGCACAAACGGTCTGACGCCACATATCCAGTGCTTGCCGCTCGCTCATTGCCATGTGTCAACCCTCGTTCCAGAAGGATAGAATCAGGTGATTTGCAATGGTCCGCAAGCCAGAATTCAGCTCGAAGCATAACGTTTTTGTAAGGTCGCCCACATCGCCCGCAACCCGCAGGCAGCCGCCCCCGCAGGCCGGCCATATTTCGCTTCCCGCCATGCCCACACATCGAGATGGACCCAATGTCTGGCATCAACGAATTTCTGCAAGAAGAGCGCGGCGGTAATCGACCCTCCCATACTGCTTCCAGAATTTGCGATGTCCGCAATCGGGCTGCTCAGATAGGACAGGTAGGGCCGCCAAAGCGGCATCCGCCATGCCGCGTCGCCACTAAGCTGCGCGCCCTCTGCGATCTCGGCGGCAAGGGCTTCATCATCTGTATAGAATGGCGCCAGATCCGGCCCAACAGCGACGCGTGCGGCGCCCGTCAGCGTGGCAAAGTCGATCAGAAGATCAGGATCGTCCTCACTCGCGCGGGTCAAGGCATCGCCAAGGATCAGCCTGCCCTCCGCATCGGTATTGTCAATTTCAACGCTCAAGCCTTTGCGGCTCATAAGCACATCGCCCGGACGGAACGCATTGCCCGCAATGGCATTTTCAACCGTTGGAACATAGAGTTTCAAATTGACCGGAAGATCAGCGTCCATAATCAGCTGCGCCAGACCAATGGCATGGGCTGACCCGCCCATATCCTTCTTCATGATCCGCATGCCGCCACCCTTTTTGATATTCAGTCCACCTGAATCAAACGAGACGCCTTTGCCCACCAAAGCGACTTTTGGCGCAGATTTCTTGCCCCAGCTCAGTTCGACAAATCGCGGCGCAATCGTCGCCGCTCGCCCCACGGCATGCACCATGGGATAGTTCGCCTCGAGCAGATCATCGCCCGTGGTTACATCCACTTTTGCACCATAAGTCTTGGCCATGTCGCGAATGGCCGCTTCGATGGCGTCCGGCCCCATATCGGCCGCAGGCGTATTGACCAGATCACGGACCAGATCGACCGCCGCAGCTTCACGCCCGATCGCCTCTAAAGCGTCACTGCCGGACGGCAGGACGAGCTGGGGCGCAGTGTGCTTTTTAGCCAGATAACGGTCAAAACGGTAAGCTCCATCTGCCCAACCGGCACTGACCCAGGCGTCTGACCAGTCCTCCGGCTTGCTTTCAAGCTCATATTGACCCGGCTCAAGCGCGGCGCTGATCGCCGCGACATCAAGAGGTGTCTGCCCCCGCCCAAGCCCCGCAATGACGTAGGCCAGCGCACCATCCTCACCGGGAATTTTCAACATCTCAGCGCGTTTGCCAGAGAACCCTTGCGCGCGGATCACCTGACCAATGGCATCAGGCAAACGGCCCGCAACTTCTTCCGCCTCGTCCGACCGCACGAGGACAAGTTTGGCTGCCGCTTCGGCAGAATCGGAAAAAGCTGAGTGCATGGGAAGATCCTTCAAAATGTTAACACGTTACGAGCTTGTGTTAACGGTTTCTTGAGGGGCTGGAAATATCCTGACGGCGTAAAAGGGCATTTGGAGACCAAAAGTCATGTCGAAATCAAGATATTTAAAAGCCAGCGCCTCGGTTCTGGCGGGTCTGGCGCTTGTTGGCTGCGCAACGACGCCAGCGGCCACGCAAGCAGGAGCGACCGCAGAGTCGAGCGAATTCGTCAAGCCGACGGCAGACGACATCGCTCTTATCTCTCGCGCTGACCCATTGGCGCAGGTCCAGTTCTGGAATGAGCAGTATAATCTCCACCCAGTCGATCTTGACATTTCCCTCGCATTTACGAAGGCGCTCCGTCAGATCAACAGTTTCGAACGCGCAGTTGAAGTCGCCAATCTGGCGGTCGTTAGCCATCCTAAAAGCGCGGAGATGTTCATCGAACTCGGACGCGCCAATGCCAGCCTGAACAAAACCCGAGAAGCATTGCGCGCCTATAGCCGAGCGCTCGCAATCAATCCGAATGACGCCTACCCTTATGCTGCTGTCGGCATTATTCTTGACCGCGAGAACCAGCATGACGCCGCACAAGAAGCCTATGCCGAGGCGCTGATCCGTGACCCCAACAGACCAACAACCTTGGCCAATTACGGCTTGTCCCTTGCCCTGTCTGGCAATTTGCCCGACGCAGAAGACAAGTTACGTCAAGCGAGCGAGATGCCCGGCGCCTCGATGAGAATCCGCCAGAATTTTGCATTGGTCCTGGGCCTGCAAGGGAAGTATGATCAAGCGCGCACGATCGCCCTGCAAGACGCTCCAAACGGCATTGCGGACCGCAATGCGGACTTCATCGCCCAGATGATTGGTGGCAATGCCCAGCTCCAGGCGATATCCGATGTTGCAGAAGCCCAAGACGCTCCGAAAGCTGCACCAAGTCAGGATGTCCAGACAGTCGCGCTGAGCGAGCCGGCGCCCACAGCTGCCGCCCAGCCAGCACCGGTGACAAGCACAACAGCGTCAAGACGTCCGCGGCGAGCACGGCGTGCTACCCTCGTGACCGGCAGTCCGAACTAGCTTCGTCTAGTCGAGCAGGTTGTCACGCGTTTCATCGCGGTGCTTCTTCAGATAGCGCATAAAAGGCGTGCCTCCGGTTCCGACTTCAGTGTCGTTGCCGGTAGCAGTTTTGCCCTGCTTGTTGATATAGCTCGCGGCATATTCAAGATGACGGGTGCGAAAACTGGCGACGGCCAATATGTTTGCATTGTAGGCCTCCGTCAGCTCTTGAACGCCAGCCTGTTTAACGAAATCCCGCACTGTGCTGCTGGCTCTCACATCCTCGATAAATTCTCTATGCCCGGTTGGCCGATAGATATGCAGCTGATCGAGATAGGCGCGTAGCGGGTCTGCGGCATGCCCTACTCCAAGCAAAGCATCCATAGCCGGAACAATAGAGGACTGTGATCCGGTCTGCCCACGGAAAGCCTGCCCCTGACTTTCATATCGCTCGACGCCTTCATAAATCAGACCATTGGGCAAGGCCGGATTGTCTTTCCAGCCATGGATATAGGGCCGTACCCGTTCAAAGTAGATATACGGGTCACAACGCTCGGGCATCCGGTCGAACAGCGCATTTATGTCCTCCCAGACCGCCGCCATGCGCGCCAGTTCTGCTTTCACACTCGCAACATCACCAGCTAAAGCGGCTTCGACAACCGACGGCATCAAGGCGAGTGCCTCACCGGCACGAGCCTCAATCGCCACATGGACCAGTACAAACCATGCCTCGTCCTGACCCCCGAGAAAATTCTGCAACATATAGATATTGTCGAGGTCAATCCCGCCGGCAGCATCGAACCGTGCCCAGTTGTCGAGAACATAAGCGCTATACGGAAGCAGTGGCTGCTGACCAAGCCGGTCCGCAAGCGCAACCATTGGCACGGCAAGGCATCGCGGCAAGCGCTCGGGGGCTTCAGGCTCGCCCCAGACGAAGGCTTGAACCATGAAAGAAAAGTGCACCATTGCCATACGAACCTGACGCTCGGACAATTGCGCAACCGCCTCCTCTGAAATCGCGTCTGGCAGGCGTTCAACGAGCAATGACCGGATCCGGCCCGTTGGCAATATGTCTGGCAGACTCGACGCGACGGCAGCAGCGATCGCAAAGTCGCCAGGCAACTCTATATCTGCGGCATTGAAGCGGCAAAGAAACCCGCGTTCAGCGGACATATCATAATGATCGAGCGATCGGATGGGCATTGCAAACTCCTAGAATATATATTGCAATGATACGCCGGTTTTTCCTCAATTTCCTTGCATATATAGCTTTGAAGCCTTAGTTGTTTGCAATAAATGTTCGAATTAGATGCCATAAGTCGCAATATATTGCATACACTCGAGGGTGATGGTCGGATCAGCAACACAGATCTGGCAGCCCATGTAGGTTTGTCACCTTCTGCCTGTTTGCGGCGGGTGCAGGATCTCGAACGTCAAGGGTATATTCTCGGCTATCGGGCCGTCCTGAACAGACCCAAGCTCGGCGCAGCAATTACTGTTTTCGTTATGGTTGGCCTGTCAGCCCATCTGAAAAAAGATGCACAAGCTTTCGAGCGCGCCATGGCAGCAGCCCCGGACGTTCGCGAGTGCCACAATATCACCGGATCCGTCGAGTATTTGCTGCGTGTGGAAGTCGCCGATCTTGAAACCTATAAGGCTTTCCATGCCGATATCTTGGGGACACTGCCGCAAGTCAACAGCATCACATCCTACATTTCTCTGGGATCACCCAAAGACCTTAGAGCCTAAAGAAGCGCGGGCGATCTAGTTGCCATTTTCTGCATTGTTCTTTTTGAACTTGATGTAGGCAGGTCCGAGAACGACCATAAACAGCACAGGCAGGAAGAACAGGATCATTGGCACGGTCAACTGGGCTGGCAGCGCTGCGGCCTTCTTCTCGGCTTGTGACATCCGCATGTCGCGGTTTTCCTTGGCCATAACGCGCAAAGCATCGCCCAAGGGTGTACCATAGCGTTCAGCCTGGATCAGCGCGAGGCAAACGGCTTTCACGCCTTCATGTCCTGTGCGGGCTGCGAGATTTTCATAAGCTTGCCGCCGCTCTTGCAAATAGGACAGCTCCGCGGTGGTCAGGGTCAACTCTTCAGCCAGTTCGACCGAAGCGGAGCCAATCTCGCGTCCGACTTTCTGGAACGCCATCTCGATCGACATACCCGCCTCAACACAAATCAAGAGCATATCAAGTGAATCAGGGAAGGCGCGCATGAGCGACTGCTGGCGTTTCTGAGCGATATTGCTGACATAGATGTTCGGCAGATAAAATCCGGCCGCCATGCCAAACAGAAGCGAGCCATATTTCATGGCCCCCTCGAGTTCGATCGCTCCAAGAACAAATACATAGAGAAATGTGAGTACCAGTCCGACAAATGGCAAAATCATTCGCGCCGCATAAAAGGCCGAAATCGGACCGGGACCGCGCAGCCCTGCCTGCATCAACTTCGACTCGACATTCGGATCTTCCAGCAATTTCTGGAGATTGAGCTTGCTGTTTAGATCGGCAATCGCACCTTTCGATTCCCGTTTGAGAGACGTGTTTGATAACTCCGCCCTACTCTGTTTGCGTAACTGTTCCCGCCGATTGGTAACCGATTTAAGACGCGTATTGAGTTTGTCGCCCTGAAGAGCAGGTGCAACCACAGAGATGACAGCTGCAAAAATCCCAAAGCCTGCCAATACCGACGCAGCAGCAGCGGGGTCCGTAGCAATTTTCGATATTTCGGAAATTATAGACATATTGGCACAAGCCCCACTTTACATATCAAAATTAATCATTTTACGCATAATCAGTATACCCATTGTCATCATGATGACGGACAGCACGAGCAAGAAATGCCCTGTTTCCGTAATGAATAGCTCCATGATGTAGTCGGGCGTCGTGATAAACACCATTCCGCCCACAACGATCGGCAAAGCCCCGATAATCATGCCTGACGCTTTCGCTTCGGAAGACAGAGCTTTCACCTTTTCGCGCATCATTCGGCGAGACCGGATCACAGCCGACAAGTTTCCTAGAGCTTCAGAGAGGTTGCCCCCCGACTTTGCCTGGATCGACAAAACCGTCACAAAAAAGTTGATCTCTGGCAGTGGAACCCGGCGATAAAGGTTCTGGAGGGCGCGCTCGAGATTTGTCCCCATCGCAATTGAATCAGTCAATGTCTGGAACTCTGGCCCCAAAGGAGCCGGGCTTTCACGCGCAATAATCTGCAGACATTCCGCAAGTGGCAGACCGGATTTGACGCCACGAACGATAATATCAATACCATCAGCAAATTGACTGGTCATCTTGGCGACGCGGCGGGTTGCCATGCCATTAATGATCCAGCGCGGAACTCCTAGAAACCCGGTCAGGCCTGCCATTGTAATGACCACTGGCTTTGACTTGAGCTCCATCCCCCAAGCGACAACCCCTTCGGCGCCGCTGAGAAATGCCAAAAGCGCGAAAACAACACCAACCACGGCGGAAATGATCCAGAAGGTTGCCGGCGTTATCGTCAAGCCGGCCTGCTCAAGCTTCGCTTTGATATCCTGCGGAACAAGTGACTTTTTGCGTGCCTCATCCTGCTCTCGCAGCTTGCTCAACATCTTCTGGGTTTCTTTGCGACGCGCAGAATTTTCGTCGTGGCCCTTGCGTCCACCCGATCCCGAATTGTCACCAGAACCGATAGATTTCGCACGCTTTCGTGCAGCCTGGTTTGAGTCGCCGGACGTTAGGGCAATACCGAGCCCACCGACTGCAAGAAATGCCAAAGCGGCGATGCCATAGAGCATCATCTCCTGTTCGGTCATGCCGCGTCCTCCAACTGGTCAAGTGCCGCAGCAAGATCTTGCTCCAGATTATAGTAGCGCGCACGCTCCCAGAATTTGGGACGACCAATACCGGTACCCCGGTGCGCACCGATCAATTTGCCGTTCGCGTCTTCGCCGTCAATTTCGTAAGTCAGGACATCCTGCAGGACGATCGTGTCGCCTTCGAGGCCCATGACTTCTGTAATGTTGATGATCCGCCGGGAACCATCTCTCAAACGTGTGGCCTGAATAACAACATCAATCGATCCGACAATCATCTCGCGGATGGTTCGCGCAGGAAGCGAGAAGCCCCCCATCGTGATCATCGATTCAACACGGGAAAGTGCCTCGCGTGGCGAGTTGGCGTGCAGTGTCCCCATGGAACCATCGTGACCAGTGTTCATGGCCTGCAACAAGTCAAACGCTTCAGGTCCCCTCACCTCACCCACAATAATACGTTCAGGACGCATACGCAGACAGTTTTTCACAAGCTCGCGCATCGTGACAGCACCGGAGCCTTCAATATTCGGCGGGCGGGTTTCCAGACGCACAACATGCGGCTGCTGCAATTGCAATTCAGCCGAGTCTTCGCAGGTAATCACCCGCTCATCCGGCTCGATAAATCCGGTCAGACAGTTCAAAAGCGTGGTCTTGCCCGAGCCCGTACCTCCCGAAATAAGAACGTTGCAGCGAGAGTGACCGATAATCCGTAACAATTCCGATCCGGGAACAGAGATTGAGCCGAAGTTCACAAGATCCTCAAGCCGCAATTTGTCCTTTTTAAATTTCCGAATTGTAAGCGTCGGACCATCAATCGCCAAAGGCGGCGCGATCACGTTCACACGAGAACCGTCGAGAAGACGCGCATCACAAATAGGGCTGGCTTCATCAACACGGCGGCCAACCTGGGACACGATGCGCTGACATATGTTCATCAGCTGGGCATTGTCGCGGAATCTGACATTCGTCCGCTGGATTTTACCATTCACCTCGATATAGGTCGTGTCCGCACCATTGACCATGATATCGGCAATGTCATCGCGCGCCAGGAGCGGCTCTAGCGGGCCATAACCAAGCACGTCATTGCAAATATCGTCGAGCAAGCCCTCTTGCTCGGTAATCGACATCACGACGTTCTTGATCGAGATAATTTCAACGACAATGTCGCGAATTTCTTCGCGCGCGCTTTCCTGATCGAGCTGGGCCAGCTGCCCGAGATCAATCGTATCGATCAGCGCATTGAAGACCGTTGTTTTCGTGGCGTAATATTGCTCAGACTTCTCGGTAATCGCCATTTCCTCTGGAGGCGCAACCTCCGCAGGCGGCTTTACCTTTGCAGGAACTGGAACCGCAGCAGCCGGCTTTGGTTCCGGCGCTGGATCAGCAGCCACAACCTTCGCCGCAGGCGCGGCCGCTGGCTTTGAAGGCGCAGCTTTTGGCCCACCCGAGACACGTTTACCAAAAGACATAACTCAACCCCTATCGGCCGGTACTATTTACCGAGCAATTTTTGAACGAACGACTTTGCAGGTGCATCAACGGCCTGCCCCGTCATAATTGACGCCAAATGATCAATCGCAAGAGATGCTTTTGCATCAGCCTGTGTTTCGGAAATCATCTGGCCATTATTCGAGGCCGTTCCAAACAGACCCGCATCAAACTGCACAACGATTTCCGGCTCGACACCGATCGCCACAGCGAAATCCTTCGTCGGAATTTCTGGTCTTTTGGGAACACCGGCCATATTGAGCACAAGGCGCGGCGGCGCATCATTCGGACGTTCCGTACGCAGACGATCAAGAATGTTCTTACCATTGCGTAGCGACGCAAGGTCAGGCTGACATACCATAATTACTTCATCGGAAGATACGAGAGTTTGCCGCAACCAGGCCGACCAGATATGAGGCAGATCAAGAACAACATATGGCACGGTACCGCGCACAGCCTGAATGACCTTGTCATAGGCCTCGGGGCCGACATCAAATTCTTCACTGACGCTTGCAGGCGCCGTAAAAAGAGACAGCCGCTCTGTCGCGGTCGTCAACAACCGGTTGATAACCGCTTCATCTGCGCGGTCCGGAGAAAGCAAAGCATCCGTAACAGACTGGGTGCCTTCCTGATTGAAGTCCAGTGCCGTCGTACCGAAGGATAAATCCAGATCGACAAGTGTCGTATTCAGTCTCGCATTCTCGGCAATTGACCAAGCCAGATTGTGCGCAATGGTCGAGGCCCCTACCCCGCCCTTGGCACCAACAATCGAGATCGACTTGCCAACAAACGGCTTCTCTGGATCAACAAAAAGAGACGATACGCAGCGAATGAATTGTATGGGTGTCAGCGGAGGAACGAGATACTCGCTAACCCCTCTGGCGACCAGCTGGCGATAAAGTGCAATATCGTTCATTGCACCGATCACCATGACCTGGACACCAGCGTCGCAATGCTCTGCAAGGGCATCAATTTGCTCTAGCATCTGCTGAGCGGGCAACGATGATTCAACAATGAGAAGGTTCGGCGTTACATTTTCCGAAAGATAGCCAATGGCAGCAGCAACACCGCCGGAAGCCTGCTCCAGATCCGTGCGCAACATACGACGGTCCCGTCCAGCAGTTTCGATCAATTGCGCTGTTTCGGCGCGCTCGTAGAAAACGCGAATGGAAATTGCCGGCAAAGGTGCGTCACCACCTTCTGGCTCGGGCAACGTAACCGTGGATACCGCTGCAGGTTCTGCAGCAGCCCCCTCGCGAGCTGTTTGAGCAGCTGCTGTCATCGCACCATCTCCCGAAGATGGAGACGCAGAACTTTCGGTGGTAGATGCAAGATCCGCATCGTCCAAGTCCATAAGGAAATCATCCTCGAAAAGCGCGCTTTCATTCGTCATGTTTCAACCCTCTACTCTAATTATCGATCGCGTCGGAAATGATACCCGACTCGCCCTCATTGCGCTCGGAAGCGGTTTGCTCACCCAGACGATAAGCCTCAAAGGTAATGTAACGTCTTTCACTATCACCTTGATCAAGCGGACGATTTCCCAACAGATCCGCAGGGTCCGCAATCATCGCCGCCATATTCGTCCGTACCGAGCATCCAAGATTCGGCAAATCGCCGTTTGATCTCGTGCTCGATATATCGATTGTTCCAAAGCCTTCACATTCAGGCGGCCGCGCATCATATCGCGTAAACGACAAGGTCACGACAGGCTGGAATTCGAACTGGTTAGCGCCGCCAGTGATCTCCTTATAGTTCACACCATTGGACCATGCGATCTCTCTGGCTTCCGCGATCGCGTTAATAGCTGACTGCGGATTGCTGGTTCCCTCCGGCAAGATCATGGATAGCTGGCCGTGTCCGACATCGTTGAAGAATCGTACAAAACTTGTGATGTCATCGCGCTGTGCATCCGAGAGGCGACTGCTGGCAGGATCGAGAACCACTTCCAGAGTTTCGGTTCGCTCGACGACATCGATGTCGTATCTTTCAAGAACAGGCGTGTCCACAAGTTCAACCGGAACCGCTGGCGAGACCGAGCCACAGGCGGCAAGACCAGCTGAAGCCATCAACATGGCAGAGACTTTCAGTTTCATATTTGTCATCTGTCTATTCCCTATTCTTCTATAAAGCCGACAGGCGCTGAATACTGCCCGGCATCCGCTGGTACTTCATCCTTGCCGTAGAGCCGGTTTAGCTTGCCGAACAGAATGGTCTTCGCATCACTGGCATTCGCAAACCCGGTGTCTGGCGTCCGCAAATCAGACTGTTTGGCAGGGTCAACGAGATAAGGCGTTACAATAATCACCAACTCGCTCTCCTCATTCAGGAAGTCGCGTGAGCGGAACAATGCGCCGAGGACCGGAATGTTCTTAACTCCTGGTACGGCATCAATCGTCTGACGCGTGCTGGATTGGATCAACCCGGCAATCATCATCGATTGCCCAGATGGCAATTCAACAGTGGTTTCAGCGCGATTGACGGTCAATGCGGGGATTGTCAGCCCTTGTGTGACGATAATTTCGCCATTCGGCCCGACCCCAGTGTCAGACGCCCCCTGGAAAGCACCCGCAGAGGAGAGCTCGGAGACTTCTGTCGACATCCTAAGCGAAATTCGACCTTCAGACAGGACCAGCGGCGTGAACCCCAGACCGATACCGAAAGGCCGGAATTCAACGGTGATTGTGCCGTTTTCATCCTGCTCAACAGGGACTGGAAACTCCCCCCCTGCCAGGAAATTTGCAGGCTCACCCGAAAGCGCAGTGATATTGGGCTCAGCCAACGTCCGGACCACACCGATGCGTTCAAGCGCCGCCAATGAAGCGCTAAGTGATGTCCGCTCGTCTTGTCCGCCAATGAGGTTTGTAATCGTTCCAGAAAGGCCAAGTCCACCAAGGGATGCCCCCGCAACATTAAACGCTGTCGACGAGTCCAATCCAAGACCACCAAAGAATGGCGGCGCGCCTTCCAGTATCTGATCACCTGTCAGAATACCGGCGCCGTCTACGGCCTCGGCAACGCGCTCGCCTTGTAAAGCACCAAAATTTGTGCCGCTGTTCAGATTAATGCCCAATTGCTTGATCACAGACCGCTGCATCTCAACAATACGGACTTGCAACAGCACCTGATCTTTCGCCGCGATCTGCATCATATTGACGACTGCAGGGGATTCTTCGTCGTCACGATCAACACCAAGAAAAGCATCAGCCAAACGAATAACAATATCAGCCTGGCTCAAACTATCGACAGTGCCGGTCAGAACAATATTCGAAGTTACTGCTTCCGCACTGACACGCGCATCTGGCACATGGCGCTCAATAAGCTCCATAAGTCCCGAAACATCCGGTTCTACCCGAATTTCGAGATTGACGATCTGCTCGCCATCATCGCCGAAGATAAAGGCATTGGTTGTGCCGACCGATACACCCCGGAAGATCATCCGTTGCGACGTTTGAACGGCCGCATCCGCGATCGCTGGGTTTGTGATGACGACATCGGACGCCGGGCGCCCTATTTCGACAACCGTCGACTTGTCGAGCGATATAACGATATGGCGCGTAATGGCAGTATCGCCCGGTTCGCTGATTTCAACATCCAGCAAATTACTCTGAGCCCAGACATCAGCCGTAAATAGAGATCCTGACGCTGCAAGCGCAAGACACAATGGACGTAGGGTTTTCAACATACTTTACTCTCCCGTGCCGGCAGCGCTTTCACGCACTCGGCCATTCCGGAACACAGTTACGCGTCCACCTGTTGATGTTGACTTCAAATCTGAAGCTCTTGAGGTTACGACATCGCCTGCAAGCGCTGCATCGGTAAGACTGCGCAGTGCCAATGACAGGACCCCTTTGCGCTCACCAAATGCAACGAGCCCCGCATCTTCCGGGCTCAGTTCGAGCGTAGCAGTCTGGCCGATGGCAGTTTGGCCGGCTTCGTCCTGGGCGATTTTCTGATCAATTGCGAGAACACGGACATTCTCGAGAATGATGGTGCTTTCAATATCGTCGGTAACGCCATTGGCAGTCACCAGTTCCACTTCGTGGGTCAGAATGACGTCAACGCGATCATCTGGCAGAATAAAGCCGCCGGCCGCTGACTCAGCTGAAATTTCAACCGACACAGCCCGCATGCCCGGACCGACCAAAGCGGCCATGATACTGGTATCGCCTTTGTTGACGATTTTCTGGCTCAAGATCGGTTCGCGGGAGAACAAGGGAATACGCACAACTGATCCGGCGACATCAGAGAATGCGTCCGGATTTTGATCAAGCGTTAGATATTCTGGGCTCACCGAATCTTCTGGCCAAGGCGCCCAAGCAAGGTCTTGAGGCGTAATAACCTCACCTACCCGGAAATCTCTGACGGCGACCAGCACATCTACTTCAGACACCTGGACTTCTGTTTCGACTTGAACAACAGCGCCAACGGCGTCGGCCGGTTCAGATAAAGCTGAGCGGACGAGCAGGAAAGTACCGGCCGCAGCAACAAGCGCAAGTAATAGGAAAATCAGTCTTAATGGAGACAAGGTTTGTTCCTCCGAACAATGTATCTACGACGTCAGGCACAATGCCTATTCGTCCGCAAAATTGCATAAAGGTTCTAAAAGAAGGTTAACTGAATTGACTGAACTGAGTTAGGAATGAGTTAAACAATTCACTATGCGGAGCAGCAAAAACCGCCCCCAAAGCAATCGCAACGCCATAAGGAATCCCATTCTCTTTACTCATAATATTTTGCGCAAAACCGGGCGTAAGCTCTACAGGTACAGCGCGGCGCGCCATCAAGATGACGATTCCCAACAACCCTCCACTAAGGGCCATGCCGACCGCGAACTGTATCCAGCCAGCAGGTCCGATCCAAAGCATAACGGCAGGAATCATTTTCGCGTCCCCTCCCCCAAACACCCGGAACGAGAACAAAAGATAGGAAACAATGAAAGCGATGAGGCCGGCCAGCAAATGTGCGCCTGCCAATCCCCAACCGATCTGGGCTACAAAGGCCGCAGGAATAAACAAGGCCGCAATGGACAAGTTTAATCCATTGGTGATTTTCAGCGAGAGCGTGTCTTTAATTGCCGCTTGCAGACACAGAACAAAAAAGGCGGCGCCAAGGATAGCTGAGACCATGGTTTATTTCTCCTGACATGAGTTCTGGCCAACATGCCGCAAAACCTTGAACGAATGCTTGACGCATAGAAAAAGCCGCCAAGCATAAACTTGGCGGCTTCCCGTAATATACGAATTTGCGTTAAGCCTTAGATGGCTGCAGCAATGTCGTCGAAGTTTTGGCTAACGCCACCGCCAACAGCAGTAACGGCACCGATGATAGCAACAGCGATAAGTGCAGCGATCAGGCCGTACTCGATTGCAGTTGCGCCAGACTCGTCTTTAAGGAAACGTACGATATTTTGCATTGGAAACTCCCATCATGCATATTGAACAAGTTCCGACTGTTTAACTTTTAATTCCGGAACAATTACAACCTACCCAAACTAAATGAATTCCAAGTAAAACAATGCAGAAAAGACGTGAACATTATTATAGATTTTGTTTACCATAAATCATGGCCATCTATTGAGCCAAACCGGCCCTATCACTTTATATATATACCGCGCTTCGCGCATATGATCCGGACACGCCTGATTGGAGTTATTTTTCGCGCATTAGGAAACGGGCAACCTTATTAGAGGATATTCCAGGCTAGTTGATAGTTTCAAAGGAATAGTCATGCTCAGCTCCCTCTTCCGAATTACCACGTTTGGGATTGCCGCCCTTACGTTTTCCCTTAGCGCATTTGCGGACCCGATTGTTGTCGAATCCAACAAATCGACGTCACTAAAGCTCAGTGGTGCCGCAGCCAGCGTCGTCATCGGAAACCCGCGGGTCGCCGATGTTGCCGTACACGATGCAAATTTGATCTTTATCACTGGCCGCAGTTTTGGAACCACAAACCTACTGGTTTTCAGTGAAAGCGGAGAAGAAATTTTCTCTGGAGATGTTGTGGTGACCACAAACACAACAAATCTGCTCAATGTAAATCGCGCCGGCGCGTCAAATACGTATGATTGTGCTCCAACTTGCCGGTCAGTTCTGGCAATTGGTGACGAGCTGGTCTACTTTGATACCCTAGTTGCGCAGTCCGAGCGCCTGCAAGAACTATCTAACGCTGACAATTAAAGTCATCCAGAAAACCTATCTTTCAAACGGCCATGCTGACCAGCGTGGCCGTTTCAATTTCAATGAAATTCACATGCGCATCTTTGCAAAATAGAAATTATCTTTTGCTACCTCATGGGTCTGGTTTGATAAGCAAGGCGCGCAAAATGGAAAAGCTCATAGGTCTGACAATTGTCACCCGCAAATTGAAAGCACGGTTCGACGCCTGGTCAAATGACAATAGCGGCGCAACAGCTGTAGAATTTGCTCTTATTGCAACGCCATTCTTCTTCCTGATTTTCGGACTTCTCGAAGTTTCCCTCCTGTTCATCGTCAGCACAACATTGGAATTTGCCCTGAATGACGCTTCCAGAGACATTCGCACAGGCGTGTTCCAAAATGGCACAGCCCCCACAGAAGGGGCTTTCAGGACTGCGGTTTGCGCAAATCTCTTTAGCCTTCTGGACTGTAATATAATTCAATTTGATGTCCGCCCTTTTGCCAACTTTAACAGCGGACCACCTCCCCCGCCAATCGATCCAGCTACCGGAGACGTCAACAACACCAGTTTTGTTTTTGCTCCTGGTGGTCCGAATCAAATCGTTATCGCACGGGCATTTTATGAGTGGGACTTGATCACACCTATTATAAGCCAACCGCTTGCAAATTTGCCATCTGGAACAAGCCGACTGCTACAAGCGAGCATAGCCTTCCAGAATGAGCCGTTCCAATAATCAACTGTTTATCTTGACTTTGCCAAAACCGAGGTTCGACATGAAAAAGCTACTTCCCTCCTCGCTCATCCAAAGAGCTTATCGGCATGGCCTGAAGCGCGCCGGTACAAACGAAGATGGCGTTTCAACAATTGAGTTTGCGCTGATCGCACCTTTTCTTTTGCTCCTGTATTTCGGGGGGGTCGAATTGTCCCTGCTCATGCTTGCCGATCGCCAAGTCACGTCGACCAGCGCGACCATGGGTGACTTGACCTCACGTCTATTGTCAGTGACCGATCAGGATTCCCTTAACATTTTTGCTGCGTCACAAGCCTTGCTCCTCAATGTAGATCCGTCAGATGTTCGGTTGCGCTTGTCGAGTCTCCAAAACATGGGTGGTACCGTTACTGTTGTATGGAGCGACGCCAACGGCAGCATCGCCCCACTATCACCAGGCCAATCGGTTCCAGACTTGCCAGCCAACGTGGTACCGCTTGACGGAACCGTTATCATGGCTGAAACGGAATTTGACTATACATCGGAACTTGGTTTTTTCCTGATGGGCACACGCACACTCGATGACCGGTTCTTCCTGCGTCCACGCCGGACGAACGCGATCTTGCGCGTCCCTTAGCCTTACGCGCTTGCCGGTTCTTTTTTCTGCAAATAGGTCGGCGTTTTGCCCGCCTTCACGCCCGAGATAATCCAAAGACCCAGAGCAAACAGTAAGCCGAGACCGCTCATGCCTATGCGTTGATCGCCAGAAAGCGTCGTCATCAACGCAACCAAGCCCGGTCCAATCCACACAGTTACACTGCCAGCCATAGCGTAGAAGCCAAAGAACTGCCCGATATTTTCAGGCGGGGCGATGTGCACCAGCATATAGCGGCTGGACGTAATAACCGCGCCAAGCATCATGCTCGCAGGGATCAACAATATCAGATAGCTAAGGTCACTCATGCGCGGAAATGGTCCGCCAGACCAAACCTCATGCCCCGCCGGGATCAATCCAAACAACAAAGCGTCCGGAGTGATCGAAAGCTGCAAGGTCAATATGACGATGATGCAGCTCAACTCAGTCATGATCGAACGTTTCGGACCGAACGCCTGATCAATGAAGCCGCCAGCCAAGGCACCGGTCACGGCGCAAAGCCCGCCAACAATCCCTGCGAGGACAAGCTGGTTGGCGCCCCAGCCAAGCACACCGCCGACATAGACAGACCCCAAAGTCAAAAGAGCCGCGATGCCATCTGCATAGACCATGCGGCCAACCAGATAACGCATAACATTTGGATGCTCGCGAAACATCTCCTTCACATAAGTTACGCCATTGCCGAACAAGCCGAAGACCCCGCCCTTCCCGACGAATGATTCCCGCGCCGCACGCCGCCAGCTACGCTCGGGAGTCTTTTTGATGTCCGGCATCAATAGGAAGAAAGGCAGGATGAAAACGCCGAGCCACAAAGCAACCAGAGGTCCGCTTATTCTAGACGTCTCGCCATTCTCAGTATCCAATCCAAACAAAGGCGTGTCGGTCCCGGTAATAAACACCGAGAGCAAAACCAGAAACAGAATGGATCCAAAATTGCCCAATGAAATGCCGAGCCCGGAAACAACCGGCAGAGAAGACGGCCTTGCTGCCATTGGAAGCATGGCATTGTGGAACAGTTCGGCAACCGTATAAGCACAATAACCAGTGGCCATCAAAGCCATGCCGATAATAACCGCATTGGGCAGATTTGGCTCTACAAACCATAAGCAAAAGGCTGTCAATCCAAGTACGAACAGAGCGAGAAAAGTGGGGAATTTTCGTCGCCCGCCCGTATCGATCAAACTGCCAAGGATCGGAGCAACGACCGCCATGATGATCCCGGCAATCGCAACCGTCCAACCGACCATGGCCTGCCCCTGAGTTTCATCGCCGACCACGAATTTCGCGAAATAGGGTGCATAAAGCGAGATAACAATCACATTATAGTAGGGGTTTCGCGCAAACTCGAAAATCGCCCAACCCAGCCCCTTCTTGCCAAAGGCGGTGCCGGTTGCGGGTTCGAAGCCCGGGTCGTCAGTCTGCACAGGGGCACCACTCATCTATTTATACTCCCAAATTCTGATCAGATCAGCGTCCGCTTATCTCTTTTGCCGAGACTGGCTTATTCGCAGCAAACTGCAAAGTAAAACATGAAGCTTTCCGCAGCGGCTATGGCGTATCCATCGCCAAAATAAGCTGCGCATAGCCCTCTGCCATGCGGCCCATATTGGCCA
>CAZXXY010000014.1:0-35941 GCA_964644755.1 uncultured Hyphomonas sp. | reverse complement strand
AAGATAATAGCTCGCATAGGACGTGCTACGGCAACACCTTAACGAGATGTTACTCTATGCACGAGATGCTTCGACAGAGATCAGCTCAATAGCCTCTGGGCACACGGGTTAGAGGCAAGAAATTGTCATCAAAGCACCGTCGGGCTTAAGGTGTTCGTGCTACATGGCGCATTCGCATAATCTACATTATGGGAAATTATGGCGCCGCTCGGCATTGTTTATATTGGAATTTCCATAACCATGCCGTCATATCCGGGGACTACTCCCTTCGGTAAAGACTCGCTGAGCGTCTGGTAGTCTAAGTCAATATGCATATTGGTGAGCACTGTGCGCTTGGGCCGTAATTGTTTGGCCCAGGCCAGTGCCTGATCGAGATTTGCGTGCGATGGGTGCTCTGTGTAGCGCAGCGCATCTATGACGAAGACATCAAGGTCTTTCAGCGCATCTAGGCTCTCCTCTGGCAATGCGTTGAGATCATTGCAATAGGCCAGCCCCCCTATTCGGAACCCAAGTGAGCGTATGTCGCCGTGTTGCTGCTCCAGTGGCAAGATGGAAAGTTCTCCGGCGGGGCCTGCGATACTTCGTGTTGTGAGCGGCGTAAGCCAGGGCTGGAGATCCAAAATGGGCGGATATGCGCCAGCGCCTTCGAAACAATAAGCTGCCCGCCGCATGAGTGTGTCGGCGGTTGGCTTGTCCATGTGGACAGGTATTCGCTTACGTTGGCGCAGGAACAGCATGCGGAGATCATCAATGCCGCCCGTCTGGTCCGCGTGGTCGTGGCTGAAGACAACAGCGTCAAGCCGGTCAATCTCTTCGCGTAATAGCTGCTCACGCATGTCAGGTGCGGTGTCGATAAGAACACGTGTGGGCTCGCCGTCGGAGCTGTCGAACAGTTCTGCGAGCGCAGAGCAACGGCCGCGTCGGTTGCGCGGCTCGTGCGGGTCGCAGGCACCCCAGTCATTTCCAATACGCGGAACGCCGCCCGATGACCCAGTGCCCAGTAGCGTGAAACGCAGGTGCCGGCTCATGCAGACACCTTTCCGAAGAGCCTGAGCGCATTGGCTTCTGTCGTCTTGGCAACGACCTCGATCGAAGTATCTATCAGCGCTGCGTAAGCGGCACAGACATGTGTGAGAAATGCCGGTTCATTCCGGCGGCCGCGCATTGGCACAGGGGCAAGATATGGACAATCTGTTTCAAGGATCACTTTGTCGCGCGGCAGGGTCCGAACGACTTCATGGACATTGCGCGCATTCTTGAAGGACGCGATGCCAGACACAGAGAAATAAGCCCCCAGCGCCGCAGCGCGCTGCGCCAGCTCCATGCCGCCCGTGTAGCAATGGAGCAGCGGGACGAATGTACCGAGCTGCATTTCCTCTTCGAGAATGTCGCCCATGAGCTCATCGGCTTCGCGCGTGTGCAATATGATTGGCAGTCCCGTGCGCCGCGCCGCTTCTATGTGCTTGCGCAGCGAAGCGATCTGGTCTGCCTCGGGGCTATAGCCATAGTGAAAATCAAGCCCGGTTTCGCCAATCGCAATCACGTTTGAATTGGTGGCCGCTTCGGTCAACATCTCCACCGTCAAATCCGGAAAGTCTTTGCTGTGATGTGGGTGGACGCCGACCGAGCACCAGATGTCGGCATTTGCTTCAGCGATAGCTTTGACGGTTTCAAAGCTGTCATAGCGCTCACAGATGGCCATAAAACGGGTTATGCCAGCCTCCCGTGCGCGAGAGAGCACTTCATCGAGATCATCTTCAAAGGCTTCGCCGTGCAGATTTACGTGTGTATCAAACATGGGTCGTTTAGCGTTATCCCTTTATCTTCTGAAGCTGCCCGATCAGTTCGGCGCCAGCCTGTGTCCGATCCATGTTCAACTCAGTGGCTGTGGCAACAAGTTTTGCAGTCGTCAGGTAATGGCTCGCCAGAGCCGGTTTCTCTACAGCACGTTCGCTGAGCCAGTCGAGGGCCATATTGCTGAATACTTCAAACGCAACATTATCAGTGCCCGCTTTCAAAATTGCATCCGTCAATGCGCCGTCGGATGGCTTAGGGAGACCTTGCAGGAATGTGCGCGCAGCGTTGGCTGCTGCAAGTCCGCTAGCGCTCGACAGGCTTACACCATAGCCCGGGCGACCCCGTGCGAGCGACAGAGCGGCCTTGGCGTTCGGCACTTGCTCATCTTGCGCGAGGCGATCCAATACGGACTGCGTATCGGCGTCGCCAAGACGGTCGAGCCGCAAGCGCCGGCAACGTGAGCGGACTGTAGGTAATAGTGGACGCGTACCGTGTGCGATCAGCAGCAAGAGACATTGCGGTGGCGGTTCTTCCAGTGTCTTGAGCAGTGCGTTTGTGCCCGAGCGGTTCAGCTCGTCCAGCGAGTCAACCACGCCGACGCGCCAGCCCCCTAGAGCGGGTTTGAGCGAAAAGAACTTGTTGAGCTCGCGAATGGCGTCGACGGAGATGTCTTGCTTGATTTTGCCAGCGTCATCAGGACGGCGATCGAGCCAGCGTAGATCGGGGTGGCTCTCAGCGAGCAATTTTTGCGCGACCGGATCACTACGCGACGCTTCGAGCGTGCCGTCTCTGCAATCGGCCCCGAGTACGAAACTGGTCATCTGTTTGGCGAGTTGAGCTTTGCCGATACCGGATGGTCCTTCAATCAGCCATGCATGGTGGAGCCTGTCGCTGTCAAAAGCTGCGCGGAAATCGGCCACAGCGTTTTGATGTCCGATCAGTGGCCAGGCAGCGGAGGTCGGATCGCTGGTCATCAGTCTGCCTGTAGCATGATGAGACGCTCGGAAATTGCGCTCCATGCAGTGTCGAGGACGCTGGCCGCTGGTGCGAGTGCGTCGAGAACAAGGTAGCGTGTGGGGTCGCTCTCGGCGATGGTCAGAAATGCTGCGCGCACAGCGTCGTGGAAATCTTGCGGACGGGCCTCAAATGCGTCCAGTGGCGCGCCGCGATCCGCACGCCGTGCAATCAATTCGCCGGGAGGCGCATCAAGGATCAGGGTGAGGTCGGGTACGGTATCTTTCAACACGGACGCTTCCATCATGCGAAGTGTCTGAATGGGAACACCTCCGATGCTTTGATAAGCCAGTGTCGAATCTGAAAATCTGTCGCACAGCACCCAGTCTCCGCGCGACAGTGCGGGTCTGATCCGTTCGTCGAGATGGTTAGAGCGAGCGGCGTTCATTAAAAGCGCTTCAGCCATCGGAGACCATTTGTTTCCTTCGGGAGGATGGAGCGCCAGGGTGCGCACGGTTTCCGCTAGCGGTGTCCCGCCAGGCTCTCTTGTCTGTACTGTTGCGATATTCCGCTCGGCCAGCCGATCTACCAAGCCAGCCAACAGGGTCGACTTGCCAGCACCTTCGCCACCTTCAAGAGTGATAAACCGGCCGCGATTAGCCATCGTCATCATTGGCCGTGAGCATCTGGTTGAGACCTTCGACAACACGCCCGAAATAGCCAAGCTCAAGGACGTCGCGGAGGGCAACCACGCCGGTGCGCACAGGCGCTTGGCCGGGCAATGTAATGACAACTTCGCCAATACGTGAGCCAACCGCGATGGGCGCTTCGAGAGGACCGTCGAAGACAATCTCGGTTTTCATACCGTCAAAGGCACGTTTGTGGCCACTAACCACAAGCGGTGCTTCCAAGCCAACCGGAACGGATCGTTGGACGCCCATCCACACGGGGACTTCGGCAATGGGTTCTGCTGAAGGCTCGATGACCCGACTCTCGAAGGCCGTAAATGCGAGTCGCATAAGCCGTTCGCTTTCCTGAGCGCGTCTGGCTTCACTTTCGAGCCCGTTGACGACAACAACACGGCGCTGGCCATTCTGGACGCCTGAGGCGGTCAAGCCGTAGCCGGATACTTCGAGGTGCCCGGTCTTCAAACCATCAACGCCACTGATCTTGCCGAGCAACGGATTGCGATTGGGCTGGCTGATGCCGCGCCATTCATAACTGCGTTCATTGTAGAATGCATAGAATTCCGGAAATTGTTCGATCTGGATCTTAGCAAGCCGCGCAAGATCAATCGCAGAAATTCGGTGATTGTCTCCATAGAGACCAGTGGCATTTTCGAACGTCGCGGTTTCAAGACCGAGATCGCGGGCGAGGGCCGTCATTTCGCGCGCAAAAGCCTCTTCGCTTCCGGACAATCCTTCTGCCAGAACGATACAGGCATCATTACCGGACAAAACAATGACCCCGCGCAGGAGCTCCTCTACGGTCGGCTCGTCATCTATCGCCAGCCCCATTGTGGAGCCGCCCGATTGCCACCCCCCTTTTCTCCATGCATTTTCGGATGTGGTGAATGTATCGGTCAGTCCTATTTCGCCCCGCTTGAGACGATCAAACACAACTTGGGCCGTCATCATTTTGGTCATAGAGGCGGGCGTCATCAACATATCGCCATTTTTGGCAAACAGAACAGATCCGGTTTCAAAGTCCAAAATGACAGCCTGCTCGGCATCAGTTTCTATGATAGGTGCGCTGGCTGTCTGGCTGTGCACCAGAACAGGTGACAGCAGCAGAATCAGGAATAAACCAAATATACGCATGGGTAAGCCTCCAAATCGGAAGCCGAAAAACGGCCCCTTCTCTATATTAGATATAGAAAAAGGGCCGGTTTGTGACCTAGGTCAATGCAGAAATATCGTTCCTAGCGGGGATTTACCACGACGCCATCAGCGATTCCCTGATTAGCGATGTAAGAGCGCAACAGTTCGGCATCTTGGGAATTGCCAACCGGACCGGCCATCACGCGGAAGAAGTCGGCACCGTTTACGCGGACAGGAACGATGTTCACATTCGCTGTCGATGCGACTTTCGCATGAAGCCCTTGGGCATTTCCGATGTTCGAGAAGGAGCCAAGTTGGACATAATAGCTGCCAGTTTCTACGACGCTTGAACGGCTGTCATAAGCTGCAGTTTGAGGCGCAATAGATTGTGGACGACCGCCAGCGAGTTCAGGGACAACCGGACCGCCGGGCACGAAAGCTGGACCGTCACGCTCAGGTTGGCTCGTGGCGTTTGCCGGGCGCTGAACTGGAGCCGAAGCTTCGGCAACCGGGGCAGGTCCAAGATAGCGGACACGGACATTTGCTGGCTGCCCACGACGCATGCCGATAACGTCGGCAGCGCGTTCGGAAAGCTCGATCATTCCATTACCTTCAAACGGACCACGATCATTCACGCGGACGACCATTTCTGTATTGTTTTCCAGATTGATCACTTGGACCAGGCTTGGCAATGGCAGCGTAGGGTGTGCTGCGGTCATCGCGCCGAGATCAAGGATTTCGCCATTGGCCGTGGGCTGTCCGTGTAGATCCGCGTCAATCACGGAGGCTGTTCCGGTTTGATCATAGACGGCATTGGCGGCCGGGTTCTGGACAGCTCCGGAAACCGGGGCCTCGGCGACAGGCTGCTCGACCCGTGCCTGAACTTGCGTTATCTGCGCGCTGCCGAAATCTGCAAAACCTGCAGAAGATTTATAAGCTGTTCCTGGTGGCGGCAGTGGCGCACTTGTTATCGGTGCTGCGGCGGGCGGTGCGGAGACGGGAGCCTCGGCGACGCGAGCAGCCGGTTTGCTATTGCGAGCTGCAGCAGCGCGGGCATCGAATCCGCCAGCGGTAATGGCCGGATCTTTGGCAACGTTTGTCAATGGTGCAGCTTCCGTGTTTGCATATTGGCGCGCTGCGGCTTCGGAGATTGCAGTCTCGGCAGATGAAAAACTCAGAGGAGGTGCATCGGCTGCAGATGTTGTGGACCCCCCTGCCCCATAGAAACGATCTGGCTGATCGGGATAGCGAAACTCAACGCGTTTTCCAGTTGCACCTGCGGTAGATGGCGTCACCGGCGCGGAACTGGCAGTCGCTGTTCTGGATCTTGTAGATTGGGTTCGGACACTACTGCGGCTGCGTGTTCGTGATGATGCGCTGTTTGAACCACCCTGCCCGGCGTAGACGATGGGAGCGGGGGCCTTTTTCTCTGCAAAAGCAGGCGCAGAGACGAACCCAAGAGCACCGACGCTAATCGTTGCAGCAAGAACAGTCCGGAGCGCAAGGCGAGTCTTGGTTGTGTGGCGGTTCATCAGTTTGATCCTCATTCTGTGGTCTTTAAACTTCACTTCTGTAAAGCTGGCGCCGCATGAAAATGCTTTGCCTCAGGACCTGTTTACCAAACTTAGATGCAGGCTTGGTGAATCTGATCAGAAAGATTCGAGGGTTCTGTAGAGACATCATTAAGGTGATCAGAAAGCCCAATTGCGGCAACCGTATGATGCTGATTGTTGGACGTTGTAAAATCAGGGCTTGCTTTTTGTCTCAGCCTGTCAGAAATGGAACCCGTGCTGCGGACAGGTGGCAGAGTGGTTGAATGCGGCGGTCTTGAAAACCGTTGAGCGTGCAAGCGTTCCGGGGGTTCGAATCCCTCCCTGTCTGCCACATCACCTACCTATCCTCATTCAGCGCATGACAGTTCAACGTCACTGTGGCTCATTATTGCTTGCTATCCTTTGAAAAATGAGGTTTATCCGCCCCTTCGCAACAGGTTTGCGGTCTCCTGAATGCAATGGTGCAGAATGGAGGGCCATCGCTGATAAGGGGCTTCCCGCCCGATTGGCGCCGCAACCTAAAGAGTCTGGGAAGACACATATGGCTTTATATGAGCACGTGATTATCACGCGTCCGGATATTTCTCCGGCACAGGTTGATAGTTTTATCGAAGAAATTTCAACGTTTTTAAAGGAGCAGGGTGCTTCGGTTGGGAAATCGGAGTATTGGGGATTACGTAATCTCGCCTACCCGATCAACAAAGTTCGCAAAGGGCATTATTCCCTTTTGAACATTGATGCCCCATCGTCCGCTCTTCAGGAGCTGGAACGCCGCCATCGCATCAATGATGATGTCATGCGGTATATGAGTGTCAAAGTAGACGTTCACGATGAAGAGCCCTCACCCGTTCTCTCACGCAAGGATCGCGGCGACCGCGATCGCAAACCCCGTCACTAGGAGCAGGCACAATGGCACAAAAAAACCCATTGGGTATGAATATCACCAACCTGCCCGCCCGGCGCGCATTTAGCCGTCGTCGCAAGGTTGACCCGTTTGCAGGCAATAAGGGACCGAAGATTGACTACAAAGATGTCAAACTTCTCCAGCGCTACATTTCCGAGAAGGGCAAAATTGTTCCGTCGCGGATTACAGCCGTTAGCTTCAAGAACCAGCGTAAGCTCGCCAAGGCGATCAAACGTGCTCGCGTTCTTGCGCTTTTGCCATTCACCGTGAAATAGGGAGATCGACACATGCAAGTTATACTTCTTGAACGTGTAGAGCGTCTCGGCACAATCGGTGACGAAGTGTCTGTCAAAAACGGTTTCGCACGCAACTTTCTGATCCCTCAAGGCAAAGCACTCTTGGCCAATGATGCCAACCGTGCGCGGTTCGAGCGCGAACGCGAAGCTATCGAGACCCGTAACGCGGCCGCGAAAGCGACCGCCGAAGCGAGCTCGGAAAGCCTCGTTGGCACGCAACTGGTCCTTATTCGCCAGTCTGGTGATACTGGACAGCTCTACGGATCGGTTTCAGCCCGTGATATTTCCGAAGCGGCCAAAGAAGCTGGCCATTCTGTTGCACGCTCGCAGGTTCGCCTTGATGCCCCCATCAAGACGCTTGGCATTTTCGATGTCGGTGTCCGGCTTCATGCTGAAGTTGACGTCACCATTCAGGTCAACGTCGCGCGTAGCCCTGAAGAAGCCGAGCGCCAAGCTTCAGGTGAGAATATCATCGAAGCGATTGCAGCCGAGCAGCAGGCTCAAGCCAGCGAACAGGCTGATGAGCTCGCGGAAGCAGCAGCTGAAATGGCTGACCAAATGGTTCCAGACGAAGACACATAGCTTCGTCCGCACATTTCTTTTGAATGAGGCCATCCAGCGCAGGCAGGATGGCCTTTTCTTTTGGGCAGCGGGACGCGAACTCTTGCAGTACATTCGAGCGCTTATCCACAGGGGATCTATCGTTCTGTGGAGATGTGTTATGCTTCGCCTGACAGGCGTATTCCGGTGAAGACTATCGCGTCTGGATAAGCTATATGGGTCGGATGGCATTAGACGACACACTTCCAACGACCACGGCTGTGGTGCCGCCCAACAATCTGGCGGCAGAAGCAGCTGTACTTGGCGCAATTCTGTTCGATAACAATGCGTTTCAGCGTGTTGCTGATATTTTACGGAGTACTGACTTCTACGCGCCTGCACATGCAGAAGTTTATGAAACCGCGCAAAACATGATCCAGCAAGGGCGTGTTGCTGATGGTGTTACCCTTCGCGAGCACTTCGAAAAAGAGGACCAGCTTACCGAGATTGGTGGCGCAGCTTACCTTGCGGAATTACTTGATAGCGCGGCCTTCGGGCCGGAAATCGGTGACTATGCGGTTATGATCCGCGATCTTGCGGTACGTCGAGAGCTGATCAATGTCGGCGCGACGATCCAAAGTAAGGCTATGACACCAGAAGCCGGTGAAGATGGGTCCCGTCAGATTGAATTGGCCGAACGCAATCTGTTCGACTTGGCCGAGCGCGGCTCCACAGGGCGCGGATTTTCGAGCTTTGGCGAAGCGATCGTCGAGTCATTGCAAATGGCTGAAGCGGCTTTTCAACGTGATGGAAAGATTGCTGGCATTGCCACGCATCTCGATGATCTCGATCATAAGCTTGGCGGACTGCACCGCTCTGATCTGCTGATCCTTGCCGGACGCCCCTCTATGGGGAAGACCTCGCTTGCGACGAACATTGCTTATAATGCCGCCGCGGCGTGTCGGCGCGAAACTCAAGAAGATGGATCCAAGAAAACCGTAGATGGCGCAGTCGTAGGCTTCTTTTCGCTCGAGATGTCGCGCGAACAGTTGGCAACACGGATTCTCGCAGAGCGGACGGGTATTATGTCCCACCGCATTCGCCAAGGTGATCTTGAAAAGGCCGACTTTGAAAAGCTGCGTGAAGCGACGGAGGAATTGCAGAACCTTCCGCTCTATATTGACGACCAAGGCGGGCTGTCGATCTCGCAAGTCGCTGCGCGTGCCCGGCGATTGCAGCGCTCTGTCGGTCTGGATTTGATTGTCCTCGACTATTTACAGCTACTTGTGGGATCGGGGAAATCCGCTGGCAACCGCGTGCAGGAAATCACCGAAATCTCCATGGGACTGAAAACGCTGGCCAAGGAACTTAACATTCCTGTGCTGGCATTGTCCCAGCTTAGCCGACAGGTCGAGCAGCGCGATGATAAGCGTCCGCAATTGTCGGATTTGCGCGAATCTGGCTCGATCGAGCAAGACGCCGATGTTGTAGCCTTTGTCTATCGCGAGAGTTATTATCTCGAACGGACCGAACCGCAGACTGACCCAAATGACCCGCAGTCATCGGAAAAGTGGCAACGTTGGCGCGATCAGATGGACAGTGTTTACGGCACTGCCGAGGTCATCATTGGCAAACAACGGCATGGCCCAATCGGCAAAGTGAAGTTGGCATTTGATTCGAATATCACCCGTTTTGGGAATTTGGCGCACACTCATGGTGATGGGAATGACGAGTTTTAGGGCGTCATGCTGTATTCAGGGCTGACACAAGCGGCAAAACCGCTTAATCCAATGCATTATGCATACTCAGCCGCGCGCCACTATTTCCCGATCTAACCTCGTCCATAATTACGGGGTGCTTCGAAAACTTGCCGATCCAGGTGAAGTCGGCGCGGTTGTTAAAGCGAATGCCTACGGGCATGGCGTCGAATCTGTTGTGGGGGCCTTGTTCGAAGCTGGCTGCCGCACCTTTTTTACGGCCACGGCTGACGAAGCCGTCGACGTCCGCGCTGTTGTCGGTGAAGAACCGACAATACTTGTGCTCAATGGCGTGCCAGATGGAAAAGCAGACTTGGCGAAAGAGCACAAAATTACGCCGATCATCAATACGCTCCACCAACTTCGGGGTTGGAGAATGCATGGTATGAGCGCAATTGGCCCTGCCGTGTTGCACTTCGATACCGGCATGAACCGGCTGGGATTGCGTCCAGAGGACCGCGAAGCCGTGGTCGAGATGCTCGATGGTCGCCCGGTCGGGATCATCATGTCGCATCTTGCCTGCGCCGATGAAGTCGACCATGGTTTGAACGAGCAACAACGCTCATTGTTTCTAGAGATTGCCGAACAGTGGCCCGATGCGCGAAAGTCACTGGCCAATTCAGCGGGTCTGGCACTCGATGCTCAGGCTTACGGGTTCGATCTCAGCCGACCCGGAATTGCATTGTTTGGCGCTGGCGTCGCAATGCCGGACAGCGGCGAACCCTTGCGCCCTACCCTGACATTGGAAGCTCCTATTCTGTCGGTCTTTATGGCATCGAAAGGGGCAAGTACCGGGTATGGCGCGACACGCCGTTTCGGACGGGAGCGGCGGCTGGCGACCGTTGCCATTGGATATGCCGATGGGCTTCCGCGCGCGGCATCAAATCGCGGATTCGGGTATCTTGGCGGACAGAGATGTAAAGTGGTCGGGCGCGTCTCGATGGATTTGGCGACCCTTGATGTTTCCGATCTGACGTGTCCTGTTGCACCGGGGATGATGGTCGAGTTTATTGGCCCTAATGCCAATATTGAAGATCAGGCCTTGGAAGCTGGTACATTGGGATATGAACTTTTAACCGGTCTTGGACCCCGGGTAAGCAGGATCTGGAATGACTAAACTCCCTCTATTTCTTGTTCCGTTTCAACTGATCGGGCGCGCTCTGCTAGGCGCTCTGCAAGGGCTTGGAAATCTGACACGCTTTTGCGGCTCGGTCTGTTTCGCAGCTATGACGCCGCGCTGGTATTTCGGCGAGATCGGCCGCCAGATGATGCGCATTGGGTATTATTCGCTTCCTGTGGTTGGATTGGCGGCCGTGTTCATTGGTGCCGCCCTGGCGTTGAACATCTATGTCGGCGGCGCGCGCTTTAATGCTGAACAATTCGTTCCGACGATTGTCGTTCTGGGGATCACCCGCGAGCTTGGACCTGTGATTACCGGTCTCATGCTTGCCGGACGGGTCTCTGCTGGAATTGCGGCTGAAGTGGGCGCGATGCGCGTGACCGAACAAATCGATGCGTTGACAACCCTGTCCGCTGATCCGAAGCGCTACCTTTATGCCCCCCGGCTGATTGCAGCCATTTTGACTTTGCCGCTGCTGGTGGTGATCGCAGACATTATCGGCGTCGCAGGCGGTTGGCTTGTCGGGGTTGGAAGCCTGGATTTTGATTCCACGGTCTATTTACGCAACACGCTCGACTTTTTGCGAGTGGATGATGTCGTAGCAGGCCTTATCAAAGCGAGTGTTTTTGGGGCCATCATCGCCCTGATGGGCTGTTACCAAGGCGATCGCTCGCAAGCAGGTGCGACCGGTGTTGGCCGTGCGGCAACCCTCTCCATGGTGAGCGCTGCTGTGTTGGTTCTGGCGTCCAATTATGTGTTGTCCACCATATTTGTGGGGCTCGGCCTATGACAGCTCCCATTCTGCAACTTAGCGCGCTTGAGAAACGCTTTGGCGACAATCATGTCCTGCGCGGGGTTGAGCTTGATGTTGCAGCTGGTACGTCGCTGGTGGTTATCGGCGGCTCCGGGTCAGGCAAATCGGTCATGCTGAAAAATGCGCTCGGCCTCATGACGCCGGATGCAGGACAGATTCTTTTTGACGGTGAAGACGTGACGCGTGCGAGTGGTAAGACGCGCGATGCGATGCGGGCACGCATCGGTATGCTGTTCCAGTCCGCAGCGCTCTTTGACAGTTTGAGCGTATGGGAGAATGTGGCCTTCCGGCTCATCAATATCGACCGGATGAAACGCAAGGCTGCAAAAGAGCTGGCCATCGAGACGCTTCGCAAAGTGAGATTGGGACCTGACACCGCCACTTTGCGCCCGGCGGAAATTTCCGGCGGCATGCAGAAACGTGTTGGACTGGCCCGCGCAATTATCTCCCAACCCGATCTGATCTTCTTCGACGAGCCGACAACAGGCCTCGACCCGATCACAGCGGATGCCATTAATGACCTCATTGTCGAACAGGTAGAGGCGCTCGGCGCGGCGACGATATCCATCACTCATGACATGCCAAGTGCACGCAAAATTGCGGATGAAATCGCAATGCTGTTTGAAGGCAAAATCATTTGGCGAGGTCCGGCAAGCGAAGTCGATGGAAGCGGGAACGCCCATGTCGAACAGTTTGTTCAAGGGCTCGCGGAAGGGCCTATCCAGCCCGGCTTCTAAAAGTCTACCGAGACATAAGGTCAGTCGGCAATTGCCATGAACGCTTTGACTTCGCGGGCAATGTCATCGGGACGCTCTTCGGCGACAAAATGGGCGGTGTCATCGAAGATATGGATGTTCTCATCCGGAATATTCAGCCGTTCCTGCAAGATCGGGATTTGCTCTGCCGTAAGGACATCGTCTTTTGCTCCCCATAGTACCAGTGTTTCACCCTGATAACGCGGTAGCATTTCATTATTGTTCCGATCCAGCTCTTGGAGCATGTCCGCATCGAGCGTTGTAAAAAAGGAATAGAGTGCTGTCTCGCTGCCTTCGCGCATGGGCGCGACATAGCCGAAACACTCAACTTCAGTCAGCTCATGCTGACCTGTTAGGCCCAGACTCTTGAACGTGTTTTCCAAGATGGCCACGCTTGTCAAAGCGCCAGTATAGGCTTTGACAATCTGACGGGTCACGGCACCGGCCTTTAGATCAGGGCGGTTAAACCCTGTCTCGCTTACGATCGTATTCAGAACAACCAGATGACTGACTGATTCTGGGTTCGCGGTGAGCATTTCCCAGGCCACCAGACCGCCCATATCGTGCATCAGCAGGGCGTGATCTTCAACTTGCACATGGTCGAGAACGGCTTGAACACGGCGGGCTTGCTCAGCAGCACTATACGTTTCGCCGCTATCTTCTGGCTTATCGCTGCTACCGTATCCAAGAAAATCTACGGTAATGACCCGCATATCATCCTGAAGTTGGGGAATGACTTTCCGATACATCCAGGATGATGTCGGAACACCGTGCAGCAAGACAATTGCCGGACCGGACCCATGATCCGTAAAAGCGATGTTCCCGTCAGGGGTCGCCAGCAATTGCTGTTGGTTGCGGTGCTCTGCATAATTGTCTGGCGCGGTGTAAACAGGCTGAACATTATTGCCAATAGCCAATGGTTCCGGATCGGACGCAACACAGGCCGCCAAGCTGCTGAACAATAAGGCAATGGCACCAATTATGATAAGTCGATTTTTCATCTTACTCCCCAGACCCAGAGCCGTTCACATGCTTACGAGTTTATACACTATTTTCATTTGCTGTAACTGCGAATGTCGGTAAACGGTGAATATGTCAAAATCGACGACGACTTCGTTTGCCTGCCAGAATTGCGGTGAAATTCATTCCAAGTGGTCCGGACGCTGCGCCGCTTGCGGGGAATGGAACACCCTCGTAGAGGAGAGCGTGAGCGCTGCGCCGGGTGGGTTAAAAGCCAAAAAGGCTGGCAGCAAGCGCTCTAACAAAGCCGAATTTACCGCGCTGAACATACAGCAGGACCCGCCTCCGCGTATTGTGATGGGCGTTGAAGAACTTGATCGTGTGTTTGGTGGCGGTTTGGTTCCTAACTCGGCAACGCTGATTGGTGGCGATCCGGGAATTGGTAAATCTACCCTGCTCCTCCAAGTTGCCGCGAGGCTTGCCCGAAACGGGGTCGAAACCGTTTACGTATCCGGTGAAGAGGCAACAGCTCAAATTCAGGACCGCGCGCAAAGGCTCAAAGTCGCTGAAAGTCCGGTAAAGCTCGCCGCGGAAACGGATCTGCGGAAAATTTTGGCGGCGCTGAAAGCTGCAAAACCCGGTTTTGTTGTGATCGACTCCATCCAGACCATGTGGTCCGACAGTTTCGAAGCGGCGCCCGGCTCGGTCACGCAAGTTCGTGCCTGCGCGCAGGAGCTGACACGATGGGCAAAGACATCCGGGGCTGCGATGGTTCTGGTGGGACATGTCACCAAGGAAGGGCAAATTGCAGGCCCGCGTGTCGTCGAGCACATGGTCGATACCGTGTTTTACTTCGAAGGCGAACGTGGCCACCAGTTCCGAATTCTCAGAGCTGTGAAAAACCGGTTCGGACCAACCGACGAAATCGGTATCTTCGAGATGAGCCAGTTTGGTCTCGCCCCTGCCGATGAGCCGTCGGCGCTGTTCCTGTCATCTGATGACGAAAATACGGGCGGCGCTGCGGTGTTTGCCGCTATGGAGGGATCCAGACCGGTGCTTGCCGAGGTCCAGGCTCTGGCGGCGGTTTCCTCCTATGGAACGCCTCGGCGGTCTGTGGTGGGGTGGGATGGCAGCCGGCTGGCAACATTGCTCGCAGTGCTCGAAGCCCGCTGCGGGGTGTCCTTAGGTGGCCGCGATGTCTATCTGTCGGTTGCGGGCGGCTACCGGATGATCGAACCAGCGGGAGATTTGGCCGCCGCTGCAGCGCTTTTATCATCAATTGCAGACGAACCAACGCCGACACGATCGGTATATTTTGGCGAGATCGCCCTATCAGGCGCAATTCGTCCCGTCGCTCGCACAGAGCAGCGCTTGAAGGAAGCAGCCCGTTTGGGATTCGAACGGGCTTATGTTCCCCATGGGGCCTCAACTACAATAGAAGGGTTGACCATCGTCCCACTTCGGCGTCTTAACGACCTTGTGGAATTGCTTGCGCCGGATATCGCCAATGATTGATGCCTTTTTCAACTCCTTTACGGTTTTTGATGCAGCACTCGCAGTTGTGATCATACTGTCTGCCATTATGTCTCTGGCGCGGGGCTTTATGCGCGAGTTGGCAACATTCGGTGCGCTGTTTTCGGCTGTGATTGGTTCTATTTTGGGATTTATCTTCCTACGCGCGCCCATAGGGTCACTTTTTCCCGACGACGTATCAATATTTATCGTTGATCTGTTCGTCCTCGTAACCGGCTTTGTCATGGTCTACATCATCGTAAAAATGATTGCAGAGAAGTTGACTGCGGTGATTCAAGGTACCGAGGGCATTACACTCGTCGACCGCGTTGCCGGTGTTATTTTCGGGATTGCACGCGGCTATGGCGTTGGCGTTTTTTCGGTCTGGCTGCTGCTCGCGGCTATTCCGGTCAAGAATTTACCAATGGCTGTCACATCGGCGGCGAGTTTCCCATCATTGCAACAGACTGCGGAAGCCATAAATGGGGTCATCCCCGGTATTGCATCACGAATTCAAAAAACGCTGGCGGAAGACGCGCCGACCGAATAAGAGAGCACCAAAAGTGAGGACTGTAGATGTCGATGTTTTGGGATCATGATGATGATAAACCTCGTGAAGAATGCGGTGTTTTTGGCATATTCGGGCATCCCGAAGCTTCGATTCTAACCACTTTAGGCTTACATGCGCTGCAACATCGCGGGCAGGAAGCCTGTGGAATCGTGAGTTGTGATTCCAAACGCTTCTATACCGAAAAGCATATGGGGCTCGTTGGCGACAACTTTGTTGGCGAGGATCTCCCCAAGCGTTTGCCCGGCTATGCCGCGATCGGTCACAATCGCTATTCGACGCAAGGCAAGTCGGCCATGCGGAATATCCAGCCGATTTTCGCCGATCTGGCGACGGGTGGCTGCGCGATTGCACACAATGGCAATTTGACGAATGCGCGGAAACTACGTCAGGAACTCGTGCAGGAAGGCGCAATCTTCCAGACGACTATGGATACTGAAGTCGCCCTTCAGCTAATAGCAAAAAGCCCTCAACTGCCTTTGGCCAACAAGCTTATTGAAGCGATGGAACAGATAGAGGGTGGCTACGCGCTGGTTGTACTAACCGATGATAAACTCATTGGTGCCCGCGACCCCATCGGCTTACGGCCTCTTGTTCTTGGGAAGCTTGGTAATTCCTATGTGCTTGCGTCGGAAACCTGTGCCTTCGATATTATCGGGGCGGAGTTTGTCCGTGAGGTAGAAAATGGAGAAATCGTTGTCATTACGGGAGATGGAGTAGAATCAATCACGCCCTTCCCTCCCCGTCCGGCTCGCCCATGTGTTTTTGAATATGTCTATTTCTCTCGCCCCGACTCCTTCATTCAGGGACGCAGCGTTTATGATGTCCGGTGCAATATGGGAAAATATCTTGCCGAGGAAAGTGCGGTGGAGGCGGATGTCGTCGTGCCGGTCCCCGATGGTGGGATCCCCGCCGCGATTGGCTATGCAGAAGCGACCGCTACGCCCTTCCAATTGGGCATCATCCGGAGCCACTATATTGGACGTACCTTTATTCAACCGACCCAAAGCCATCGGGCGCGGTCGGTCTCGCGGAAGCACTCGGCAAACCGTGCGGTCCTCGCGGGAAAACGGGTCGTGCTGATTGATGACTCGATTGTACGGGGCACAACGTCCAAGAAAATCGTCCAGATGGTAAGAGATGCCGGAGCGAAGGAAATCCACTTCCGGTCCGCAAGCCCACCGATCAAACATCCTGATTTTTACGGAATTGATATGCCGTCGACCGCTGAACTCTTTGCCTCACAATATGATGTCGAAGCGATGGCGCGTAATCTGGGTGTTGATAGCCTAGGCTTCCTGTCTGTCGATGGATTGTATAAGGCGATTGGCGGCTCGCCGAGAAGCGACGACTTGCCCTTGCATGCAGACCATTGTTTCACTGGGGATTATCCTACCCCTCTTACGGATCATGAAAGCGCCGAGAGTTCCAAGGAGCATCAGCTCTCCTTGTTGCTTGATTAGAGACCGGAACCGACGTGACATCGAGACGTATCATCCTCGTAACTGGTGCCTCGCAAGGGATCGGACGCGCCGCCGCTATGCAGCTGGCGTCAGCGCAGACGCATATCATCGCTGTGGCCCGTTCGAAGCTCGCCTTGGAAGGCCTTGGCGATACTATCGTCGAACTTGGCGGGGAAGCGACTCTGGTCCCTCTTGATCTCGCTGATGAAGCGGGAACCAAGGCGCTCGGGCACGCGGTCATGGAGAAGTTTGGTCGCCTTGATGCCCTATTGGCCAATGCTGGAATTCTGGGCACGTTGGGGCCATTGGCGACAATTGGGCCACGTAGTTTCGCGGAAACGATCGATATCAATCTGACAGCCAATTGGCGGCTTATACAGGCGCTGACAATCCCTATGCAGGAGGGCCACGACCCACGCGCCGTGTTTGTAACATCAAGCGTCGCACGGGCACCACGCGCGTTTTGGGGGCCATATCAGGCTTCCAAGGCCGGTTTGGAGGCTTTGGCACTTGGTTGGGCCGATGAAACCGAGGCCAGCGGTTTCAAAGTGAATTTGTTTGATCCGGGCGGTACAAGAACAAAGATGCGGGCGAATGCGATGCCAGGAGAAAATCCGGACACGCTGCCAACGCCAGAACAGGTCGCAGAACATCTCGTACCGCTCCTAATGGCGGAAGAGACCCGAAACAAGCAGCTAATAAGGGCCAAAGATTACCTGTCCTGACGATATCGAGCATCTAATTTAGCGGTTTTGGCGATCGCCGACGAGATTTTCCCGTGCAATTTCATAAATCCGCTCTTGGCCCAAAGCAAAGACCCTGCGATCAGATTTCAGACAGTCAGAGAACGCGTTATCACAAACATTCAGCCCGCCAGTGAAGGCTCCGATCGAGGGTAGAATAAGCGCCCGTTCATCGGTCACAAAACACTTCAGCCGCACCGAGCTACCAGCCGAACGAATCTTGGCGACGGGGTGAAAGTGGCCCGCAATTTCGCCTTTGGTCCCCGTCGGCTCATGGCGGAATACGAGCGATCCCAATTGCAAATCTCTCGCTGCCCGGCCGCCAATGTGAGTAGGAGGATATGGATCGTGATTGCCCTCTATCCAAATCCAGTCTGTAGATTTTGTCAGTCCCTGCAAACGACCGATCGCGCGCTCTGATAGTCTCGCTTCAGCGGATGTGTCGTGAAAACTGTCACCTAAAGAGAGGCAGACGTCCGGCTGCAAATCAGAGACGAGTGCCTCTACCACCGCCAGCGTTGTCTCTGCGTCATAGGGAGGAAGCAACTGTCCTGATTCAGCGAACGATGTCCCTTTCCCCAAGTGCAGATCGGAGACCACCAACATTTTGTGAGCAGGCCACCAAAGCGCCCCCTCGAGCAGAAGGACAAGCCCCTCCCCGTTAAAATCGAGCGGTTTGTCACCGTCTCTTTGATGTGCGGGCTGGTGTTGCATCGGACTTTAGTGCCGCCCGATTTGCCGGTGGTCAATTGGCGAGTACAAATAGAATGCGCCCTTGCTCCATTTGGCCGCTGGACAGTCTTCTGCTTTGCCTTACAACAGAGATACTTTCAGTAAAGGAGCCAATTGTGACGCAACCTATTCCTGCCCGGCCGCCAGTTGTGCGTGCGATTAATGGTATCGCAAAAACACTTTCCGGGGTTGGTCTACAGGGCCCAAAGTTTACGCCGGAGGCTATATCCAAAGCGGCTGAGAAGATCGCCGGCTATAATGATTATGGAGATGATAGTTATCGCATAGGGCTGGAGAAGCTGTGCTGGTCGCTGGAAAACGAGGCCGAGCTCAACCAGATGGGCCGGTTGGTCATGCATCGCCAGGTTTCTAATGCATTGGCTGGGCGCCTGAGCGTCGTGGCATGGGAGAAGGCAAATCCAGCCGCTGCCGAGGCCCCTATTGTCGCTCCCATGATGGTGATCGGCTTGCCCCGAACAGGCACCTCGATCCTGTACGAAACTCTGGCTGCCGACCCGGCCAAGCGCGCACCTTTGACATGGGAATGCCGCGACTATGCTCTGGCCCACACGGTCAGCCATCCGCCAGAAGAAGACCCGCGCCTGATCAAGCTTGGCAAACAAATGTTGCAGGTTGATCGGCTCATGCCCGGCTTTACGGCCATTCACCATTTTGGACCGTTTATCCCTACCGAATGTATCGGTCTGACCTTGCTGGATATGGCAAGCGAGCAGTTTTCTGCGTTGACGTGGATGCCGACATATCGCGACTTCCTTTTGAAGAATGATTTTTCAACGGCTTATGACTGGCACCGGCGGGGCTTGCGGTATTTGCAATCGACCCAGCCAGGCAAGTCCTGGATACTGAAAACACCGATGCATACCGGTTATTTGGATACGCTCGTGAAAATTTATCCGGACGCGCGCTTTATCCACAATCACCGCAACCCGATGCAGGTGATCTCCTCGGTTGCAAACCTATACCGCGTGTCGCGATCGGGGTGGACCGATACGCCTAACTCTCCCGAACGGGCAAGATCAGACGCGCACTATTATCTAGAGTTTATCCGCCGCGCCCTCGCCTTCCGCGCCAATGATACCGAAGAAAACTCGCGCTTTGTCGACATCGCCTTCAAGGAGTTTATCTCTGATCCGATGAAAGTTATCGAGCGCATCCACACACATTTTGAGCGCCCCCTTACCGATGAGGGGTACAAAGCCATGTCGGACTATATCAAGAACCGCCCGCGGGAAAAATTTGGCAAACACAAATACAGCCCGGAACAATTTGGATTCACTGAAGAAGAATACGAGCCATTGTTTCGCGATTATGTCACCAAGTTTGCCGATTACATCTAAGCTATGCCCCCTTCCGAGCCTCCTTCAGTTCCCAAGATTGCGAAACGTCCACCGGGCGCAGCGGCCATCAACTGGATCGGGCGGAGGCTGAAAACCTTTGGCTATGTCAGGCCAGAACTGACAATCGCGTCGGTCAAGGCGGACGCAGAAGAAATGAGCGGCCAGTCAGACTATGGCAATGACAGCTATATGGTTGGGCTGGAGCCGCTCTTATGGGGGCTGGAGCATGAGGCGCAACTGAACCAGCTGGGCCGCATGGTCATAGGCGGGATGATCGTATCGGCATTGGCCAGCCGGCTGACAGTTGTCGCCTGGGAGAAGGCAAACCCCGTTGCCGCCAAAGCTGACATAAAAGCCCCGCTTATCATTCTAGGCATGCCACGCACGGGTACGACTATTCTTTACGAAACGCTCGCTGCCGATCCGCGCCTGCGCGCGCCGCTGACATGGGAATGCCGTGACTACGCCCTCGCGCACGAAATTACCGATCCCCACAATGATAAACGCATCACAAAGCTCGGTAAAAACATGGCGCGCATGGACCGCCTGATGCCCGGCTTTTCGGCGATACACTATTTTGATCCGTTTATCCCGACCGAATGTGTTGGGCTGAACATTTTAGACATAGCGTCAGAGCAATTCTCTGTGTTCGCATGGCTGCCGAGCTTTCGTGAGGCCTTGTTGAAGGCGGATGCTAAAAGCACCTATGACTGGCACAAACGTGGACTTCGCTATTTCCAAGCGACGACGCCTGACCGGAATTGGATTTTAAAATCGCCGCGACATTCTGCCTATCTCGGAAGCCTTCTGGACGCCTATCCCGATGCATGTCTCGTTCACACGCACCGCGAGCCGATGGAGGTAATCGCGTCGGTTGCCAGCTTATTTCATACGGCTCGCTCCGGGTGGACGGACCATATGTACACACAAAGACATGCCGATGATGATGCGCGCTACATTGTCGAGATCACGCAGCGCGCCACGGATTTCCGAAACGCAAACCCTCAGTTTGAAGACCGCTTCTATGATGTTGCCTTCAAGGATTTTCTGGCCTCCCCTCAGACGGTGATTGAAAATGTGCATGCGCATTTCGGTCGGGATCTGCCTGAAAACTCTAAATCAGCAATGATGAACTATCTGCACAACCGCCCACGAAACAAATACGGTGTTCATAAATATACACCGGAAGATTTTGGCTTAAGTGAAGCCATTCATGGGTCATTATTTGCCGACTACCGCAACCGCTTTCATTCCTATCTTTGATATAAGGAAACGCTATGCAAATTGACCCGACCGCCGCTTCAAAAGCTGCAACGCCGCTAAAGCTTGATGATGATCATGGCGCGCGCGCTGCATGGGAGAAACTCCTCAAGGCCATGTCAGAGGCGACCAGCCGGGTCTATTCTGAGGAAATGGGGCTAAACGAGGTTGACCGGGCTGAAGGCATGCGCGCGCTGGCGCAGACGTTTTCACTGGCCGCTGAAATCCACATTGAAAAAGGAAACCCGCGTGAGCCGGCTTTCACAAACTGGATGGCCTCGGGGCGTAAAGTCCTCGGTGATAATCCGGATGCTAGGTATGACAGCGCGCCAGTCTCGCCGGACTATGTTTATGAAGTTTACGGCAATCTGTCCGGCTGCGCTGCGCAGACCTTCACTGTCTATGGACGCGGCCCCCTTGGCTGGAACAATGTCGCGGGCGAATTGACCCCTGATCAGATGGAGATCGGCCCCGACGGTGCATTCTCCCTCATTCTCTCAAAAGAACGCCCCGCAGACGCCAAGAACTGGATCGAACTAAATGATAGCGCGCACATGTTTTTGATGCGCCAGTTCTTTAATGATGTGCCGATCGAGAAGCGCCCACGCGATTTCGACATTCGCCGGTTGGATGCAGCGGCCGCCCCGGAAATTTACTCAGAAGCAGAATTCGCAAAGCGCACAGATGCCGCCGCCGACTTCTTCACAATTGTCGTTGACGCAACTTTTGGCCTCGCCAGAATGCGCGCAAATCCGGCAAACTCGATGGAGCCACCTGTAGAGTTTGATCCATCTATTGTCGGGATCTACTATCCTTCAGTCTACAATGTATACTTTGGTGGTTGGTTTGATATTGCCGAAGACGAAGCACTTGTTTTTGAAGGCGACGACTTACGTGGCGGCTATGCCATTGTTCACATCATGAATGGCTGGCTGCAATCCATTGAGGGCCCTGGCGGAAATCAGAAGTTCAATAAATCAACACTGAAAACAAAAGAGGACGGATCGTGGCGGGCAATTGTCTCCCATAAAGACCCTGGCACCGACAACTGGTTGAACCCGCACGGGCATTCTCAAGGGCATTTCACTATGCGGATTGTCCATCCCGAGGGCGAAGGCACCACCCGACCACGCGCGCAGAAAGTAAAACTGACCGAGCTCTAATTCATAGCATCTTCGACGAGGCTCACTTCAGCCTCTCTAAGAATTGCTTCGCTGGCGCTTGCGCCCAAAACGGGTTCGCGTCCAACTTCGAGCATAACAGGAACTGCGAATGGGCTGATCTTTGGCAAGGCTTTGTGCACCAGTTTGCCTGATGTGCGTTTGAGCATGTCTGCAAGCCGGCGAATATCAAGCATACCGCTTGCAGCATCGGCGCGAGTTGCCTGAAGCAGGAGATGATCTGGTTGATGGCTCCGCAGGACATTGTAGATCAGATCTGTTGAAAAGGTTACTTGCCGCCCTGTCTTTTCGTTTCCCGGCATCCGTTTGGCGACCAGACCTGAAATTTGTGCACATGCTCTGAATGTGCGCTTCATCAAGGCGCTTTCATTCAACCACGCATCAAGGTCGTCACCGAGCATATCGGCATGGAACAGGTCCTCCATATCAACGTCCGACATGTCCCCCAGTCCCCAGACTGCCAAAGCGTACTCTGAAGCAACAAAGCCCAGGGGTTTGGCTCCGGCGCGCTCCAAGCGGCGCGTCAACAACATTCCAAGTGTCTGATGGGCAAGACGCCCCTCGAACGGGTAACAGACGAGATAATACCTCTCAGCGCGCGGGAATGTCTCGATGAGCAAATGGTCCGAAGGCGGGATGGTCGAGCGCTGCGTCTGTATTTCAAGCCACTCGCGCACCTGTTCTGGTAACTTGTCCCATTCATCGGGCGTATGAATAATCTTGCGAACGCGTTCGGCGAGGAATGTCGACAATGGAAACTTGCCGCCATTGTAGGCAGGAATAGCTGGCTTGGTATCGCTGGTCCGCACGACCAGTGCATCTTCCCCCTCGACGCTGATGAGACGCAGTATTTCGCCTGCAAATAGGAAAGTGTCACCGGGCGTCAGTCCTTCAATGAAGTACTCCTCGATCTCACCCAATTTACGCCCTGCCTGCATTGGTTTGCGTCCTCCGCGCCCGCCTTTGCCTGAACGTGCAAGCCGGACATTCAAATGTCCGCTCTCAATGATTGTTCCGATATTCATTCGGTGCAGCTGCTTGTTACGCGCTGTTCGGGCCACCCAGAGGCCGTCCGGCCTCCTAACAATACGCTTGAAATTATCATAGGTCCGAAGGGAATAACCGCCGGTCGCAACGAAATCCACTACGCGCTCCCAGGTTTCCCAATCCAGATTACGATATGGCGCCGCGTGGCGTACTTCCTCAAAAAGCGCCTCAAGACGAAACCCTGTTCCGCACGCACGTCCCATAATGTGCTGTGCCAAGACATCCAAGGCTCCGGTATTCTGTGGTTCGCCATCGAGTTCGCCCGCAAGGACCGCTCCCATTGCGGCGCGGCATTCGAGGACTTCAAAACGGTTGGTCGGCACAAGCAAGGCGTTGCTAGCTTCATCCATGCGATGGTTTGCCCGGCCGATGCGTTGGACCAGTCTCGCTGCGCCTTTTGGGGCGCCAAGCTGGATGACCAGATCAACATCGCCCCAGTCTATTCCGAGGTCGAGCGTTGAGGTGCAGACCACAGCTTGCATGATCCCTTCGGCCATCGCGCGCTCGACTTTGCGGCGTTGCTCTTTTGCCAATGAGCCGTGATGAAGACCAATGGCCAAATTGTCCTCGTTCAGGTGCCAGAGCTCCTGAAACATAAACTCAGCTTGCGATCTCGTATTGACGAAGACGAGTGCGAGCTTGGCGCGACGAATAGCTTGGTAGATTTCAGGAGCCGCGAACCTTCCCGAATGACCAGACCACGGGACACGGGCACTGCTTTCCATGATGCGGATCTTCGCCTGAACATGTTCGTTCACTTCGAGCACCTCGGCCTCTGGGCTCAGCCATTTTGCCAGCTTCAGCGGAGACTTGACTGTTGCGGAGAGTCCAACAAATCGACATGCAGGAGCCCATTTGGCTAGAGATGCGAGCCCCAGGCATAAGAGGTCGCCGCGTTTTTGCGATGCCAGAGCATGAACTTCATCTATGATGACGTATTGTAGATCCGCGAAGAATGCGTCGGCGTGGTCTGAGGCGATAAACAGGGCCAGTTGTTCGGGCGTGGTCAGCAGGATATCTGGCGGAGTTTTCCTCTGCCTTTGGCGCTTGTGCTGAGGCGTGTCGCCGGTGCGTGTTTCGATCGCTATGTCCAGCCCCATCTCCTCCACCGGCGTCATAAGATTACGCTGGACGTCCACCGCAAGTGCTTTGAGTGGAGAAATATAGAGCGTATGCAGAGCAGGCCGCTTCCGCGGTGTTCCGGCCTCAAGATCGATTAGGCTGGCCAGAAAACCAGCGAGGGTCTTCCCGCCACCTGTCGGCGCTATCAATAGTGTGCTGCCGCCTGCGAGGGAGCGCTCGGTCAGGGCGAGTTGGTGGGGTCTTGGTTGCCAGTCTCGTGCCTCAAACCAGCTCTCGAAACAGGGGCCAAGGACCGAGCTTTTGCTTGATGTCATTGCCGTTCCTTCCCTCCCCTCAACGGATCAGCCACTTCTGAGTGACAGCGCCCCACGTTAAACTTACGAAAGATATGAAAAGTGCCCTTGTATGATAGGCACGTTTCGCGTTTCGTAGAAGCCGCAAAGACAGGGAGTGCCTTATGCGCTATTTTTTCGCGACAACACTGTTGCTTGCTATCCCCACTTTCGGGGCAGCGCAGAATGAATTGCCAGAGCCATTGCGCATTGCAATTGCCGAGAACGATGCCGTCCCGGCGTTTACATTCGATGTGGAGAGAACATCAACGGATACAGGTGAAGATGGCGAAACGCGCACAGGCTATGCCCGTGTCGATCTCAGTGCTCCTGAATTCAAGCAGATCACGCCAGCGCATCTTATCAATCCTGATCGCCCCGGAAGCTCATTCGGGGCGCTCGCAGGCATTGAGTCTTCGATTGAAGACGGCATTTGGTGCTCTAGTCTGATTTCAACGCCGCCCGAGCCCGATGATGTTGAAATCGTCGATGAAACTGCCGACACAATATCGTACCAGTTCCAGCCCGGAATACCCGAGGATGCGGATGGGCCGACAAAAAAAATGTCAAAGCGAAGTCTGACAACGATCGTTGTGTCACGCGAAGATCCAGCGATACTGAGTTATGAGCGGCGGCTAACCAAGCCGGTTACAATTTACGTTGTTGCTAAAATCAAGTCGGCTGACTCGACGGCCACCTGTGCACGGGGACCGGACGGGAATACCTATATTCACGAGACGTCCAATGCATTTGAAGCGTCCGGCCTTGGCGAAGGCGGCGGCAATAGAAGTGCCATGAAAATCACAGCAATCTATGACGCTGAGACGGGCGAACAGCTAGCGACCCATTAGCGGCTCGCCGCTTCACTTAAGGCGCGCTCTTCGGCAGCCGCCGCTGCCGCAATCCTGTCTGCTTCTGCGCGCTCTGCTTCCATAACAGAGACGGCCCTGAGAACGGTGCTGGTAAAAGTGTTTAGATCAAACCGTGTGCCACCATTAACGTCAAATCCGCGCCGAACGATCACGACATCTCGTGATGGCACTATGACGATTGATTGACCGCGATTGCCAAGCGCCGCATATGTGTCTTCCGGAACACCTTCAACATTGTTCATCAGCCAGAACTGCGCTCCATAGCCGTAGCCATCGCGATTGCCCGGTTGCGCTGGTGCCGGTGACGACACAAAGCGCGACCAGCCGACCGGGAGAATCCTTTCGCCATCCCAAATACCATCTTGCAGATAAAGTTGCCCCAGGCGGGCCATGTCGCGGGCCGTCGTCCAGATTTGGCTCGAGGAGAGATAGTCTCCATTCCAGTCCGTCTCCAGCGTTGTGTGCGTAGCGCCGATTTTCCAGAGGAGCATTTCATAAGGCAATCTGGCGTAGAGCGCGTCATCATCAAGACGCTCGCGGAGCGTACGCATAGCTAACAATGTGTCATTGTTGGCATATTTCCATCTTTTCCCCGGAGCGGCTTCGAGAGATTGGCCCAAAGCATGGTCGATAAGCCGTCCACCGCCGAAATATAGTCGATCCGTACGGTTGCCGCGTGCACCCGAATCCAACCCGCTGGCCATTTGTAACAGGTGCTCTGTCGTGATCGCCTGTCTCGGGTCGCCGGGTGTTTCCCACGCTTCCAGTGCGGTCCGACCTTTATAGTCGAACAAACCTGCATAGACAGCCGCGCCTATCGCTGACACAGACACGCTTTTTGCAACAGACCATGTGCGTTGCGGTGTTAACGCACTGATCCCGCGTGCATATTTCTCCCCAACAACCTCTCCTTTCGACAAAATAACGACAGCGCTTGTGCGCGTTCCTTCACCGTAAGTCTGACCGTCAAAAGCAAAAGAGAGCGGCACCTCAAGCGAGCCATAGAAGCCGCGATCTTGCTGGATTCGGGCATTGTCTCCAATTGCGCGCGCGCGGTCTGGACCGTTGTTTTCTGGCCAGTTGGTAATGTCGCCAAGCGTATCTGCGAACTCCAGCGGGGCACCTATTGGCAACTGAGTGCAGCCAAATCCGGCACGCCATACAGCAATGCGGGGCGGCAAGGTCGGTGACCAATCAACGGACACGGTCTTATTCACGCGATCAACACTTGCATCAGAAAGTTCGTCATAAGCAATCTGGAAATCCGGATAAATCCCGTCGAGCTCATTCTGTTCGATTGTTGCTAACGGAACGCCAGAGGTGAATAGGCCGGAGCAGGTAAAAGCGGCTTTCCATCCCGCTGCGAGGGCCGCATCCATTTCGGGTGACGCGCCGCCTTCTTGCGCAACGGAACTGGCTGCAAAGCCCATCACCGCCATACTCATCAACAAGTGTTTCATGCGCGTTATCTCCATTCATTTGACTGCCAGTGACCTTACTATTGAATGTGGCAACAGCAAGGTCTTGTGGGAGCGGATAATCTTGAAGGTCACAGAACGGCCACTATTTTTGATTGACGTATCTATCTGTGGCCTCTTTGATTGGCTTCGTTAGACAAGGAGAAAGCCGGATGTCGTTTAAAAAGAGCTTAATGCTCACCATTTTCGCAAGTCTCGCACTCGGTGCATGTGATTCGGTGAAATTCCCCGGCTTTACCGAGGCAGAGGATACTGCGTCAGCGCCTTCTCAAACCGGGCCGGCCCCGCAAGATAGTGTCAGCACGATCCCCGCAACCGAGCCAATTCCCGAGACGCCGGCGACCGAAACCTCTACAGGCGAAGCTGAGCCTGTGGCCGACGAAAACTCTGCATCCGTGGATAACGAACCCGAAACTGTGCAGGAAGTGTCCGAGTATGCCGGAATAGACAATCTGCTAGCAATTAATGCGGCTCGTTGTGCTCCGAGTAGCGAAGAGACGATGACGCTGGCCGAAATAGCAAATGCTGATGTTGTCGCGGCGACGGTCGCCCCTCAGGCCGTTAACGGCACCGAGATTACAACAGACAGTTTCCCCGGCATTGTAAAAATGGAACCGAGACGAATTTTGGCATCGGGCAGCGTATCAAGTGGGCATTGCGGCGCGACGCGCATCGCCAATAACTGGTTCATTACGGCCTCCCATTGTCTCGATGATACCTATGATGAAATTCGGCTTATTGCGACTGAAAGCAGCCTGAAAGACCCGCGTGCGCTGGTGTTTGAAGCAACTGCTTCGCTTTGCCATTCTGCTTATGGCGGCGCGAGTGGTCAGTACTCCAATGATGTGGCACTGATCGGTGTTAGCGATGAAACCGCCGCAACATTGACAGATGTACCCATTGCTCGGTTTGGCGCTACAGACCGCGCGCTTGTTCCGGTAAACTATCCGAACGCACGTATGGCGGGCTGGGGACTTACCAGTTTCGACCGGGGCGAACTGTCAAATACTCTTTTGCAAGCCGACTTGAACTTGGTGTCGAGTGGACCAGCGGCCATCACCGTGTCGAGCACTGAGAATTCGGGTCCATGCATTGGTGACAGTGGCGGTCCGCTCCTCATTGATGAGGCCGATGGTGGATCGAAGGTCATAGGCGTTCTTTCTGTTGTTGAACAAAACCGCAGTACCGGGAAATTTTGCTCTGGCGACTACAATGCACGATACACCAATCTTGCTGGGTATCTTGACTGGATCGAAGCGACGATTGGCGTTTGCACGGAAAACCCAGAACTGTGTTCCCGCTAAACAACTTTCGATCACAACATCATCAAGGCCCTAGACATTTGCTCTACGAAGTAGATTGATAGTCGTCGATGAATCGCAAAGGTAATGTTGTTATGAATGGTTCGAAACTGATTGTGTCCGCCGTGTTCTCCCTGTGTTCATGGGGGATGCTACCTGCTGCCATGGCACAGCAAGATTTTCCGCCGCCGCTTGACGCGCCATCAGATGACAATTTTTCCGATCAGGATGGATTTGGTCTGATGACCGGCGACCGTCTTGCTGCGCTGGTCCAGCGGATTGACCCGGAGGCGAGAGCTGTCGGCAATGGCTTTGCTTTCTCCGTCAATGGCCAACCATTGAACCTGGTTTTCGACGAGACGGCCAACCGGATGCGGGTTCTGACGCCAATCGTCGGAATTGATGGCATTCCGCCAGAGCTTCTAATGCGGACCTTGCAGGCCAATTTTGATGCCGTTCTTGACGCGAGGTATGCAATTGGGAACGGCCAATTGTGGTCGGTATTTGTTCACCCCCTCGAAAGCTTGACAGATCGCGACTTTCTCTCAGGTGTTGCCCAAACAGCCATCGCAGCGCAGACCTTCGGAACCACATTTTCATCAGGCGCGTTTGTATTTGGCGGCGGTGATACGCAAGGCCTGCACGACGACTTGCTCAAACAGCTTGAAGAAGATGCTGCCCGTGCTGACGAACGCGGGATATAGCGCTATCTGATAATCTTGAAAGACGCATTTGCGCGCGCGATATTTTCACCATCGGCTTTTATAAGGGCCGTTGCAAACGCGATCGATCCACCGGATTTTAGAAGTTCGGGTTCCCACGTCATCCATTGACCAAGTTTTGCGCTGCCGAGATAATCGACGTTCAGGGAAATTGTGACGAGTCCCGAAATGGCCCGCCCATCGGCCTTCATTGCCTGCCCGCAAGTGTAACCCATGGTATTATCGGCCAATGCTGCGATAAAGCCACCATGTACGAGACCCCGCGAATTACAGTGCTGCTCTTTGAGCCAAACTGCTAAATAGACGCTTCGTTCATTGTCCAAGCGGTAGATCGGCATCCATGGCGCAGTCATTGGTGAGGCGCGGCTGTGGAGCTTGAAGCCCTCTGGTACGATTTCGTCGGTCATCGCTCGGCCTGCCATTTCACCATGAGTTTGCGGACATCATATTCGTCATCCCCATCATAGCGCGGGGCATAAGTATCATAGGCCGCGTCGAGGGCTTTGCGGCGCGGCTCGATACTGTCACGATTGCAGGCATGCGTTACAATAAAGCGCTCGCCAGCGCGGATTTGCTTGATGACGTTCGCAGCAAATTCATCAGTATCCATAGCCGCTTTAACCACCTGCTGGGGAATCATTTCGCTTGCTACAAATCCCGGAAAAATTGTGCCGACATTGATATAGTCAGGCATCTCTTCACGGAACGCTTCGGTCATGCCGAGGACAGCATGCTTGGTCGCGACATAAGCGGCCGAATTCGGAACCGCGACAAACAGTGAATTTTCAGATCCCAGATTGTAGATGGCAGCAGGTGTGCCCTGCTCTATCATGCGCCGCCCAAACGTGGCACACCCATGCCAGACGCCGAAGACGTTTACACCAAAGATCTGGTGGAGTTTTTCGAGCGGCAGGTCTGTGAGGCGAGACGCGCCAACACTTATACCAGCATTGTTGATCGCCACATCAACCTGGCCAAACGCTTTCCAAGCGAAATCGGCAAAAGCTTCCACACTGGCAGGATCGGAAACATCCATAAGCATGGCTAGGGCGTTCACCCCGTTGGCTGTCAATTTGGAAATAGCTTCATCAAGCCGGTTTTGCCGAGGCTCTCCAATAACAATGTTCGCGCCTTCCGAACCGAACCCCTTTGCCAGCGCGAACCCTATTCCAGTAGCACCTCCGGTAATTGCTATCGTTTTGTTCTTATAGTTTGTCATCGGTCTGCGCACTTTCGTTCAGGCGCTTTATCTCGTTGCGCAATTGGCCCGGAGCGGTCTTGTGATAGTGCTGCATGGAGAACCACATTGTTACAAACATTATGCCTACATAGAGGAATACGGTTGCTAATGAGTGCGGCAATTCTCCAACATCGAACCAGCCGAGTTTTCCGGTTCGGAGCCAGACGAAATTCCATATTAAATTGAACAGGCGCAGGACAATTAAAATACTGGCGGCGACCACCAACGCGGTTACGAACAGATAACTGCCAAACCGTGGCCCCTCGGTTTTTAGATACATATCAGAATAATCTTCGGAGCTGACATGCGCTGCGAGCGTGCCATCCTCTTTATAGGCGGCAAATGTGTCGGTCGCTTCCGCTTTGGCCACGCGATATTGATAGTACAGGTATAGGCTCCAAAGTAGGAAACCCGATACGATGATGGCGATGGTCAGTGACCCTGACATTGAATACTCCAATGATGTTGATACGCCACTTACAGCGCACGAACCCGTTCATAGGTCAACATACTACGCTTGCGGTTTATGCCCCAATGGTAGTTATGGAGCTTGCCGCTAGACGACAAGGCGCGGTGGCAGGGAATGAACCAACTCAATGGGTTTGCCCCGACAGCAGCGCCTGTTGCACGCTGGGCCTTCGGACGGCCAATACGTGCTGACAGCGCGCCATATGTTTCTGTCTGGCCGAATGGAATATCAAGCAGACCACGCCAGACCTGCCTACGAAAGGGTGTCCCGTAGAGAACCAGCGGCAATGGCTCATCCCTCTCAAATGCACGTTTCGCCCAACGCGCCGCTTCGGCGTCATCCCTGACGAATTCTGCGGCGGGGTAACGGCCCATAAGATTAGCAAAAGCGTCCTGCTCGCCCCTGCCCTGATGCTCGAAGCCGGTGCGGGCCGGTGCGCCCTCATCGATAAAGCCAAGGGCAACAAGACCTCTATGTGAGGTGAGCCAGACACCTTGGCCAAAAGGCGTTGGTGCACACCCAATGCTGAGTGTTTTTCCGGCGGCGCCAGACTTGGCCTCACCCGGGCTTAGACCTTCATGCGCGATGAACAGATCATGCAAGCGGCTTGGAGCTGACAGTCCGGTTTCATATGTGGCTTCCATTACGCTTGCGCCTGCGCGGAGTAAGTCACCTGCTTCCCCATGTGCAAGGGCGGCCTGATATTGCCGTGGCGACAGGCCAGCCCAATGGCTGAACTCACGCTGAAAATGACTTGGAGACAAACCGAGACTGGCCGCACAATTTCTAAGGTCGGGCCATTCGCGCCATGTATCACCAAGGATTTCGAGCGCCTTAGCCATGCGGTCATACGCAACTAGCCTTGTCTCAAGGGAGGTGTCGTGTGTCATCGCCGCAATTCTAGGTCAAACGCAAATAGGAACCCACCCGTTATATGCTCTGAGGCAAATATTTATCTTAACAAAGGGTTAAAAATTTGTTCTGATACCAAAATGATTTGGAATCTCCTTAGACCCCTACTGCTGACTCTGTTGCTATTTACTGGCCCTATAAGGCAAACGCCCGCGCAATCGGGCGAGGTCATAACGATCATCATTCCCCTAGCCGTGGCAGAAAGTAATGCGGTGTGCGCTATTGGCTGAGCGCATCAACTTCAGTGTTGATGGTTTGAATGTCGCCGATGCCTAATCGATTCAGCCCTTCGAGTTGGGTGGCGGCATCCCCAACAATGACATAGTTCATCTGGTCTGGCCGGACATAGGTCTCCGCGAGACGACGGATATCTTCTGCGTTCATCGCAGATACGATTTCATTCTCGCGGACAACATAGTCATAGGGCAAATTGTAGCGATCAATATTGTCTAAAAGACCTAGCTTTGCCCGATAGGACTCGAAGGTTCGCGCCTTACTGTTGATAAAGAAGCTCTTCGTCGTCGCCAGATCATCCGCGCTGTACGTCTCCGAGTATGCCTCCAGAATATCGCGGATCAGTGCGGTTGCCTCAAACGTCACATTGGTGCGGACCTGACTATAGATACTGAACTCCCCCTCGGTTTCGTTTCCGCTGAAATTCGAAAATATACCGTATGTATATCCTTTTGACTCGCGCAATTCCTGCGTCAGTCGAGACGCGAAACCGCCGCCGCCCAATATGTAATTTGCTACAGTCGCAGGATAAAAATCTTCATCCGTCCGCATGGGACCCGAATGGCTGAAATTAAAGATAGACTGTTTGGCACCAGGGACATCATAGAAGTACAAGGCTGCCTCTGCCGGCGTCCTGGCTTGCGCGACCGCCCTTGTCGCAGGCGCATCAACCCGCCAAGTTTCGGCGATATCCGACAATGCTTCTATGACCGCCTCTTCTGCGACATCCCCCACAATGTGAAAGCTCGCAACCTGCGGCGAAATATTGACCGCAAAGAAGGCTTGCAGGTCTTCTATGGTTAGATTTTCGACGCTTGTCTGACTGCCAAGAACAGAGTGCGCGCGAATATCCTCAGGGCCATAAGTGACGTAGGCCAAGCTGCGCGCGCCCAATGAATTCGGGTTTGCTCTGCCAGCGACAATTGCGTCCAGTGCTTCATTCTTTGCAAGACTGAACTCGAATTCGTCCCAACGGGGTTCGGTCAGTATTTCATGAAGCAAATCTGTCACTTGGGTGAAATTCCGCGCCAATGCTTGACCACTGATAACGAGAGTATCCTGATTGACGCCCGCATTGATCTCGGCACCAAGGTCGGCGATGGCTTCTTGTAATTCGGCGGCTGTGCGGGTCCTGGTTCCGCGCGTCATCATTTGAGCAACGAGATTGGCAGCGCCATTCTTGTCGATGGTGTCAAGCAGGTGTCCCCCACGGATCGATAAGCGGAACTCAACAAGTGGGAGCTCATTGTCTTCGATGCCGAGTACTTTCAGCCCATTTTCGAGTTCCGTTTCCCAAATATCAGGTGTCGCGAGCACGGGATTTGCCCCCGCAGGCGGCTCCACACTACGATCAATTTCCGACGGCGTCAGCTCATAGGTCCCTTCGACACTTGCATCAAAGCCTTCCTCGGCGCCTTGAACAATTTTCTCTTCAACCACAGCGGCTTTCGTTGAGTTGTCCACGGCGAGATCAACTTGACCACGCGGGACAAAGCTTGCTGCAATGAAGGGCTGATCCTTGATATATTTTCTGTAAACCCGCATGACATCATCTGCTGTCACGGCCTGCAAGCGCGCCAAATCCTCATCAACAAAACCTGGATCACTGGCAAATATGCCATATTGGGCGAGGCTGGCCCCCTTTCCAAGCACGCTGCCAAGTCCCTCATAGAAGGCGACTTCCTGCTCGATCTTCACACGGTTCAGCGCAGCTTCCGACACGCCATTCTCCTCGAACCTTGCAAAGCCATCATTGATTGCCGCACGGACTGTGTCGAGGTCCGTTCCCTCGAAAGCCGTAACGATAAGAACTGTTTCTCCCGCCAGTTCGCTCGTGGAATTAAACGCCTGGACGCTGGCCGTGATCTGTTGCTCGTCAATCAGGACTTCGTTGAGCGGCGCGCGCTTTCCATCAGCGAGGATCGAACTCAGGACATCCAGTGCATAGCTGTCGGGATGGTACTGCTCAACGGCAGGCCAACTCATTGCCAATAGCGGTTGCTCGGCGAAATTATCCTCATGAAACAGGAATTTACTCTCTGATAGTTGCGCCGGTCGCGCTTCGAGCGGCGCAATTTCGGGACCACGGGGAATCTCGGCGAAGTATCGCTGCGTCCACTCACGCGCTTGATCGAGATCGAAGTCACCAGCGACGACCAATGTCACATTGTTTGGCGTATACCAGTTGCGGAAAAACGTTTTTACGTCGTCCAGTGTCGCCGCTTGCAAGTCTTCGAGGGATCCGATCACCTGCCAGTTATAAGGATGATCGGCGGGATACATATTGCTCCCAAGCACCGAGAACAAATGTCCGTAGGGCCTGTTATCGACGCCTTGCCGCTTTTCGTTTTTGACAACCTGTTTTTCCTTGGCCAGCACTTGCTCTGTTACAGTATTGATAAACCAGCCCAGTTTGTCCGCTTCCGCCCACAGCATTTTTTCCAGTGCGTTGTTCGGAACGGTTTGAAGATAATTCGTGCGATCGCGACTCGTTGAGCCATTTGCGCCTGATCCACCAATCCGGGCGCTTAAGCGATCCAACCCGCCTTTGCCAAGATTTTCGGACTCCAGAAACAGCAAATGCTCGAACAAGTGCGCAAAGCCGGTTCGCCCTGGCAGTTCCCGCGCCGAGCCGACATGTGCCGTCAGGGATACAGCAACCACCGGATCAGATCGATCTATGTGGAAGATGACCTTCAGCCCATTGTCGAGCGTGAAGCTTTCATAGGGAATCAAACCGGTAGCTTGCGGCACGCTATCTGCTTGCGCTGCTTTGCGCGTCTCATCATTGCCTTCGACAGAAGAAGGCGTGCATGCGATCAGGAGACTGACGAGGCAGGCGGCTATTGGGCGTTTAAGATAGCGTATCATTTCAGTCATCCTCGGTTGGGATCTCTATTCAGGTTTAATCTTGTCATGATCCGTCCCAAAGTCGCAACAGATTGGAGTAGACTTTATCGAGAACAAGCCTAGCTTCCATATCAAGCTGTTCCTCCGAAAGCGCCAAGCGTACGCGATCAAGATCAAATAGCACTTCCCGCTTGGAAGGATCGCGCACAGCACTTTCAATCCATCCAACGATTACAATGCGCTCTCCCGAAGTAACTGGTTTGACCTCATGGATAAGCGTTGACGGATAAAGCACCATATCCCCCGACGCTAATTTAATGGATTGAGTTCCGGCGGGGAATTCGAGTTCAAGCTCACCGCCTTCATATTCCGCCGGATCACTCAGAAACAGTGTAAATGAAAGATCGGATCGCAACCGTTTGGCTGATTTACCCATTATGGCATTGTCGATATGTCGACCATATCCGCCATCTTCACCCGTCCGGCTCAACAAGAATTTGGAATATTTTCGCGGTCGTGCGGCTGCTTGAAAGACCGGTTGTTCGCGGAGTGCTTTTGAGACCTTTTCCAGAAGCTTTTGGCCTGCGGGACTCGACAGGTCCGCTTGTTCGTTCCGTTTCACAGATCGCGCGCGGCTACCGGCGGTCGTTTTTCCATCGTGCCAGTTTAGCCTCTGGATCTCGCCATGTAGCTCCGCCAAATCCGAAGCTGACAGCACGTTGCCAATGGTAAGAAACATCCCCGACGCAGCTACTGAACGCCGGAAAGTTCTAGTCGGATCAAACCAACCTGTCCGGCAATCGCGGAGGCAGATGGAGGTGTTTCAACCGGAACCGGACCATTTGGCCATAAGGTAATAAGCTCATCTAACTGCTCTCTCACGGCTCGTCCTGCAGGCCCCTCAAGTGATGTCGCTCTTTGCCTCGCAACGACGGCAAAGCCATATGCATCTTGATACTCACCTGCATCGGAAATGGTGTCGGCTGGAACGCCCACAGCGTATTCGTCTGAAATTGTTTGGAGCAAAAACTCCAGAACATCTTTGGTATCCCCCGCCGCAGCGGCTGTAACCGCCGCAAGGTTTGCCTCAGCTGCCGCAAGTTGCGGTTTAATCTCGTCGGCCGACTTGCCTTGGTCCAAAGCCACGGAAACCTCTTCAAACAAGCTCGCTTGGAAACCCAGTTGGTCAAGTCCTTCACGCTCGGCTGCATGGGTCTCTGAGACGGGGTGTAGCAAATGCTTTGAGGCCATCTCAGCTTCACCCGCTTTGTACAGCGCGAGGCCCGCTTCGACATGCCCGCTCATGAATGCCAG
>CAZXXY010000013.1:0-36657 GCA_964644755.1 uncultured Hyphomonas sp. | reverse complement strand
GAACGCAATAGCGCCTTGGTCGGAATACAGCCCCAGTTCAGACAAACCCCGCCAATTTCAGCGCGCTCGACAACAGCCGTCTTCATGCCAAGTTGGCTCGCTCGAATGGCCGTTACATATCCGCCGGGGCCAGAACCGATGACGATAAGATCAAAATTTGTTTCAGCCATCCGTCTGGCCTCCTCTAAATAGAAAGGTCAGAGCCTAAAGCAACATAGCCTCTGGCTGCTCGACATAGCGTTTGAAAGCAGCGAGCCATTTCGAGCCTTCAGCGCCGCCGATGACGCGGTGGTCACATGTCAGCGTCACGCTCATCACGGTCGCCACGACCAGCTCATCATTTTCGCCAACAACAGGTTTCTTCTCACCTGCGCCAACCGACATAATCATCCCCTCAGGTGGATTGATGATCGACCCAAAACTCTTGATGCCGAACATGCCTAGATTGGACAGGCTGAACGTGCCGCCCATATATTCCTGCGGCTTGAGCTTCCGCTCACGCGCGCGCGTGGCAAGGTCTTTCATCTCGGCGGAAATCTCGGCGAGGCCCTTCAGATGCGCGTTGCGAATCACAGGCGTGATCAATCCGCCATCAATCGCCACAGCGACGGAGATATGCGCACCATTGTGATAGGCAATGCCTTCATCGCTATAGGACGCGTTGCAATCGGGCTCGTCCATCAGCGCCAATGCGCTCGCTTTGATCAACATATCATTGACCGAGACCTTCACCCCTTCACGCGCAGCGCCATTGATGCCTTTGCGAGCGTTCAACAATTTGTCCAAACGCAAATCCATCGTCAGCGGGAAATGTGGCACCTGCATGAAACTCTCAGTCAGGCGGCGCGCCACAGTACGGCGCATCCCGTCGAGCGGAACAAGCTCATAGCTATCGGGATCGTAAACACGGTCATCAAGCAATTGCGGCAGGATCAACCCGTCAGGGCTGGCCGGAACGCCGCCGCTTGTCGTTGCAACCGCGCGTGATCCGGGCTGAGCCGACTCAACATCCTTTTTGACGATACGGCCATGTGGGCCCGAGCCCGTCAGTCCGGAAAGATCAATCCCCTTCATCGCCGCCAATCGCTTGGCCAACGGGCTTGCTTTGATCCGCGTGCCAGATACGGGTGTCGATGCCATAGGCGCAGCAGCAGCAGCCGGCTTTGGCGCCGGGGTCGCTGCCGGTGTAGGCGCTGGCGCCGTTGCTGTTTGCGGAGATGGCTCAGCAGCGGGCTTTGGCGCAGGCGCACTTGCGGCCGGCGCAGCTTCGACGGAACCGACATCTTCACCGTCTTCCGCGAGAACGGCGATCACCGCATTGACGGCAACGCCTTCAGTCCCTTCAGCGACCAGAATTTTTGCAACGATGCCTTCGTCTACAGCTTCGACTTCCATCGTTGCCTTATCGGTCTCGATCTCGGCAATCAGATCACCTGAGCTGATTTCGTCGCCTTCTTTGACGAGCCATTTGGCAAGCGTGCCTTCTTCCATAGTTGGGCTAAGTGCGGGCATTGTGATGTTAATTGGCATGACTTACATCCCCTCACATACAGCACGGCAAGCAGCGATGATATCATCTGTATTTGGAAGACTCATCGCTTCAAGGTTGCCCGCATATGGCAATGGCACATCCTTCTGCGTCACACGAGCGGGCGGCGCGTCGAGATAGTCAAATGCTTCATTGGTCACGGTCGCCGCAAGCTCTGCGCCAATTCCCATAAAGCGCCAGCCCTCTTCAGCCGTCACAAGCCGTGACGTTTTCTTGACGCTTTCAACCACAGTGTCGGTGTCCATCGGCCGGATCGAGCGCAGGTCAACCACTTCAGCAGAGATGCCTTCAGCTCCAAGCGCCTCGGCGGCTTCCAATGCAAATCCAACCATGCGGGAATAGGCAACGATTGTAACATCCGATCCTTCGCGTTTTACCGCAGCTTTGCCGATTGGCAGCACGTAGTCCTCAAGGTCCGGCACATCGAAGCTCGTGCCATACAGCAGTTCATGCTCAAGGAAGACAACCGGGTTAGGGTCGCGAATGGCCGACTTAAGCAGCGCTTTTGCGTCCGCAGCATCATAAGGCGCAACCACTTTCAAACCAGGCACATTACCGTACCAGGCTGCATAATCCTGCGAGTGTTGCGCGCCCACACGGGACGCTGCGCCATTAGGACCACGGAACACGATCGGACACCCCATCTGGCCGCCTGACATGTAAAGCGTCTTAGCCGCGGAATTGATGATGTGATCAATCGCCTGCATGGCGAAGTTAAACGTCATGAACTCGACAACTGGCTTCAAGCCGCCAAACGCCGCCCCGACACCCAAGCCTGCAAAGCCATGCTCGGTAATAGGCGTATCGACAACACGGCGCGCGCCGAACTCCTGTAGCAGCTCGCGAGTGACCTTATAAGCGCCCTGGTACTCGGCAACTTCTTCACCCATGACGAAAACAGTTTCATCGCGGCGCATCTCTTCGGCCATCGCATCACGCAAGGCGTCTCTAACGGTTGTCTCTGTAAAACTTGTTCCGGCAGGAATAGCAGGGTCTGCAAGCGCCACAGTCGCCTGCGGCACAGGCGCAACCTCGGCGCGCGGATTGGGCTCTTGAACCGGCTCACTGGCCGGATTATCCGCTGGAGCGGGGGCCGGAGTCGACGCTTCTACAGAACCGGCATCTTCACCCTCTTCTGCAAGCACGGCGATGACGGCATTCACAAGAACACCTTCGGTGCCTTCGGCAACGAGGATCTTCGCCAGAACACCCTCTTCGACAGCTTCAACTTCCATTGTTGCCTTATCTGTTTCGATCTCGGCAATAATATCACCGGAGGAAATCGTATCACCTTCCGCCTTGAGCCATTTGGCGAGTGTGCCCTCTTCCATAGTCGGGCTGAGGGCTGGCATGAGAATATCAATGGACATTACACGACCTCCTTAAGGACATCCGTCCACAATTCACTTGGGTCCGGCTCGGGACTTTCGAGCGAGAAGTCGGCAGCTTCTTTGACAATGGCTTTAATTTCCTTGTCGATGGCTTTGAGTTCCGCCTCGTCAGCAAATCCGGCGTCGATGATTTGGGTCTTGATCCCCTCGATTGGGTCGCGGTGCGTCCGGACATCATCAACCTCCTCGCGTTTACGGTACTTTGCAGGGTCAGACATCGAGTGCCCGCGATAGCGGTATGTGCTCATTTCCAATATGTACGGGCCCTTGCCACTGCGCGCATGCTTGACGGCCTTCTGGGCTGCGGCACGAACGGAAAACACATCCATCCCGTCTACGAGCTCGCCTTTGATTTCAAAGCTGATGCCGCGCTTGTAGAGCTCTACTTCGGCAGACGCCCGCTCGACGCTTGTTCCCATCGCGTACTGATTGTTCTCGATAATATAAACGATCGGCAAATTCCAAAGCGAGGCCATATTGAAGGCCTCATACACCTGCCCTTGATTGGCTGCGCCATCACCAAAATAGGCAACACTGATATTGCCATTCTCCTGATACTTGTTCGCAAACGCCAGCCCGGTCCCAATCGGCACCTGCGCACCGACGATGCCATGACCGCCATAAAAATTCTTTTCCCGCGAGAACATGTGCATGGAGCCGCCCTTACCAGCGGACAAGCCGCCCGAGCGGCCTGTTAGCTCGGCCATAACGCCCTTGGGGTCCATGTCACAGGCCAGCATATGTCCATGATCACGATAGCCGGTAATAACCTGATCACCTTCGATAAGCGCTGCCTGAACACCGGTCACGACAGCTTCCTGTCCGATATAGAGATGGCAGAAGCCGGCAATCTCACCCATGCCGTATAACTGACCGGCTTTCTCTTCAAACCGGCGGATAAGAGCCATTTGCCGATAATAAAGCAGCATATCCTCTTTAGAAGGTGTCGTTGTTTTCTTGCGAGTCGACTTGGTCGTGTTGCCCATACGTAACTGCTCCAGCTTCAGTTACGTACATTTATGGTGATTGTTGACGCAGCGTCCAGTCCAAATCTATGCAAATTTGCAAAGCAGTTGACGCTAACGGTCGAGAATCACTTCGTCAGGGCGCACAAAGGCCAATTTTTCGCGAGCCAGGGCCTCGACATAGTCAGCATCTACAGTTCCGGGCGTTAAGCGTTTGATATTTCGCTCAAGTCTAGCAATTTCTTCGTGAACAGTCGCCAGTTCCGCCTCCAGCGCCGAAACCTTATTCTGCATTTCGCTCCATTCGCCCAACCCCTGATCGCCAGCAAATGTGTGCACAGCGAAGTAAAGTATGAGCGCGGATAGCGCGAATCCTGCAAGTTTCGACGTCATAAAAGCCCCTGAGATAAGCCTGGAGTGGACAATATTTCGGTAAAGATTGTCTTACTTCGTTTTTCTATAAGTCCGCTTCAGATGCGCAATCGCCGAGCGCCCGCCAAACAATTCATCTCCGGTGTTCGGGTCCGAAAGTTTGACGCCATCACCTTGCCCCGTATGCCAGACATATTCGAGCTCAAGCGCACAAAGCTGCTCTTTCACCAAACGCGCAGATGGGTTGACCTCTGAGCCAAAGAATTCAAGCGGTTTCTGATTGTAAATTGAAGGCGCCGCGCGCGTACCGTTCGTCAATCGAAACAAAATCGAATACTGCGCCAACATCGTATTAAGCGGTCCTAGCCAATGCACGAGCGGCCTTGTTCCGCCATCACGGCGCATTAGTGCGGCAATGGCCCTACTTTCATACAGGCCCTCACCGGTATCCCCATCAACAAGATAGGGAAACTGCGCCTTACCTCCATGCTCGAGAACGCTGGGACGAAACCTAGTCCCCCGCTTCGGGCAAGGCCGTACGAGCAGGCTTGCGCCTGCTTCCGAGACGGCCTCACGCGCGATCTTGCAAAAGGGGCACCCCTCAAACTCATAGAGCGTCGGCAGCGCACCATTGGTCACACGCGCAACCCCGCCGCGCCCCGCACCCAAGCGAAGAATTGAGGCCAATAACGACAAAAGCCAATGAAGTGGATAAAGCATGCTTGCCTTATACGGCGTTGATCATATCCCGCCCAGCATAAACAGCCTGAATGCCCAACTCTTCCTCGATCCGCAAAAGCTGATTGTACTTTGCAATTCTGTCAGAGCGTGACAGCGAGCCTGTTTTGATTTGGCCGCAATTGGTAGCAACCGCCAGATCCGCGATCGTCGTATCCTCTGTTTCGCCGGACCGGTGGGACATCACCGCCGTGTAGGAATGCCGGTGTGCCAGTTCAACCGCATCCATTGTCTCGGACAAAGTCCCGATCTGGTTGACCTTGACGAGGATGGAGTTGGCAGCGCCCTTTTCCAGCCCGGTCGACAGCCGTGCAGGATTTGTCACAAACAGGTCATCGCCAACCAACTGGCAACGGTCGCCAATCGCTTTTGTCAGGGCAACCCAGCCATCCCAATCATCTTCCGCCATACCGTCTTCGATAGAGACGATAGGGTATCGCGTCGCCAGATCGACAAGATAGTCAACCATGCCATCAGAATCGAGGGTCTTGCCTTCACCCTTCATTGCGTATTTGCCATCCTTATAAAACTCCGTGGAGGCCGCATCGAGCGCGAGGGCAATATCTTCGCCGGGTGTATAACCCGCTGTTTCGACGGCTTTGAGAATAAATTCAATCGCCTCATTGGCCGAGTTCAGCCCCGGCGCGAAGCCGCCTTCATCACCGACATTCGTATTGTGGCCTGCCGCCGAAAGCCCCTTTTTGAGCGCATGGAAAACTTCGGCACCAATCCGCAACCCATCCCCAAAGGATTCGGCATTGACCGGCATGATCATGAATTCCTGAATATCAATCGGATTGTCTGCGTGCTCACCGCCATTGATGATGTTCATCATCGGGCATGGCAGGATACGGGCATTGGCGCCGCCAATGTAACGATAGAGCGGCAAAGAGCAGCTTTCCGCTGCCGCTTTGGCCACGGCCATTGAAACACCCAGAAGTGCGTTAGCGCCAAGCCGGGACTTGTTGTCCGTGCCATCAAGCTCGAGCATAAGCTCATCAATCAATCGCTGTTCTGTCGCATCCAGCCCGACAAGCTCATTATTGATTTCGCCATTTACGGCATCCACCGCTTTGAGCACGCCCTTGCCATTGTACCGCCCATCTCCATCGCGAAGCTCATGGGCCTCATATGCGCCTGTCGAAGCACCTGACGGTACTGCTGCGCGTCCCGTCGAACCATCAGCCAGCATGACCTCCGCTTCCACAGTCGGGTTACCGCGGCTATCCAGAATTTCGCGGGCAAAAATGTCGATTATCTCGCTCATGGGATCAAAGCTCCAAAAAGATGTTGTCAGGTCCGCACCAGTCTCATGCGCACGGGTCAGTCGCTAATGCTATCTGCGTGCCAGTGCAAGCATGTTGGTCTTGGCAATCGTTTTTCGCAACCGGTCTATTTCCGGCTCCGCGCCTTGAAAGCCGCCAGCTGCGCCTCGGTTGCAGGCTGTTGGTGATTGGCCTTCCACTCCGAATACGGCATTCCGTAAACACGTGCGCGAGCCTCGTCCTTGCTCATCTCGATGCCCTGCTCGGCCGCTGCCTCGCCATACCAGTCGCCAAGACAGTTGCGGCAAAAGTCAGCGAGAATCATCAAATCAATGTTCTGGACATGCTTGTTCGCATCAAGGTGGCTGAGTAACCGCCGAAAGGCCATCGCATCGAGCTTATCTTGTGCTTCTGGAGTCAAATCGGACATTACAGCCTCCTTCAAGGGCAGGAACACCCTGCCAGCCATATACGAAAACGCCCCAAGCACGAAGCCAAGGGCGTTTACTTAACACTCTCTCAGACGAAAGCCTGACGACTAGATGTCGTCTTTTGGCTCGAGAATCTGCCGGCCACGATACATACCGCTCTTAAGGTCGATATGGTGCGGACGACGCAGCTCGCCACTATCGGCGTCTTCGATATAAGTATTGCTCGCCAGCCGGTCATGTGACCGCCGCTGACCGCGACGTGATTTCGAAATTTTACTCTTAGGGACAGCCATGTTGCTCTTCCAAATCTGCTATGGCCACAAAGGCCTTCAATTCCAAGCGCGTGTCTTAGCCAGCCATGTGACCAATTGCAAGCGTCAAACGAGCCGCGAGTGCACTTTTGCTGCCTCGATGAAGCTCGCAAACAGTGGATGCGGTTCAAATGGCCGCGATTTTAGCTCCGGATGGTACTGCACACCAACAAACCAGGGATGATCTGACAGCTCGAAAATTTCAGGCAATTTGCCATCCGGCGACATGCCCGAAAAAATAATGCCAGCCTTCTCCAAGTCCTCACGATAACCGATATTCACTTCATAGCGATGCCGGTGACGTTCGGAAATCTCGGTTGTACCGTATATTTTGGCCACGAGACTGTCGGACTTCAAAACCGCAGGATAGGCCCCGAGCCGCATCGTGCCGCCCTTGTCGGTATTGGCCGTGCGAACCTCTTTTTCATTGCCCTTTGTCCATTGCTCCATCAAACCCACAAGTGGATCATCGGTCGGGCCGAATTCAGTGGTCGAGGCGCCTTCAATGCCCGCCAGTGACCGCGCCGCTTCGACAACAGAAAGCTGCATGCCATAGCAAATACCAAAACACGGGATCTGGCGTTTGCGCGCAAACTGCGCCGCACGAATCTTGCCATGTGCGCCGCGCTCACCGAAACCGCCCGGAAGGATCACACCATGAACGCCTTCGAGCACTTCGAGCGGTGTCTTCCCGTCATCGAACTGCTCCGAATCGACCAGCTTGATCTTGACCTTCACCTTATTGGCCAAGCCGCCATGCGCCAAAGCCTCCATCACCGACTTATAGGCATCCGGCACATCGGTATATTTCCCCACCAAGCCAATACAGACTTCGCCATCGGGATTGTGGATCGTTTCGGCAATATTGTTCCACTTGCTCAGATCAGGCTCGGGCGCATCGCCGATCCGGAAATGCTGTAGCACCTCTGTGTCCAGTCCCTCAGCGTGGTAGGTTGCTGGCACATCGTAAATATGCCCGACATCACTGGCCTCGATCACGCTGCTCGGCCGGACATTACAAAAACTCGCAATTTTGTTTTTCTCTGTCGCAGGGATCGGACGGTCACAACGGCAGAGCAACACATCCGGCTGAATCCCGATTGACCGCAATTCCTTGACCGAGTGCTGCGTTGGTTTGGTTTTCATTTCCCCTGCAGCCGGAATATAGGGCAGCAAAGTCAGATGGATAAACACAGCCCGTTCCGGCCCAAGCTCCTGTCCCAATTGCCGGATGCCTTCGAAGAATGGCAAGCCTTCAATGTCGCCCACCGTGCCGCCGATTTCGCAAAGCACGAAGTCAACGCCCTCGCCCGGATCCGAGAGCACAAAGGCTTTGATGGCATCCGTCACATGCGGGATAACCTGTATGGTCGCGCCAAGATAATCGCCGCGCCGCTCTTTTTCCAAAATCTCGCGATAAATCTGGCCCGTGGTAATATTATCGGACTTGCGCGCGGACACGCCGGTAAAACGCTCATAATGTCCCAGATCCAGATCGGTCTCTGCGCCGTCATCGGTCACAAACACCTCGCCATGCTGGCGCGGCGACATGGTTCCCGGATCAACGTTGAGATAAGGGTCGAGCTTGCGCAAACGCACACCATAGCCACGCGCTTGCAATAAGGTTCCGAGCGCGGCGGAGGCAATTCCTTTGCCCAAGGAGGACACCACGCCGCCAGTAATGAAAATATAGCGGATCATGGGACCTCAAAATGCGCTGATTCGAGCAAATCCAAATACAGATTGCAGACTCGGTTTCGGTTTATTGCGGATTATCCACAGGTTCTGGCTCTGCCCCGGTTGCAGGCGCAGCATCATCCAATGCTGGCGCGATCTGTTCGGCGCCATCAATTGTAATCGACGTATCAATATCGTCGAGCAGCGGCGCCAATGGAGTGTCACTCGACGGGTCTGTCTCTGCGTTGCGCTCTTCTGCCTCAAACTGCCGTTCGACATCCGAACGTGTGTCGAGGCCTCGATTGGCCATCGTCGTAAGTCCAAGGCTCGTTACAAAAAAGACAGCGCCAACAATCATGGTCACACGTACAAGTGCACCAGCGGCCCCGCGTCCAGTCATCAAGCCGCCACCACCGCCGCCGCCGATACCAAGCGCACCGCCCTCGGACTTCTGAAGCATGATGACGGCCGTCATAACAATACAGGCAAGGATATGAATGACGAGTAGCACATTTTGCATGGAATTAGGTCCCGAATGATCGTTTGTGCGGAGATAGGCCGATTATAGGCCCACGCCAACCCCACAGTTTCACTTTTAGCTTCAGAGTCGTGCTTTTAACCAGCTACGCCAAAAATAGAGAGGAAATCTTCAGCCTTCAAGCTCGCCCCCCCAATCAAGCCGCCATCAACATTGGCAACCCCAAGAATGTCAGCCGCATTGGCTGGTTTCATTGAACCGCCATACAGAATCTGCACAGCACTTCCAGCAGCTCCAAACCGCTTCTCCAGCGCATTTCGAATTTCCAAATGAACCTCGGCGATTTGTTCAACACTTGCCGTCAGTCCAGTCCCAATCGCCCAAACAGGCTCATAAGCGATCACAAAGCTCTGATCTGCCAGAACGTCAGGCACAGAAGCCTCGAGCTGCCCCAGCACAACTTTTTTGGTGATCCCCGCCTCTCGATCGGACAAGCTCTCACCAACGCAAATAATCGGCACCAATCCGGCTTCGTTCGCAGCAACGGCCTTCAAAGCGACATCAGCGCTCAACTCGCCATGATCCGCCCGTCGCTCAGAATGTCCGAGAATCACATGGCTCGCACCAGCGTCAGCCAACATCTGCGCAGAAATATCACCCGTATGCGCGCCTGCGACGACATGGTGGCAATCCTGAGCGCCAATTTTAAGCTTGCTGCCCTCTGCTTGCCCCGCAAACGCTCCGACAAGCGTAAACGGCGGACAAATGAGGCAATCTGCTTCTATTGCAGCCTTGGAAAGCCCGTCAATAATCGCCGTGATCTGCTCAGCGCCGGACTTAAGACCGTTCATTTTCCAATTTCCAGCTATAAGCTTGCGCATCTAGTCGATCTCCGATCTTGCCTATCTCGTCGCCCCCGCGTAGCAAGCAAGTGAACAATACTCAAGAAGATGCGGACTGATTCCTATGCTCGGCTTAATGAAAAGACTAACCCAGAATAAAATCTTCGGCCCCATTCTGATTGGGATCGTGATTCTGAGTATGGCTGTGTGGGGGATCGAAGACATCTTTTCGGGCAATATCGGCGCCAATGTCATCAAAGCCGGTGAGCGCGGCATCACCGAGCAGCAACTTGATCGCAAGTTCGAAAACTACCTGTCCAATGTTCGCCGTGAACAGGAAGGTGTCGTCCTTACGAGACAAGAAGCGGTTGAGCGCGGCCTTCTTGATCAAATCTATAATGTCGAGCGCTCACGCCTGACCAGCCTCGGTTATGCCCGCCAGCTTGGGGCAGATGCCAGCGCGGCGGCCCTAACACGTGAAGTCCGGTCTATTGATGCGTTCAACGACCCGCTGACCGGCGAGTTCGATCCTGTCGAGTACCGACAAGCCCTTGGCCGTAATCGCATCTCAGTAGATGAATTCGAAACCGACACGAGAGACCGGATGACACTCGACTATCTTCGTGAAGGTATCGAAGCGGCAACCGTTGCACCAACCGATCTTGCCCGCCTGCAGGCAATCTATGATGGCGAAGTGCGCTATGCGTCCTGGTTGCCTATCCTGAATGACGCCCTTCCGGAGCCGACCGAGCCGACCGAAGATGACTTGCGCGCGTTCTACAATGCAAATCTTGGCGCTTTTCAAGCACCTGAACGGCGTCAACTCAGCCTGCTTAGCCTGTCGCCCGAGGATTTTCTACATCAAGCTGAAATGACCGAGGAAGAAATCGTCGATTATTACGAAGCCACAAAAACCTCACGGCTTGCAACACCCGATCGCCGGACGTTTCTCGAAGCCATATTTTCAAGCGAAACGGAAGCACTGGACGCGTTCGCCCGGCTCGCTGGTGGCGGAGATCTCGAAGCTGCAGCCGGAACCATCCAGACCATTCGCACCGTGACAGCAGAGGAAGTCGGAAATGAAGCTTTCCGCGACTCGATGTTTGCCTTGGGCGCGCAAGCAGGAAGCGTTGTCGGGCCTTACGAGAACAATGGGAACTGGGTCATAGGCCGACTGGATGAAGTTTTGCCCGGGACGCCTAAGACCCTGGAAGAAAGTCGGCAGGAAGTACGCGATGCCATCGCCGCGGAAAAAGCAGAGATCGCCTTTTTTACAGCCCTCAATGAATTTGACGATTTAATCGGTCAGGGGCTCAATCTTGAAGAGATCGGCGCGTCATTTGGAGCCCCCGTGCTCAGCTTCGCTCCCGTAGATGCCCGAGGCATTACCGAAGACGGCACTCCTATTCGCCAACTGTTCGAAGCCCGCGAAGCTCTGGAACAGGCCTTTACCTTGCCCGCGGGAGCCATCACGCCGCGCATAGACAGCGATGTCAGTACTTTCCTGATATCGAATGATGCAATTCTTCCGCAAAGTACGCCGCCATTCGAAGACGTCATCGACCGCGCGAAGGTCGGCTATGAAACACAACGGCAAAGTCAGGCGCTGCAAGTTGCCCTTCAAAGCGTCAAGTCCAACGTCGACGGCGGCCTTGCAACACTCGACGAAGAAGCCGCTCGATTTAACAGTGCGGTTGAAACAACCGACGGTCTTCGCCGCACAGCCTTTGACAGAACATTACCGACATCTGTTCTGAACGCCATCTTCGCGATGGAGGATGGCGCTTCAAGCGTTGTTCAGGGACGCACGCCAACCGAGATGATCCTGGTCAAACTGGATCGGGTCGAGCGACCAGAGGCCGGCGAGCTTGATGTTTTGGCCCCGATCTCCGCAAGCCGCGTCGCTGACCAATTGCGTGACGACATCCTCTTCGCATTCGAGCAGGAGCTGTCCGATGCTGTGAAAGTTACGACAGATGATAATGCGTTCAACGCCTACAGGGCGCGTATTCTGGAAGTTCAATGACCGACAGACTTATCGTCCGGCGACGGATTGGTGACATTGAAACACCCATTGGCGCGTTGCTGAAACTCGGCGCCGACAAGGCCGGGGCATTCCTGTTTGAATCGATCCAGGGCGGGCAAACGCTCGGGCGGTTCTCATTCATTGGCACCAAGCCCCGTACATGGTTCAGAATACTCGATGGTCGCGCCGAGACGGCAGATACAAGTGACTTCGCTGATGCCACATTGATCGACGCAACACCAAAAGAGGCCTTGCGAACCTTCACCAGCCGCGCACGTGCGTCTGCAAGCGAAAGCTTACCCCCGATGGCTTCCGGGGCGTTTGGGTATGTTGGCTACGACATGATCCAGCATGTCGAACCCGTATCAATCACTGCCCGTGATGATTTGAACGTGCCCGAAGTGCTCCTCGTCATCCCCGGCGTGGTCCTGATCTTTGATCACCTCTATCAGGAGTTACTCCTTGTTGGCCGCGTGTTCGGCGAGGACGAAGCGGCCACACATCAACAGCTCGACGAAATCGAAAACAAACTCGCAATACCTGCGCCCCTGAGCCCTGCCAAAGACACTCCCGACACGCTGGACTTTACCTCCAACACCAGCAAATCAGACTATTTCAAAATGGTCGAAACCGCGCGCGACTACATTCGTGCCGGTGATATTTTTCAAGTCGTGCCGAGCCAGCGCCTCAGCACCGATTTCAAATATCGATCGATCAGCCTGTATCGCGCGCTTAGACGCCTCAATCCGTCCGCCTTCATGTTCCATATGAGTTTCGGCGATTTACGTTTGGTCGGCTCCAGTCCTGAAATTCTCGTCCGGTTGCGCGAGGGCCGCGTTGCCATTCGCCCGATCGCCGGAACTCGGCCGCGCTCAGGCGACGAAGCAGAAGATCAAAAGCGCGCCCAGAGCTTGCTTGATGACGCCAAAGAGATGGCCGAGCATTTAATGCTGCTTGATCTCGGCCGCAATGATGTCGGACGTGTCGCCGCCTATGGCAGCGTCGAAGTCACCGAAAGCTTCATCATCGAGCGCTATTCTCACGTCATGCACATCGTCTCCCATGTCGAAGGAGACCTACGCGAAGGGCTAGACGCTGTTGATGTTCTGTTCGCCGGATTTCCAGCAGGCACTGTGTCAGGTGCCCCCAAGATCCGCGCCATGCAGATCATCGATGAACTGGAAACAGCGAGACGCGGGATCTATGGCGGCGCAGTTGGCTATTTCGGCTGGCAGGGCGATCTGGATACCTGCATCGCGCTGCGCACAGCTGTCATCAAGGATGGCGCGCTACACATTCAGGCTGGCGGCGGCGTGGTTCTCGACAGTGATCCCCAATACGAATTTGACGAAACGCTGCACAAAGCCGGCGCCCTACAACGCGCCGCAAATCTCGCATGCCTTTACGAGTTTGACCAATGAGCGCACCACGTCCCAACATTATCCTGATCGACAATTACGACAGCTTCACATGGAACCTTGTCCACTATCTTGAAGAGTGCGGCGCCCATACCGAAGTCCACCGGAATGACAAAATAAGCGTCGATGAATTGCTCGCGAGAAAGCCTGATGGCGTCGTCATCAGCCCGGGCCCCTGCACGCCGAATGAAGCTGGCATCTCCGTCGAACTGGTAGAGCGCGCACCGGACGCACTGCCAATTTTCGGCGTCTGTCTCGGCCATCAATCCATCGGTCAGGCGATGGGCGGAAAAGTCATCACGGCCCAACAGATACGCCACGGCAAGATCAGCCCCATCACCCATAAAGGCGGCCCGCTTTTTGTCGGCTTACCCGAACAGTTTGATGTGGTCCGTTATCACTCGCTCGCGATCCGTCAGGAAGACTTGCCCGATAGCCTGATCGCAGACGCCTTCACCGAGGACGGCGAGATCATGGCTGTGCGCCACACATCCCGCCCCGTCTATGGGGTGCAATTCCACCCTGAAAGCATCAAGACCGAACACGGCCACGCCCTGCTTGCAAACTGGCTCAAAATCGTCCGGGCCTAAACCGACCGCGCTTTGAGAATTTCCACCCAATAGCCATCAGGATCGCGGATAAAGGCCAGACCCTTCATTCCGCCCTCGTCCGGTCGTTTGACAAATTCGACACCGGCCCTGTCAAACCGCTCACACGCCAACTCGACATCGGGCACCGAAATGCCGATATGTCCAAATCCGCGCGGCTCGGCATTGCCATTGTGATAGCTCACCGCATCGTCATTTTCGCTGCCCCAATTGTGCGTAAGCTCCAGCAATCCGCGTTGGCGAAATGTAAAGGCGACGCGCTCGACGTCTCCCTCAGGGATCGGCCCATCTTCCTCGCGGACATAACCAAGAAAGAACAGCGAGAACTTTCCAGCCGGGAAATCGAGCCGCTTGACCAATGTCATGCCAAGCAGATCGCGGTAAAAGTCGAGCGACGCGGCCGGATCCTTGACCCGCAGCATTGTATGGTTGAGTACAAATTCCGCCGTCTCCGGCTTGGAGTTGATCCTGCCTTCGTCCCGGCTCAGCTCTTCAGGGGCCATCTGTCATATCCAATCGTGATCAGTGTTTGCCTTTTCCTAGCACAACCGCCCAATTTGAACATTGCACCCATCGCTTTCTCAGTTTACGCCTTCGACTTATGACAAACAGTAAACTCACCAACGCCATTAAGGCGATTGCACGCGGCGAAGAGCTTGGCGATGCCGATCTCGAAGGTGCCTTCGATGCGATGCTCGCTGGCGATGCGCTGCCCGAAGAAATCGGCGCATTGCTCATGGGACTTGCGGTTCGCGGCGAAACAGAGGCAGAGCTTCTCGCCGGTGCCCGCGCAATGCGGTCTGCAAGCCGCAAACTAGACGTGGCGGGACCAGTGCTCGATACATGCGGGACAGGCGGCCTGCCTTGGACAAGCCTCAACACATCCACCGCTGCAGCCATTGTCATCGCCGCAGCAGGCGGCCGCGTTGCCAAACATGGCAATCGCTCGGTCCCGCCTAAAACAGGCTCGGCGGACGTCCTTGAGGCGCTTGGCGTCAATATCGACATCAGCGAAGAGACATTCCATGCCTGCCTTGAGGGTGCTGGCGTCGCTTTCATGTTTGCCCGCAGTCACCATGCCGCCGCCGCCCATGTTGCACCGGTCCGCAAGCAGCTCGGCATCCGCACCATTTTCAACCTGCTAGGACCGCTAACAAACCCCGCAGGCGCGCAACACCAAATTCTTGGCGTGTCGCAACCGCATTGGGTGTTGCCAATGGCTCAGACGCTAGCAAAGCTGGGAACCACACATTCATGGGTCGTGCATGGCGCTGACGGGATTGACGAGATCTCCATCTCCGGCACAACACACATTGCCGAAATCAAAGGCGATACGGTCCGCCAGTTCGACATCACCCCGGAAACGTTCGGTCTCCCCACACATGCGTTGACGGCGCTTGCAGGCGGTGCCCCCAAAGACAATGCCGCCGCCATAACAGCGCTGCTCGACGGACAGTCCGGCGCCTTCCGCGACATCGTAACTTTGAACGCTGCCGCAGGGCTGCATATCTTTGGAAACGCAACCGATTTACAGACCGGCATAAGCATGGCTCAAACCGCTATCGATAGCGGCAAGGCCAAAGCCACACTGTCTGCGCTCGCAGCCCTTTCAAACGGACAGATGTCATGACCAATGCCTTGACCCCAATTCTCGCCTATAAAGCAGATGAAGTCGCAGCGCTGAAGGCGGACTGCTCAGGCGCGGAACTTGTTGACCGTATGGCTGAACAAACACCCCCACGCGGATTCGCAAAGGCGCTCACTCAGCGCGTCCAGAACGGCGAGAACGGCTTGATCTGCGAACTCAAACGCAAGAGCCCGTCAGCCGGTGAAATCCTACCCGGTGCAGATCCTGTCATCATCGCCCGCGAATACGAGCAAGGCGGGGCAGCCTGCCTTTCAATTCTCACTGACGGGCCAAGCTTTGGCGGCTCCCTATCCGACCTTGAAGCCATTCGGGCAGCCGTATCATTGCCGCTTCTGCGCAAGGACTTCATGATCGACCCGATTCAGATTGCGCAAGCGAGAGCACATGGTGCAGATGCCATTCTCATCATTATGGCAGCAGTCTCGGACAGTCTCGCCAGCGACCTCGAATCAACGGCGCTGGAACAAGGCATGGATGCCTTGATTGAGGTCCACAATGAAGCCGAGCTTGAACGGGCCTTGGCGCTCACAAGCCCCCTTTTGGGCATTAATAACCGCGATCTCACGACAATGACGACGGACCTGTCTGTCACAGCGCAGCTATCTGCTCTGATCCCACCTGACCGCCAACTGATCTCCGAAAGCGGCGTGAAAACCCCCGAAGATATTAAGGTCCTGCAAAAATCCCAGGCCCGCCGGTTCCTGATCGGCGAAAGCCTGATGAAGCAGGAAAACCGCGCACAAGCTGTAGAAAACTTGCGCATGGCCTAAAAACAGCGTTTGACGCGAAGCGTGAACACATATAGAACAAAAGCCGCACAAAGATTCGCGAAGGATTGTTCCACCATGCTGACCAACAAACAAAAAGAATTGCTGCTCTTCATTCACACGCGGATCAAGGAAGATGGCGTCTCGCCATCCTTCGACGAGATGAAAGACGCCCTGAATCTTGCCTCCAAATCAGGCATTCACCGTCTGATTACCGCTTTGGAGGAACGCGGTTTCATTCGCCGGCTGGCTCACCGCGCACGGGCACTCGAAGTGCTGAAACTTCCAGAATCTGCTGCTCCGGCAGCGCCGCCACGCGGACGTCAGCAGTTTCGTCCAAGCGTTGTTGGACCGGCAAATATGTCACCTGCGCAGACAGCAAATTCTGTCCCCGTGCTCGGCCGTATTGCGGCAGGCGTTCCCATTGAGGCCATTCAGGACGAAACAGATCGCGTCTACTCTCCCGTCGATCTTCCTGCTGGCGAAGAGCATTTCGCACTGGAAGTTCGTGGCGATTCAATGATCGACGCCGGAATCATGGAAAATGACATTGTCATCTTGAAACGCACCAACAGTGCACTGTCCGGCGACATCGTCGTCGCTCTTGTCGACGAGAAAGAAGCGACCCTCAAAAAGTTGCGGAAGAAAGGGAATTCGATCGCGCTCGAAGCCGCAAATCCGGCTTATGAAACAAGAATTTTCGGGCCGGACCGTGTTCGGGTTCAAGGTAAACTTGTCGCCCTTGTACGCCGATACGACTAGGTCAAGACCGGCAATGTCGCCATGGCCGGGCACTGCACCTGGTAACATGCTTGATGCGAACCTGATGTCCCTCGAAATGAAATCTCGCGCCACCTAGGCGCTGTATATCCAGCCAGGACAGAACATTCGGACAGGGCCAGTCCTGCTCGTCTCCAGATGTTCGTGCCCCGTCCTTCTCCTCGTCTTGAGACACCAGAATGAGGAAAGGAGCCTCTTCCTGGCGGCAATCACTCGCCAAAGGCGCGCGCGTCAAAACCGCAACAGTCTGCCCCCCGGAAAGTGTGTAAACACAGCCACCTCCCATGCAGTCATCCTCTGTCCCAACCGACTGAATTCGTAATGGTCCCAAAGCATCACTCTTCGCAATGGACACAACCGTGTAGCGCACCCCATCATCCAGCTTGAGATACGCCTCTCCAGATGGCGACCAGTACCCGTCAGCGGCCGGCAGGAGCATCCAGAGCGCTGTCGCGCCAAGCGCAGTTGCCGCAGTGCTGAGCAAACGCAACCAGCGTCGAAAGAGCACAAAACTCGCCAGCGATATTGTGAAAACGAGCAACACTTCAGGCGGCATGGATTTTACCGGCACGGCAAACTGAGCGCCTGAGGCACTCGCCCAATGTGAGATGGCCAGTACGATTTCAAGCGACCCGCCAAACGCCCGAAGTCCCAAATCACTCAGACCAAAGGGGGCCAGCATCATCGTCGCGCCAGCAGCTGGAACACTTGCCAGACTGACAACCGGCATAGCCGCCAAATTTGCCACCAGCCCCAAGGGCGCCAGACGTTCAAAATGATAGAAAGCAAATGGTGCAGTCGCAATAGATGCGGCGATCGAGGTGACGGCAAGTGACTGCGCCCAGACCCATGCACGTCCACCCACACCAAATTGCCGCGGAGTTCGGCTCCGCTTACGAGACCATGCCTCGTAAATGGCGATCAACACGCCAGTCGCCGCGAACGACATCTGAAAGCCCGGTGACAAAACACTCTCCGGCCTGAGCAACACTACCAGAATCATAGCTAACGAGAATGAGCGCAGGCTTAAAGCGGGGCGGTCGAACAAAATGGCCGAAAAGAAAACCACGGCCATAATATAGGCCCGCTGGGTCGACACCGACGCACCCGAGAGGACCAGATAGGCCGTGATTGCCAAAATCGCGGCAATGGCAGCTGGCTTCTGGATCGCAAACCGCCTCGCCAAGGGCTCGATCAATCCAAGTCCACGACGGAACAGAAGATAGACCAAGCCTCCGACAATGCCCAAATGCAGGCCTGATATTGCGAGCAAATGCGCAAGCCCCGCCCCCCGCAAAGCATCCTGATCTGCGGCAGAAATATACGACCGGTCACCGGATATAAGGGCTGCGGAAAATCCACCCGCCCGCTCTCCACTCGTCGCATAAACATAGCGGGCAAGCTGCCGTCGCAAGGAGGAAATGGTTAGTGCAGCACGTTCGCCAAGTCCAGCCGGCGCCCCCAGCACCCCGCCGCGGCACCGTCCCATGACATAGCCCACCGCATCAAGCCGGTCGAACCATGCCTGTCTCTGAAAATCATAATCACCCGGAAGGGCTGGGCCTGGCGGTGGCCGCAAGACCGCCCAGCAACGGATAAACCTGCCCGAAGACACACGCAGATCAAGCCGATGCGTCAAGCGAATAATCTTTGCGGTTTCTTCCGGAGCATGTCCTGCGACGGCATGGGTCTTGATGCGCAACCGGACACCATTCCGGCCCGACTCGATCCCGCTCAACCATCCCTCGACCAGAACGGGTCCGAGCTCCCCGTGCTGCGGAACCGATCCATTCAACATAACCCGCGCTTTGCCCGCAAAAACTCCAAGGCTGATGCCAAAAGCCAAAATCGCGACAAGTCGAAGCGGCGCCACGGAAGCCCGCATAGATACAACGGTTAAAACGAGCGCAGCCCCCAAGAGCAATCCAAGACAAACCAGAAAATTAGGTTCGAAGGGGAGCAGCAAATATAGCCCCGCACCTGCGCAGGCTGCGAGCGCGAAACCAAACGGAATGGCTTCACCGGGCGCAATAAGCGCTGTAGACTGCGCGCGAATTATCTTCTCTGTCTTGCCTTTGTCCGCCGAGCCGTGTTCAAGCGGGCCAAGCAAGTTTTGCTGTCCGGAAACTTTAAGGCCCGTTGCATTATGTCCGTAATTACCCGTTTCGCCCCCTCCCCAACTGGAATGCTACACATTGGCGGCGCCCGCACTGCCTTGTTCAATCTCCTATATGCCCGCCATCATAACGGACAATTTCTAGTGAGAATAGAGGATACAGATATTGCGCGCTCCACGCCAGAGGCTGTTCAGGCCATTCTTGATGGTCTGAACTGGCTTGGCATTACCCCTGACGCACCGCCCGTCTTTCAAGCGGCTCGTTCCGAGCGTCATGTCCAATGCGCAGAAGAGATGATTGCCAATGGCAGCGCGTTCCGCTGCTACGCAACGCCCGAAGAGCTACAAGCCCGCCGCGATGCCGGCGAGGCCGCAAGAGCCGCAGCCAAAGTCGAGGGAATCAGCGAGGCGGATCGAGCCTCGGCCCTCGCAACAGCTGCCGACATGCTCTCCGCGTTCCGCTCTCCGTGGCGCGACCCCGCAACGCCGCCACGAGATGGGGCACCTTTCACGGTCCGGCTCAGAGCCCCTGATTCTGGCCGCGTAGGCCTCAAGGACCTTGTTCAAGGCGATATCAGCGTGGATGCCTCCGAAATTGATGACCTGATCCTGCTGCGGGCCAACGGGACACCGACCTATATGCTCGCTGTTGTTGTCGATGATCACGATATGGGCGTAACCCAGATCATTCGTGGCGATGACCATTTGCGCAATGCCTTGCGCCAAACACCAATCTACGAGGCAATGGGCTGGAATATACCGGACTTCGCACACATTCCGCTGATTCACGGGCCCGATGGCGCAAAACTCTCAAAGCGTCACGGGGCGCTCGGCACACTCGCATACCGCGATATGGGTTATCTTCCAGAAGCCGTTTGCAATTATTTGATGCGGCTGGGCTGGAGCCACGGCGACGCCGAAATATTCAGCTTGGACGAAGCGAGCGCCGTATTCAGCCTCAATGGCGTCGGAAAAGGCCCTGCGCGTATAGATTTCGATAAACTTTCCGCGATGAACGGCCATTATATCCGGACCATAGAGCATGACCGCCTACTGGCAGCCCTCAATGACGAATTTTCCAAAACGCGCCAACTCTCCCCTGAAACTTTAGGGAAAATATCGAAATCCCTCCCGGATATGCGGGATCGGGGCGATACAATCCCCAGTTTGGCGGAGGCATTCGGCTTTCTAACAGCCGTCCGGCCGTTGCAAATGAACAAGAAAGCACGGAAAGCTCTTCGAAACGAAGGACTTGACCGATTGGCTCTGTTGCGCGACGACATATCCACGATTACGTCCTGGACCGCACATGAGCTGAAACTGACGCTTCAAGCCATCTGTGAGACCACAGGACTATCAATGGGCCAAATCGGTCCTCCACTCCGCGCGGCCCTAACGGGCGGTCTCCCAGCACCCGATATCGATCAGGTAATGGACTGGCTCGGACAAGAGGAAACCATCGCCCGTATCGAAGATCAGTTATCAGCGAGCGAGTAAAACAACTCGCCGCCAGCAAGAAAGATGAGAGACAATGGAAAACAAGACCGTTCAAAAGGGCACAGCCACACTTACAGTCAATGGCAACACAATTGAACTTCCAGTGCTTGGAGGAACTGACGGGCCCGATGTCATCGACGTCAAACGTCTCTACGCTGAAACAGGCATGTTTACACTTGATCCGGGGTTCACATCCACAGGATCCTGCGAGAGCCAGATTACCTTCATCAATGGCGAAGAAGGGATTCTCCTTCACCGCGGTTACCCAATTGATCAATTGGCCGAGCAGTCGAACTTTCTCGAAGTGTCCTACCTGCTGACCTATGGCGAGCTGCCGACAAAAGCCGAGTATACGGCATTTGCAGACGACATCACCCAGCACACGATGCTTCACACCCAAGTCGACAGTTTCTTTGATGGGTTTCGAAGAGATAGCCATCCAATGGCCATGATGGTTGGTGCTGTCGGTGCTCTTTCGGCTTTCTACCCTGACGCAATGGACGTCAACGATCCCGAGCAACGCAAAATTTCAACGCATGGCCTGATTGCCAAGATGCCGACGCTGGCCGCACGGACCTACAAATACTCAATCGGACAACCATTCGTTGGGCCAAAGAATGGTCTTTCATACGCCCATAACTTCCTGCAGATGTGCTTCTCGGTTCCAGCCGAAGACTACACGCCGAACCCAGCTGTCATCCGGGCGATGGATCGCCTCTTGATCCTGCAGGCCGACCATGAGCAGAACGCATCAACATCCACTGTGCGCCTTGCTGCTTCATCAGGTGCTCATCCATATGCTGCGATTGCGGCGGGCGTTGCGAGCCTTTGGGGACCAAGCCATGGCGGCGCGAATGAGGCCTGCTTGAACATGTTGCGGGAAATTGGCTCGGTTGACCGCATCCCCGAATTTATCGCTCGCGCGAAAGACAAGAGCGATCCATTCCGTTTGATGGGCTTCGGACACCGCGTTTACAAAAATTACGATCCGCGCGCCAAAGTCATGCAAGCGACCGTGCATGAGTTGATGGATGAATTGGACATCAAGGATTCGAAGATCATGCAAGTTGCCATGGCCCTCGAAAAGATTGCTCTGGAAGATCCGTATTTCATCGAGAAGAAACTGTATCCGAATGTCGATTTCTATTCAGGCATCGCGATGGACGCCATCGGGTTCCCGACCGAAATGTTTACGGTTCTGTTTGCACTTGGCCGCACGGCGGGTTGGCTGTCTCAAATGAACGAGATGACCGTCGATAAGACCCAACGCATTGGTCGCCCACGTCAAATTTATACCGGCGCGCCATATCGCGACTACACAACATTGGACACCCGGAGCTAACCGGCCAAAATTTGAAAATTCGAAACACCCCGTCAGCCCAACGCTACGGGGTGTTTTTGTATGAGCGCATAAGCCCGAAATCAGAGCCCTAACAAAATTTCCGCAGCCAGCTCCGGCGCAGCTCGTGCGCCATACCCCATTTTAGCCAATGCATCATTCTGAGCAGCAATCTGTCGTTCGCTGGCCTGCGCATCCCCAAGCAAATTTTCCGCAAGTCCAGCAATGGCCTGCCCAGAAAACGAACCTTGCAACAATTCCGGCACCACCATGCTGCCAGCGGCCATATTGAGAAGCGTGATATAGTCGGCCTTCATCAGCACATGCTTGACCAATGCCCACGTCACCGCGCCAGTCTTGTATCCTGTAATCACCGGTGTCCCCTGCACGGCAATTTCACTGGTGACCGTTCCCGAACAGGCCAGAGCGATGTCCGCCGCCGCCATAGCCCCAAACCGCTCTGTCTCGTCCTCCAGAAAAATCCAGTTTTCTGGCAAGTCTGGAAACTGGTCATGGAAAATGTCGCGAACGCTTTGAGCCGGCGCCACAACCACCCTCCTATCCGGAGCGGCCGCCACCAGCTGCCGGCCTGCCTCGATCAAAGACGGTGCAACGCGCGCAATTTCCGACGTTCGGCTGCCAGGGAAAATTGCAATCAGCGGGGCATCAGCGGACAAGCCGCAGCTCCGCCTATAGACGCCCCCCTCAACCCGTTCCGCACGCGATAGAGCCGGATGGCCGATCACGTGGACGTCCAGCCCATGAGGGGCATAATAAGGCACTTCAAAATCATGAATACATAGGAGGTGGTCGACCGCTGAGGCCAAGGTCTTGGCCCGTCCTGCCCGCGTCGCCCACACTTGCGGGCCAATCAATTTGGTCAGCTTGATCGTCGGATCAGAAGCGCGAACCTTCTGCGCGACCCTTAGGCAAAACCCCCAGGAATCGACAAGCACAACATGGGTGGCGCCTGAGGATAAGATATCCGCGGCGGCCTCCTCGGCAAGGCGCGTCACATCGGCATAGGCCCGCACGCCCTCCCAAAGCCCCAAGACCGACAATGGCGCAACATCAATGCCCGACATCTCCGCATGCTTTGCCAGCTCCGCCCCGCCTGTTGCAAAAATAGGTGCGTCCAATCCGAGCGCACGCAAGGCAACAATCGTTTCTGCTGCAAGCAAGTCCCCTGACGCCTCCGCAGCAACAAAGTAGAAAGTCCTAGCGGGGCTCTGCACTTGGATCACTTTCAAGACCGACCACAAAAATACCGGCTTCACGCGCCGCCGCCTCGACCTGCGCACGATCGACAATAAGGCAACTGCCCGCTTCGAGCCCTATGCCGGCCAAACCAGCGCGCGCCGCACCCAAGACCGTCTCAACACCAAGAACCGGCAAATCGATCCGGCGCTCCTGATCAGGTTTCGCACATTTCACAAGGACGCCTCGGCGGCGGTCCACAGATCCGCGCACAGCAGCCGGCAAGTCACTCAGACGGGTCAGCATCCCGTCGGTCCCTTCCTGCGCCTCCAGCGCCAGCACAAGCCCATCGGCAACAACTGCGCCTTGTCCTACATCCTCCGCCCCGATCAGCCGTGCCATGCGCATCGCCTTTGCCAGGTCTCCCACAGTCTCCTGATCTGGCTCATCTCCGGCAATCAGACCAACCGGACAAAGAAGCGTCTCGCAAATCGCTTGCGCCCCAACGACCTCAAACCCTTCGCCGGAAAATACCTCGACCAGAGCCGTCAATAGTCCATCATCGCCCTGCCTGGCTGCTGTGAGCAGTGTGGGCAGATATTTTTGTCCTGCCTCGTCCAACTGCAATTTTGCAAAGTCTGGCCGCCGGACCGCCCCTGCAAACACAATCGTCTCGCAACGTGCGGCCCGCAGCGCTTCGATTGTACCGCCAATTTCGCCAATGTTCTGAGTGACCCCCGCATAGGCATCGAGTGACACGTCAGCAAATCCCGACAACCGGATGACAAATACATCTCGATTGGCTGATGCGGTTTGCGCCAGAATAACCGGCAATTGGCCTCCACCCGCGATGATCCCCAGACACTTGGTCATCCTATCAACTCGGCATACACAAAGGGCGTCCGGTATTCTTCTCGATAAATGTCAGTATCTTTGACACTTCGGCACTCGCACCATACGCCACTTGAGTATCTTCGATCCGTTCAGAAAACGTCCCCTCATCAGCAAACAGCATCCGGTAGGCTGCGCGCAAATCATGGATACTCTGACGCGAAAATCCGCGCCGCCTCAGTCCGACAATATTGATTCCCGCAAGATGGGCGTGATTGCCGATCACCGCTCCATAAGGAATTACATTATCAACAAGAATGGCTCCGCCGCCAATGAAAGCGTGTGCGCCGATCCGGCAATGCTGGTGTACCGCTGCAAGCCCGCCCATCCAGACCTGCTCTCCAATGTGCACATGACCACCCAAAGTGACATTGTTCGCCAGAACGCAACGATCTGCCACAATGCAATCATGCGCGATATGGACGCCGATCATCAACAGGCAATCAGATCCAACCTGCGTCAAACCACCTTGCTCTGCCGACCCGGGATGGACGGTCGCATGCTCGCGTATAATTGTCCGCGGACCTATTTCTATGCGGGAAACGGGGCTGTCCTCAAATCCCAATATCTGTGGTGACTTGCCGACAACAGCGCCGGTATAGAGCTCGCATCCAGCCCCGAGATGAGTACGCCCTTCAACGGTGACCGAATTGTGGAGAACGCATCCCGCATCCATGACGACATCCGGCCCGATGACACAGAAAGGGCCAACGCTTACATCATCCGCAAGCTGCGCTTCAGGCGACACAATCGCGCTGCTATGAATATCCGCCATTAGCTCTTGTCCCGTCTTCTGGTTTGCCGCTTGATCCAAACCGTCTCGCGCTGCCATTGGCGCAGTGGACGTGCAGGACTGCCTGCCCACGTCTCACCCGCTGGGACCGATGTAAAGACCGCAGCATCCGCTCCCAATTGCGCCCCGCGCCCGATGCTGACATGATCAACAATTCCAACGCGCCCCCCCATCCTGACATCATCTCCAATGTCAACCGATCCGGAAATACCAGCAAAAGCTGCCATGATAACATTTCGTCCCAAAGTGGTGTTATGACCGATATGGCACAAATTATCGATTTTCGAATTCTCTCCAATCACCGTATCACCCAGAACGCCCCGATCAATGCAGGTGTTCGCGCCGATCCTCACATGATCCTGAATCAACACACGCCCGAAGTGCGGTACATTGCGTCCGCCCTCCGCTGTCGGCAACACGCCAAAGCCTGCCCCGCCAATACGTGCGCCCGAGCCGATTTCAATGTCATTTCCGATTAAGGCAAAACCGATCGCGGCCGCGGAACCTATTGTGCAGCCAGAGCCAATCTGCACGCCCGCCCCAATTACAGCATATGGACCAATGCGACTGCGCGCGCCGATCGCGACACCATCGCCCAATATCGCCGTCGGATGAACCTGCGCATCAGCATGGACAGAAGACTTCGGCAGGGCATTCGAAATACAATCATCAATTGGCTTGAACATCAGCGTCGCAAGCTGAAAAAATATCTGCCGCGGAGCATCAACAATGATCGCCCCAGCCCCCCCACCGGCCTTCGCTGCGACAGCAGCCGAAATCAAACAAACAACACCTTGATCACACCGGCCAGCAATGTCCTCTGCATATTGTGTATTATCAACGAAGCAGAGTTCGCCATGAATCGCATCTGCAAATGTGGAAATCCCGGATACATACATATCCGGGACAGACTCCACATGATGATCCAATCGGCCCACCAACTCCTTCAGCTTCATTGGAACAGAAGATTGGTAGAACCGTTGGTCAACAGCCATTCAGTTTCTCTAACAATCTAGCGTGCCGGAGCGCCGGGAGCTGGCTGTGCCGGCAGGCGTACCCGGGACACAGTGACCGATGGCTTGGAGGCATTGATCTTAGAGATCGCCAGAGTTGTCGCATCCAGGGCAGGCTGCGCAATCAACACGCTTGATCTTTCTACCATCAGATTGCCGCCCCGTTCCGCAAGCACTTGCTCAAGCACAGGTTCCAGAGCTGAGTAAAATTCAGCAATTGCATTCTGCTCTGTCTGAGCAAGTTCCTGCTGGCGAATCTGGCCTTTCTGAACAAACGCTTGCTGCTTGCGCTGAAATGACTGCATTTGCGACACAAGCCCAGTGTCAGCTCTGATCGCTTCTTCTGACTTGTTCGCCAGTCGACCCTCAAGTGCACGCCCCTCGGTCTCCAGCGCGGACTGCTCCGCCTGAAGCTCAGACTGTATCGTCTGGCTAATGGCCTGAAGTTTGCGTTGGATATCCTGACCACCGGCACTCTCACGCAAGATGCGCGCCTGATCGATAACAACGATATTTGCCCCTTGCGCCTCGGCGCTTTGGGTTGGAAATGTCAGGCTTGCAACAACGAGGCTGACGGCGAAAACAAGGGTCTTGAAGGGCGACATAATAGGTCTCCAGAAAATTAAAAACGAGTATTTGTGCTGAACCGGATCCCTCTCGGTCTGTCAAAGTCCGGTGCTGTAATAAGTTGAGAGAAGTCAAATCGAATTGGCCCAAAAGGCGAATCCCAAAAGACGCTAAGCCCAGCCGAAGCCCTTAATTGCAAACCATCTTCGATCTGCGTAATCACAGTAAACGGGTCCTCAGAATCGGGGTCAGGGTTCGCTACAGATACCACACTTGCAGTGGTATCAAACTCGTCTCCCAACACCCCTAGTCCGCCAGCTTCAACGAACAAAGCACCACGAATACCATATTGCTCTGGAATGACATCCGGAAGCGTCACTTCCAGTGTTCCCTGATAGAAAACTTCGCCGCCTAATGCCGGCCCCCTTACAATATCACCAACCTGATTACCCTCGGCATCAAAGGTTGCCTGCGTCTGCCGCGGGCCGATGCCCGCAACGTTGAAGCCTCTAAAGTCATTGCCGCCACGGAAGAACCGATTGTTAATTCTGAGCTGTTCGCCTCCGCCAAATGCAAAGATATTGCCCGCCGACAGCCGCAAGCTCGCGCGAACGCCTGGAAATAGTCCCTTATACGCGGCACCTGTCGCCGTCGTCCGTAAGAAACGAACATCTCCGCCAAGGCCGGCAATATCCTGCGACAGGCTGAAATCGAAGCCGCCTGTAGGAGCAATAGGGTCATTTCGTGCATCCCATTGCAGCGTATAACCTAGCAGTGACGTCAATTCATTGCTCTCACTAAAGCAAGACACCTGACGCTGGATAAAGGCTTCATCACATTGATCAACGATCGTCGTGCCATCAGGCAAAGGAGTTGTCGTAGGCAATACGATAGTCTGCAATATCTCGCCTGTATCTGGGTCGACAACGACCTCGCCAGTTTCTGGATCAAGCAAATCCGTCACGGCCAAATTGCCAAGTGCATCAATCACAATATCCTGATCGGCAACATCAAGCTCCTGCTGGGAAATTTGATATCTTAACCCGAGTTGGCTTCGGCGCGTCAGCGGGAACCCAACATTAATGGTCCCGCCAAACGTCTGCGTCTCGAAAAGCGAGACATCTGAGAAATCGCTCCGACGTCCAAATATGCTAATCCCGGCCGCAAGGTTTCGCCCCAAAAACTGTGGCTCCTGATACTGCAAATCAATCGTCTGATTACGCTGGGATGCCGAAATTCTGGCAATCGCCGTCTGACCACGTCCAAGCAAATTGCGCTGCGAAACACTAACATCAAACAGGAAAGCATCCACAGACGAGAAACCAGCAGCAAGAGCAAGCTCACCAGTCGGCTGCTCTTCCACTTGAAAATCAACGACGGTGCGATCCGGCTCAGACCCGGGGCGCTCAATAACCTCCACTTCACCAAAATAGCCAAGCGCGCGGACCCTGTTGCGAGATCTATCGAGGAAGACGCGGTTAAACGCATCCCCCTCAGACACATCCAGGCGGCGCCGGATGACATTGTCCAAGGTCAATGTATTCCCGATAATGTTAATCCGCTCGATATAAACTCGCGGCCCTTCATCCATCGCGAAAATCACATCAATCTTGCCCGTATCAGGATTTGCGGAAATGCGCGGAATCACATCTACGAAAGCATAGCCCGAAATACCCGCAATAGCCGTAAGCTGGTCGATCGACTCTTCAATCAGATCACCGCGATACGTGTTCCCCGACTTGATCGGCACAGCCCTAAGAAGCAAATCCTCGTCCAGCTTATCAAGTGACGTCTCTACCGAGATCTCACCAAAATCGTAAATACGACCTTCATCAATCGTGAAGGTAATGTAGAAATCTTCCTGGTCCGGCCTTATCGCAGCATCAACCGAATCCACACGGAAATCATAGTAACCTTCATTCTGATAGAATTGCCTGATCTGCTCGCGATCAAATTCCAATTGATCAGGATCATAGCTGTCACGAGAGCTGAAGAAACGCCACAAGCGCGATTGCTTCGTCACCAGTTCAGAGCGAAGCCGAGCGTCTGAGTAGCGCTCATTGCCGATAAAGTTAATGGATCTGATCCCCGTAGTCGGTCCATCCGTAATCTCGAAAATCAGATCGACGCGATTTTGATCGAGTGGCTTATATTGCGGGGTAACCTGAGCGGCAAACCGGCCTGATTGCCGATAGAGTTCCAGGATACGCTGAACGTCAGCTTGTACGCGAGACAATGTGAATATTCCGCGCGGTTCCGCTTGAATCTCTTCGCGCAGATTATCGTCATCAAGCGCCCCGTTACCTTCAAACAGCACACGGTTGATGATCGGATTCTCAACAACAGTCACAACCAGCACCGATCCGCGGCGGCCAATCGCAACATCTGCGAACAATCCGGTCGCAAATAGCGTCTTCAAAGACAAATCCAGCCGTTCTTCGTCAAATGGCGATCCTGGCCCCAGTAATAGATACGACTGCACCGTCACCGACTCAATGCGCTGATTCCCTTCAACAATGATCGAGGAAATCACACCGCCAAGAGGATCTTCTTGAGTTTGAGCAACGGCAGACTGCGCCACGGGGAAAGCACCCATGCCTCCCAGAATGCTCGACGCTAAAAGTGTCGCTGAAAATAGTGACCGCATAAACTAAATTCCTACTTCCTCAAATCACAAGCAGATTTATCCAGCAAAAGTCTGGAAAATTCCCGTCTCAACAATATCGCCCCATGTGACGATCGCTGCAATCCCTAATAATAAGATCATTCCGAAACGGAGGCTGACCTCCTGCACCTTCTGTGGCATGAGCTGTCCTGTAATAGCTTCATAAGCATTGAACACCAGATGTCCACCGTCTAGCACAGGCAATGGAAGCAAATTAAAAAGCCCGATGCCCACCGAAACAAATGCACAAATATTGATCATCAGCCAGCCAACGGCGGCCAAACGACGTCCCAGAGAGACGTTTTCAACTTCCATGGTGGCACTCACCGCGCGCCGGCTGATATCACCAATACCGATTGGCCCGCTGAGCTGATCGATAGGTTCTCGGCCAGTGACCAGCCGTCCCAGCATATGAACGGTCGTCCCCAGGGTCTCACCCGTTTTGCGGACCCCCACTCCAATAGCTGATATTGGCCCGTGATCGATCACATCTATCTGCTCGACCGACAAGCTGACATTGATCGTACCGACCTTATGAATTTGGCCCAGCCCATTGTCACGATCCTGGCGTGTCGGGATTACAGAAACATCGCGGGTTACACCATCCCTCTCCACCAATAGGGTAAGCGGCGTGCCGCTAGAGAGCATTATCTTCTGGATAAGCGTGCCACTTTGCTGAACCGGAGTCCCGTCAACCTCGATAAGGGCGTCACCTGCAACCAATCCGGCCTCCTGTGCGGGTCCACCAGCCATTACATCGGCAATAACCACCCTATGCACTGGCGTGTCATGGTTCCACGCGATGAGCGCAAACAGAAAGCTAGCCAGAACAAAGTTGGCAATTGGCCCGGCTGCAGCAATAATCGACCGCTGCAGCACCGTCATTTCCATGAAGTGTTTTCCGACAGGACCGGTTTCAATCTTGCCCACATCATCAGCAGTTTGCGGCTCACCAACAAACTTCACAAATCCGCCAAATGGGATCCAGTTAATGCGCCAGCGCGTATTGCGTTGGTCTGTGACCTCGAACAAGGGACGGCCAAAACCGACTGAAAACGACTCCGCCGCTCCGCCAAAAGCGCGCGCCGCCAGATAATGGCCCAACTCGTGAACGACGACGACCACACCCAACAGGAATATCATGGTCAGCAGAAACAAAGGCCCCTGCGCGAATATACTACTCATGAACTCTTTACCCTACACTTTCGCCAAGAGACGTTCCGAAACTCTTTGCGCCTCGGCGGCCACGGCATAAACCTCATCGAGACAAGAGGGATTATCAAAACCGGATCCTGAATGCGACATTTCCTCTAATGTATCACCTACAACAGAGCTTATGTCGAGAAATCCGCATTTGCCTACTATAAAAGCAGCTACAGCGGCTTCATTAGCACAATTTAATATGAGCGGTGCTCGTCCGCCAGCCCGCAATGCCTGTTTTGCGAGCCCGATTGCTGGAAATTTCTCATTGTCCACATCACGGAAGTCTAGTCGAGAAATTTCAACCAAATCAAGTCTCTTCACCTCCGTCACCAGGCGATTGTCAGGCCAGGATAAGGCAAATGCAATCGGAGTGCGCATATCGGGTTCACCCAATTGTGCGAGCACCGACCCATCGCAATAGGCCACGAGCGAATGAATGATCGATTGCGGATGAATCACCACATCAATCTGGTCCGCCGGAACATCAAACAAATACGCTGCTTCGATGACTTCAAGCGCCTTGTTCATCAAGGTTGAGCTATCAATCGAGATTTTCAGCCCCATAGACCAACGAGGATGTGCCCGTGCGCGCTCAACTGTCATAGCGCCCAATTCATGGCGCGGCGTGTCCAGAAAGGGCCCGCCAGAGGCCGTAACAATCAGCTTTTCCAGATCATCGCGCTCCTGCAAAACCTGAAAAATAGCACTATGTTCGGAGTCCATTGGTACAATTCGCGCGCCGGTCCGAACCGCTGTGTTCCGCAGCAAATCACCAGCGCAGACCATACTCTCTTTATTCGCAAGGGCGACATCATTGCCCGCCTCAACAGCTGCCAGTGTCGACCGCAAACCGGCTACCCCGACAATGGCCGCGACCACCCTGTCACAAGGGCGCCGGGCAGCCTCCACAATCGCAGCGTCTCCTGCAGCCGCCTCGACCCCCGTTCCGGCAAGGTACGCTTTCAGAGCATCATACTTGGTCTCGTCAGCCACAATTGCCAATTTGGCCCGCGCTTCAATAGCCAGCCGGGCAAGGGTTTCTACATCCTGTCCTGCTGCCAAAGCCTCAACTTCGAAAACCGGCGCGCCGCCCTCGGCAACAGCTGTCGCATTGGCGTGCGAGATCACCGATAGCGTCGACTGGCCCACCGAACCGGTCGCCCCCAAAACACTTACACGTTTGATGTTCATGAAAGCACCACGAGCATTCCGGCCAGCATTGGAAAAGCTTTCATGACGCCAACCATCACCACACACGCGGTGCCAAACCCGTCCAGTCGATCCATCACACCGCCATGTCCGGGCAAGAACCCGCTCGTATCTTTCACCCCATGCCGCCGTTTGACCTGCGATTCAAACAAATCACCAAATTGGGCAGCGACGGAAACGCATATCCCTAAAAGCCCCCAAACAAGAATCGGCCCCTTCACAAAATAGGCAAAGGCCACCCCCGTGATGATACTCCCGACAACGGCTCCGATCGCACCACTCCACGTCTTGTTCGGACTGTCTTTGGGAGCAAGCAATGGCCCACCGAAATGACGGCCGACAAAATACGCACTCGTGTCCGAACTCCAGCTCAGGAGCATAACGCCCATGGCAATATAGAGCCCGGTCAAATTGTCGGGAATCGCACGCAAAACCTGAAGCGCCAGGGGCAAACCACCGGCATATAATGTCCCTAGAAGAGCTGTACTCTTAAGCCCCTCTCTCTGTTCGAGCGCCATGGCCACAACACCCGTGGCAACGAGGGCGATAAGAGCCCAACGCGGATCCACCGGATGCAAGAGGTTCGCCGCGACCGCGCCTGCGATCATCAGCAGTCCGACCCGACTTTTAGCCATCCGCGCCCATTCGAACGCCATCAACCCTGCACACAGGGCTGTAAATCCGCTGAGAAGCCAGCCGCCGTACCACACGCACGTTAGCGCGATCGGAACAAGAACCACCGCAGACGCCAAACGTGTTAGCACTTCGCGTGTTTGCCCAGTTTTTCCGCCCGTGCGCCCCGTCATATCAGCAGGCACCTTCTGCCAAGGCCCCAAATCGACGGTCCCGCTTTTGAAATTCCGCAATTGCACCGGCGAGATGGGCTTCACCGAAATCCGGCCACAAAACGTCCAGAATGATCAATTCGGTATAGGCAATCTGCCATAAAAGGAAATTGCTGATCCGCGTCTCCCCGCTTGTCCGGATGAGCACATCCGGATCAGGAAGGGCCGATGTGTCCAAAGCGCTCGCAAACCGCTCGGGATCAATATCTTCGGGGGCTAATTTTCCGCCTGCCACATCGGTCGCCAATCGGCGTGCAGCACGGGTGATTTCTTCGCGTCCACCATAATTGAAAGCGATTGTCAGATTGCCAGCCTTGTTGTCTGCTGTTTCACGCTCGGCACGGGCAATGAGTTCGAGAATATCGTCGGGAACATTCTCCCCGCTCCCAATAATACGCACACGAATACCTTCGGCCTTCAGTCGACCCAAATCTCGCTTTACATAGGCCCTGAGCAAACCAAACAGGGAATTCACTTCCTCTGCAGGTCGCCGCCAGTTCTCAGTCGAAAACGAAAACAGAGTTAGATATTCGATCCCCAGCTTGCCAGCCGCCTCAACCGTGCGCCGCAATGCCTCGACCCCGCGTTCATGACCGGCGGCGCGCGGCAGCCCACGCGCCTTTGCCCAACGCCCATTCCCATCCATGATAATCGCGATGTGACGTGGCAAGTTGTTTGGCTGTTGTCCAGCCTCGGCAATCTTCGAAAGAGGAGCCGGATCACTCACACCTGCATGATCTCCGCTTCCTTGGCCTTCAGCGCTTCATCGATCTTGTCGATAAAACCATCTGTAAGCTTCTGAACATCACCCTCGAATGACTTTTGCTCATCCTGGCTGATCTCCCCATCCTTCTCCATTTTTTTCAGAGAATCCATACCGTCCCTGCGGACATTGCGAACCGCGATCCGCGCCGCTTCAGCATACTTCCCTGCGATTTTGGTCAGCTCCGTGCGCCGCTCCTCGTTCAAAGGCGGGATCGGAATTCGCAAATTCGTTCCATCGACAACAGGGTTAAGTCCTAGTCCGGCATCGCGGATCGCTTTGTCCGCAGCCCCAACCATAGCTTTGTCCCAAATATTCACACTGAGCATCCGCGCTTCGGGCGCCGAGATAGAGCCGACCTGATTGAGCGGGCTCATCGCCCCATAAGCGGGCACCACGACGGAATCGAGCAAATTCACGGACGCCCGTCCGGTCCGCAAACCACCAAATTCCTGGTTGAGATTTGTCAGCGCCCCATCCATCCGCTTCTTCAGGGAATTCTCGTCATAACTCATATGGTCGCCCTCGCTCTAGTCTTTGATGATCGTAAATTTACCTCGGCCATGCAACACGTTCTGCAAAGCCCCCGGCTCATGAAGAGAGAAAACCACAATTGGGATGCTGCTGTCACGCATTAGGCTGATTGCCGACGCATCCATAACTTTCAAATTTTCCGCCAACACTGTCTGATATGGCAAAGTGTCATAGCGCGTTGCCGTCGGGTCGAGCTTCGGATCGGCAGTGTAGACACCATCGACCTGCGTTCCCTTGATCAGCGCGTCACAGCCCATCTCCGCAGCGCGCAGTGCAGCGCCTGTATCCGTCGTAAAGTATGGATTGCCGGTGCCTGCCGCGAAAATCACAACGCGCCCCTTCTCCATATGCCGGACAGCGCGCCGCCGAATAAACGGCTCACAGACGCTCTCCATCCGAATGGCAGACTGCACACGGGTCTGCACGCCAATCTCTTCAAGCGCGCTTTGCATCGCCAGAGCGTTCATCACCGTTGCCAGCATACCCATACTGTCAGCCTGCGAGCGGTCCATGCCTTTGGCCGCGCCAGCCATGCCGCGGAAGATGTTTCCGCCCCCGATAACGAGGCAAATCTCGGCACCGGCTTCACGCGCTGCAGCAATTTCTTTTGCAAATTTCAGACAGGTCGGGGTGTCAATTCCAAACTCGCCGGAGCCCATCAAAGCCTCGCCGGAAAGCTTCAACAAAACGCGTTTGAATTTTAGTGTACTGGAAGGGTCAGAATCGTCCGTCATGAACAAGCTCCATAATGTTCTAACCGCTGATAAAGGATTCCCGACCACCTGTCATGGCAGTCGGGACACCTAATTTGATAGAAATGCAGTTTATCTACAACAATCCTAGGACTTGTCGCCTGTCATAGACGCAACTTCCGCGGCAAAATCATCTTCTTCTTTCTCGATGCCTTCACCGAGCGCGAAACGGGAAAAGCCTTTCAGCGTCGCGCCTGTTTCGGCGATAAATGCGCCAACAGTCTGATCAGGGTTCATAACAAAGGCTTGCTCGACAAGAACAACCTCTTTGTAGAACTTCTTGATCCGGCCCTTGATCATGTTCTCGATGATATTTTCCGGCTTGCCGCTTTCGCGTGCCTGCTCGGTCAGGAATGTCTTTTCCTTTTCGACCAGCGCAGGGTCCAACTCGTCGGTCGTGGCCGCCGCAGGAGACGTCGCCGCAATGTGCATCGCCACTTTGCGCCCAGCTTCAGCCAGATCACTTGAACCTTCAAGCGCCACAAGAACGCCGACTTTACCCATGCCATCTGTTTCGGCATTGTGGATATAGGCCGAAACAGAGCCATCAGAAACGCTCAGCTTGGCAGTTCGACGGACATTCATGTTCTCGCCAATGGTTGCAACCATGCGCTTGACCATATCCTCGACCGTGCCGTCGCCATCAGGAGACGCCGCGCCAAGAAGGCCTTCGAGCGTGCCATCGGTCGTCAGAGCTACGCCAGCAATATCACGCAAAGATGTTTGAAACTGCTCATTGCGCGCCACAAAGTCGGTTTCTGCGTTCAGCTCGACCAATGCGCCAGTCTTCCCGTCCTCAGACAGAACGGCCGCAACCAAACCGTCGGCCGCTGTCCGGCCGGACTTTTTCGCTGCTTTCGACAAGCCTTTGGCCCGTAGCCATTCAATGGCTGCTTCCGTATCGCCATCACTCTCCACGAGCGCTTTTTTGGCATCCATCATGCCTGCGCCGGTTTTGTCACGCAGGGACTTTACAAGTGCTGCTGTAATCTGAGCCATCAGATTATTCCTTCAATTAGAGTAAATTTAGCTTTCTGCTGCCGGTGTCTCGGCAGGAGCTTCGGCAGGTGCCTCGACAGCCGCTTCAGCTGCGGGGGCTTCTGCTTCCGTCGCAACTGCAGCATCCGCAACCGCAACGTCCATGGCCGCAATCGCTTCAACATCTTCGGCCGCGCCAAGGTCAATGCCCAGTCCGGCTGTTGATTCCGCAAGGCCATCGAGCACAGCGTCGGCAACCAGATTACAGTAAAGCGAGATCGCCCGCGCCGCATCATCATTGCCCGGGAACGGGAAGTCGATCGGGTCTGGATTACAGTTTGAGTCAACCACAGCCACAACCGGAATGCCGAGCTTCTTGGCTTCCTGAACCGCAATCGCTTCCTTGTTCGTATCAATCACGAACATCAGGTTTGGCAGTCCGCCCATGGTCGAGATACCGCCCAGCGCACGCTCAAGCTTGTCGCGCTCGCGCTCAAGGTTCAAAAGCTCTTTCTTGGTCAGGCCTTCGCCGCCATTGCTTTCAAACATCGCGTTCAGCTCTTTAAGCCGCTTGATCGAGTTGGAAACCGTTGACCAGTTCGTCAACGTGCCGCCAAGCCAGCGATGGTTCATATAGTATTGTGCGCAACGTGACGCCGCTTCCGCGATCGGCCCAGACGCCTGACGCTTGGTGCCCACGAACAGAACGCGGCCGCCTTTGGCCACAGTGTCGCGCACCTGAACGAGCGCTTGATGCAAGAGCGGAACCGTCTTCGACAGGTCCATAATGTGGATCTGCGAACGATCACCATAGATGAATTGCTTCATCTTGGGGTTCCAGCGATGTGTTTGGTGTCCAAAGTGTACGCCTGCTTCTAGCAGTTCGCGCATAGTAAATTCTGGCAGTGCCATTGTTCATTCTCCAATCCGGTTAGCCGCCGCAGGAGGAATGAGAGCCGGATAAAAAGCCCCCACACCGGACTATGTGTCCCACGTGTCGGAATAGCGCTGGCTTATACAGGGTTTTGG
>CAZXXY010000012.1:25544-37743 GCA_964644755.1 uncultured Hyphomonas sp. | reverse complement strand
ACGGAACTGGAGGCGGAGATCATGCGGCTGGCAGGGGTTAGCGGGAACTAGACGAAGCGCGGTCACGCGAGCGGCAGATGAAAAAGTGGAAGCGGGCCTGGAAAATTCGCGAGATTGAGGCGCTAAATCCTGATTGGGTGGATTTGCTGGATGGGCTTTAGGGGGAGTATCAGGAATGTTGTTCCGTATGCCCCGCAAAGGCAGGGCTGGCTTCCCAGTCTCACCGCCATGAGTTACACCTGCCTTCGCACCTGCCTGCGCAGGTGGTACGGAAGGGAATGCATAGGGGATTTAAGCGTCTCCCCTACTCCATAACGGGCGGTTTCAGGCGGCGTTTGGTGCGGTGGTCTTCGGCTTTGTCGCCTTCGACGGTCTGGCCTTTCATATAGTGGCGTTGCCAGCGTTCTTTCATCGCCTTTTCTTCTTTTGAGTGCAGGCGCTCGTTGAAATCGGTGCGGCTGTCTCGCCAGACTTCGTATTCCTGTTTGAGCTCGGGATTGTCGTCAAGCCGGCGCAGGGTGGGTTCGATCTGTTCGAGCTTGGCGTGTTCCATCAGGGTGATGAAGCAGAAGGGTTCGCCGCGCTCGAAGCGGACGCGGCCGGGTTTGGTCATCTGCCAGTTCATGGTGAAGGGAAACGGAAGCCAGTCGGTTTCGATCAGGCCGGTGAGCGGGGCGATGCCGTGTTTGGGATTGTTCGGGCTGCCGGTGGCCCAGACGCCCCAGCCGGGCGGGGTGCGGAACAGGTGGCCTGTGTGGAAGGTGACGATGCCGCGCCGGAAATGGCTGTCGGCAAAGCTGTTTACGCCGTCCGGGTGTTCTTTCGATTCGAGCAGGATGGCGTTTTCCATCGGGCCGCCATCCCAAACGATCTCGATGTCGAAGGGACAGAGGATTTCCCAGCCGGTGGAATTGGCCATGGTCAGCGGCAGGCAGCGATAGGGGTGGCGGTCTGGAAAGGCGTCCATCCAGTCGCGCTGGCCCTTGCCGGGGACAATCTGGGGGGAAATTTCGTGGATTTTGTAGCAGTCGAGTTGCATGAATGGCCTCTTTGATGTGTCACGCGAGTTTAAGCGTATCCGGCGGGGATGTGCAATAAAGACGGTTGAAAGACGGTTGCAAGACGGTGCACACACGGGCAGACTGGAGGGGCTATGATGACGGACCCGCAGGCGCTTCTTGCTTATCTTGACCAGCTTGGCATTGCGCACGAGACGGTGTGGCATGAGCCTTTGTTTACGGTCGAGGACGGGCTGGCGCTGAAGGCGGGTATGGCGGGGGCGCATTCGAAGAATTTGCTGCTGAAGGATAAGGCCGGCGCGCTGGTGCTGGTGTCGGCAGAGGCGCATAGCCGGCTGCGGCTGAACCGGCTGCACAAGGCGCTGGGGACGAAGCGGCTATCATTTGCGAGCGCGGAGATTTTGGCGGAGGTGCTGGGGGTTGTCCCCGGCTCGGTGACGGGCTTTGCGCTGGTCAATGATACGGGCGGAAAAGTGCGGTTTGTGATGGAGGCGACGCTGGCGGATGCGGCGGAAGTGAACTTTCATCCGCTGCTGAATACGGGGACGACGCGGGTATCACAGGCCGATTTCAGGCGATTTGTCGACGCGACGGGGCATGAGGTCGAGCGGGTGGACTTTGCCGCGTTCGAAGAGGACTGAGGGGATACGGGGGGGATACGGGCGAAAAGCGCTGTTCAACGGGCTGTGTAATGGTTGCGTTCGGCCGGATTTACCCCCACATACGTAGCTGATAGACATCAGGCCGGACTTATCGCCTGAAACAAGGAGCCCAGATATGCCGCACGCCGCCCCGCCCGACGCCCCGTCCGCAACAGAAACCAGCGCCCATGTGGTGATGGGGTCTGACCAGACCTTTATGGCTGATGTGATTGAAGCCTCGCAAGAGATGCCGGTTGTCGTTGATTTCTGGGCGCCATGGTGTGGCCCGTGCCGGACGCTGATCCCGATCCTCGACCGTGTGGTCAATGGATTAGAGGGCAAGGTCAAGCTGGTGAAGATCAATATTGACGAGAATCCGGGCGTTGCCGGACAATTGGGCGTGCGCTCGATTCCGGCCGTTTTCGGGTTTGACAAGGGCAAGCCGATTGATGCGTTCCAAGGCGCCCTGCCCGAGGGACAGGTGCGCGGCTGGATCGACAAATTGCTGACCGGCACAGACAGTGCGGTGGAGCTGGCGGACGCATTGGAGGCCGGCGAGAAAGCCTTTCAAGACGGCGACCTGCCGCGCGCTGCGGAAATTTACGCGCATATCGTCAACAAGGATGCAGGCAATCTGAAAGGGCTGGCAGGTCTGGCCCGTTGCTATCTGGCGATTGGCGAGACGGACAAAGCGCGCGAAGTGCTCGACATGGTGCCCGAAGACCGCAAGAGCGATCCGGACGTCAAGAGCGTGCTTCTGGCGCTGGAACTGACTGCGGATGCGCCCGAAGATGACGAGTTGACCAAAGCGCTTGATCAGGTGACGGCCAATCCGGACGATCATGCCCTGCGGTTTGATCTGGCGCAGAAATATGTTGGCGCCGGACAAAACGACAAGGCAGCAGACCATTTGCTGACAATCCTGTCTCAGGATCTCGATTGGCGCAATGGCGCGGCCAAGGAAGAATTGTTGAAGATTTTTGAAGCAGCTGGTCCGAAAGATGCTGTGACGGTCAATGGCCGTCGGCGGCTCTCCTCCTTGATGTTCGCCTAGCCCCCTCACCCGAGAGCGCACAAATGGAACACAATCCGTATCAGAGCCTCGGCGATCTACCGGCAACCCTTCCGGTGTTTCCGCTGACGGGGGCGCTATTGTTTCCAAGATGGCCGTTACCGCTAAACATATTCGAGCCGCGCTATCTGAACATGTTCGACGATGCGCTGGCAGGCGACCGGCTGATTGGCATGATCCAGACCACCGGCGGTGGCCGTGCCAATCCGACCCTGGCATCGGTTGGCTGTGTCGGGAAAATCACAGCCCATTCGGAGACCGGTGATGGCCGCTATATGGTCAGCCTGAAAGGCGTTATCCGGTTTGCCATTAATGCCGAGCTGGATGTTCGGAAACCCTATCGGCAAGTCAGCCCCGATTTTACACCGTTTGCTGATGATCTAAGTCCGCCCGCCCCATTCGAGACGCCGACCCGCGCGATGATTATGGCGGCGCTGAAGCCCTATGCCGCGGCCAAAGGGCTCGAGACCGATTGGGAGGCCATTGCCGAGGCGGATATTGAAATATTGATCAGTGCCCTGAGCGCAGGATGCCCGTTTGAAATGATGGAAAAGCAGGCCCTGCTCGAAGCGGAAGATTTACAGACCCGTGCGGATATACTGATCCAGCTGATGTTGCTGCACACGCCGCACACCCAAGATGATGGAGATGCCAGCTTACAATGACTGACCAAGCCTCCCCTTCCGAAGACCCGTCGGGCGACGGTGAGACTGCCGCGCAGCAGGCGACCGGCCCGTCGCCGCTTTTCCTGCAAACCCTGATCTGTCCGATCAGCCGCGGGCCTTTGATCTATGACCGCGACGCCAAAGAGCTGATTTCCAAGAAAGCCCGTCTGGCCTTTCCGGTGCGCGAAGGTGTGCCGATCATGCTTGAAGATGAAGCCCGCGCACTGAGCGATAAGGAGGCTTTGTAGTGTTTCCGACTGAATTTCGCTTTTCCCGCTCGGCGCAGACCCTGAGCATCAGCTTCAATGACGATACGCGGCGGGTGATTGGTTACAAGGAGTTGCGCGCGGCCAGCCCATCGGCAGAGAACAAGGGCCATGGCAATGGTCCGCCCCCGCCCCAAGCTCCGATTCCGGACGATATTGATGTCACCGGCGCGAGCCCGACAGGTCGCTACGCCATCCGCATCGAATTTAGTGACGGGCACCGGACCGGGCTCTACACCTGGGAACTGCTCGCCTCATTGGGCAAGGCCGGCTAGCGCCTACTCCTCTGGCACATAGTCAATCGGCTGGGCCATTTCGCCCGGCGGCAATTTGACATTGGGCTTTGCTGACTGGCCAGCATCATCGGGCCCAGGCAGAGCGGTCAAGGCGCGGCCGACATCGAGCTCGCGGGCAAAGGCTTCGTGGCGCGGGTGAACCAATTGACCGGCGTCTCCGAATTTATAGACAAGACGTGCCCAGTCTCCGGCATCATAGGCAAACGCGCCGCCCTTTGGCTCAAGGTCCGACCAGTCCGCTTCGCGCGAGGCTGTCACAGCCATACGCGCCCAACGGCCCGCTTCTTTCTTGTCGCCATATCCGGTCAGCGCACGTTCCATGAGCAGGCACAAACGGCCCGTCGGCGTGGTCTCGACCAGAAGTGCCAATGTCTTGACGGCGCTGACCCAATCCTTGTCGGCCATGGCCAGTTCCGCGCCTAGGATTTTGCTTTCATAATGGTCCGGGTTGGAAGCGATCAGGGATTTGAGACGCTTATGGGTGACGCTTTCATCATCCCCGAGCGAGAGCTGGCGCACCAATTGGACAAAGGCCGGATGGGGCCGCGATTTCCAGCCAAGCTCGAGCACATTCATGGCGGCTTTGTCTTTGCCATCGAGCAGGAGCTGGCGGGCACCATGCCATGCCGCTGGCGGGAAATCCGGTGCAGAGCGAATGGCTTCGGCCAAGGCTTTCTGGGCTTCGGTGCGATGGCCATTGGGCAGGGTTGCAGCATAAGCCGTATACAGAACAGAACGACGGCGCTTCAACGGATCGCCAGAGATCAGCTTGCGCCGTTCGCCCAGTTCGAGCGTTGCCAGCGCCTCTTTCCAGTCGCCGCGAGCAACCTGCAAATCGAAGAGGGAATTGAACGGCCAATCGGCACCGGATTTGAGCGCGAGCGCTTCACGCGCGCTGGCTTCGGCAGAGGATGGATCGCCGCGTTCGATCGCGGCCATTGCGGTGCCGCGCAATCCGGCAAGCTGGCCGCCCGGCAAACGTGTCAACTGTGCCCAAGCGCGTTCGGCGCCGGTCCAGTCGCCTGCGCTCTCGGCGGCGCGCGCTTCAAGCAGGACTTTGAGCCGTTCGTCCTCGGCGTGATCGGCCGCCTTTTGGGCAAGCTTTGTGGCGACGGACACGTCACCGGCTTCTGCGGCCAGCAAACCATCGGTCAGGGCGAGATTGGCCTTTTTGACTTTGGACAGTTTGCGCGATTTTCCGATTTTTCCAGGCAAACGCCAAAGCCCGATAAAGGCGCCCCAGAACAGGGCAACCGCGCCGCCAATGGCGAGCAAAAGCAGAATGGACAGAACCAGCGGCAACTGCATCTGGGTGCCAAAGGCGTCAATGGTGACACTGCCCGGAAGCCTGGACAGGAGGAAGGTTGCAACCCCTGCTGCGACGATGACGAGGAGAAGGAAAAAGAGACGTATCATCGGGACTATTGCTCCTGTTCCAGCAGGCGCGTTTGCAAGGCGGCTATGGCTGCGTCGAGTGTCTGGCGGTGGTTGGCGGCGGTGCGCCACTGCGCAAAACTGGCACGCTCGGCATCGGTCAGGCTGTCAGTTTCGGCCAAGGCGGCGGCAATGTTGCCACTGGCGAGATGCTCTGCTGCGAGGGCGGCTGTGTCTTCGAGTGCGTCATCGCCGCCAGATCCGGAGCGGGTGATTTTGACGCTGTCGCCAAAGGTGCGCCGGACCCAGCCCCAGCCATCATCGTCCCGAGCGGCTTGGGTTGATGTCCCCTCGCCCGTAAGCGTGCGGGCGACCGAGAGGTTGTCTTCGAACATGGTTTGCAACTGGGCGAGGGTTGGTGCGCCGGTGGGGGCGATGGTGCGGAGGTCTGCGAGCAAGGCAGCATCGGCGCTGGCGGCTTCGAGCACGGGTATGACATCTGTAAAGGGCGTGCCGCGTTCGCTGGCCGTTTGCAAGGAGAGCATGGCCAGGGCGGCGTTGGCGCTGGAGCTGGACCGGGTCCGGGCGGCAGCTTCTCTTTCTTCGGCGCGTGCGATCAGGGCGGCGACGCGTTGGCGCTCGGCACTGTCGGATACGGCTTCGGCCAGTTCGGTTTTCAGGGAAGAGATGTCTTCGTGCAGACCAACAAGTTCGGTCGGGTCTATGCCTACGGCCGTCTCAGCGAGGGTCGTTTCTGCCGCCTCAATGCGTTTTGATAAGCCAGCAAGCGCTTCACCGCGATTGGTCTGGGCGGTCTGGACGTTTGCCAGAGCCTGCTCGAAAGCGAGCATGCGGGCAGAGAGCGGGCCGAGGTCTTCGCCGGTTTCTGTCTCGCCGGACACAGCAGATAGAAGATCGACACGGGCCGACAGGGCGGCGAGCGTGTCGGAGAGGTCTTCGGTCTGCGCGGAGGATGGCGCGGGGGCCTGGGCGGGTTGTGCGGCAAGGTCCGTGATCTGGTCGGCCAAGCGGCTTTCAGCGCTTTCCAGATCGGCTTGCAGCGCGGCGATGCGCGAGCCAAGTTTCTTCTGGTCATCGGAGAGCGTGTCGATCAAGGCGGCCTGGTCGTCGCTGCCTGTTGCGGACGGGGCGGCATTGCTGCCAAGCACGGAGCCAAATTGCGCGCCGGCGCCCGCGCCGACAAGGCTGGCGAGAATGCCGGTCACAATCAGGGCCAGCCAGCCCGGACCTTTGCGCGGCGTGTCGGGAATAACAACATGGTCCGGGCTCGGAGGTGCCGGCTCGAACTGGGCATCAATCGGATCGCCATTCTGGCCCGACTGGTCAACCGGATCTGTCATATGTTTCCCTCTGAGATCACTATATTTACAGCATATCTAATCAGAAGAGAGTAATCAAAGCGTTGCACAGACCTTGCGCAGGTGTTGCATGAGCGCGGTCTCGTTCGGAAGCCGGGGTGTGCGGACCGATGCAAAGCCGAAATCAGTCAGGGGCGCGGCCGCTTTCCGGGAGACGGCGACCAATATGTGCCGCGGCGGACCAGACAGTTGATAGAGGGTTTTGAACGCCTCCGCGGCTTTGGCTGAATGGATCAGAACCACGACAGGCGTGTCGCCCGCCAAGGCATTTGTCACTTCAGGCAAAGGGTCCCGGGCGGGGTCTGCGGCGTAAAGCGGCACGAAATCGACCTCAAATCCGTCATATCGCAGGGTTTGCGCCAGATTTCCCGCCGCCGCCGCATTCGCGACATGTAGCAATCTGCCCTCTTCCGGCGTTCGGCCCGATTTGACCAGTTCCGCGAGATCATGGGCATCGCCATTGGCATTTTCGCATTTGGCAAAGCCTGCCTCGCGGGCGGCTGCCAACGTGGCCGGCCCGACGCAAAATGCCGTCAGGTCCAGATCGGACACAGATTGACCGGCCCGTTCGGAGAAAAAGCGGACCCCGTTCGCGCTGGTAAACAGGATGGCCCCGAAACTTGCCAGATCCGGCAGGGAAACATCGCGGGCATAGAGATGCAACATCGGCGCAGACACCGGAACAAATCCCATATTGGCGACACTTCGGGCCGTCTGGACCTGTCCGGGGGCGGCCCGCGTGATGATGACCTTAACCGTCATCAGCCTCGCCTAGCGCGGGAAACGCATTGCCCGCCTCTTCAAGCAGGCTTTGGGCCGCCGTGCGCCCGATTGCGGTGAGTTCCTCAAGATCCGATTGGACCGAGGCGTAGACGGTCTTCTCCCAACATGCGGTTCCGTCCGGATGGGTCACTTCGCCAACAAAGCGGACCATGCCGTCCTCGACAAACATATGGGCGGCAATCGGGGTGCGGCAGGACCCGTCCAGCGCGGCCAGAAAGCCGCGTTCGGCCGACGCCGCACGCTCGCTGGATGTGTTATTGATCGCGCCGAGCGCCTTGGCGAGCTGATCGTCCAGCCGCGCAGTATTTGCAGCAATGGCGACAATCCCCTGACAGGGCGCGGGCAACATATCCTCTAGCGGAATGGGCCGCGCCATATCGGTCATGCCAAGCCGCGACAGACCGGCCATTGCGAGATAGGTGGCGTCCGCCTCCCCTGCTTCGAGCTTTTTGAGCCGCGTCTGGACATTGCCGCGAAAGGTTACGATTTTGAGGTCGGGGCGGACAAGCCGGCTTTGGGCTTCGCGGCGAATGCTGGCCGTGCCGAGAACCGCGCCCTCGGCCATGTCTTCCAATGTGTCGTATTTGAGGGAGACGAAGCCTTCGCGGGCGTCTTCGCGTTTCATATAGGCGACGAGAGATTGGCCCGGCGGCAATTCGGTCGGCACGTCTTTGAGCGAATGGACGGCGATATCAATGCGACCTTCCTCAAGCGCAAGGTCGAGTTCTTTGGTGAACAGGCCTTTGCCGCCCGCTTCGGTCAGCCTCTGGGTGGTCAGCCGGTCGCCGGTTGTCACCAGAGGGACAATTGTGCAGGCGAGCGCACCTTCGGCCTGAGCTTCGATAGCGGCTTTGACCTGTTCGGCCTGTTGCAGGGCCAGCGGCGAGCCGCGTGTTCCGATCATGATTTCGGTCGGGCTATTAGACATTCGGGTATCCTGTGTCATCTTACGCTTCACGCGCTCCACTTCCCCAGCTACAAGCCTGTTTATGATCGAGCAAGCCCCCTTCTCTGCAGATGATGCGCCGATGGACACGCCGGACCCTGCGCCGCGCCGCGGAAATTCTGTCACGCTGATGGGAATCGAAACGAGCTGCGATGAAACCGCCGCGGCGATCATCAAGCTGACCAATGGCCCTGACGGCTACACGACGACGATATTGTCCGACATCATCCTGACCCAGTTTGACGCGCATGCGCCTTATGGCGGTATTGTTCCGGAAATTGCCGCGCGGGCGCACGCCGAGCTGGCCGATCGCGCCGTCTGCGAGGCTCTGGCGGAGGCGGAGATGAAGCTTTCGGATCTGGATGCGATTGCCGCGACATCGGGGCCGGGGCTGATTGGCGGCGTTCTCGTCGGCATGATGACGGGCAAGGCGCTGGCTATGGGAGCGGGGCTTCCGTTTTTGCCCGTCAACCATCTTGAGGGACATGCGCTGAGCCCGCGCATCTCGATGCCCTGCCCGTTCCCATACCTGCTGCTGCTGGTTTCCGGGGGGCATTGCCAGTTTTTGCGCGTTGACGGGCTTGGCCAGTATAAACGGCTTGGATCGACCATTGATGATGCGGCAGGCGAAGCGTTTGACAAGACGGCGAAACTTCTGGGGCTGGGCTTTCCGGGCGGGCCAGTGCTTGAAGCATTGGCCAAATCGGGTGATCCGGCGTCGCTGGCATTTCCGCGTCCCCTGCTCAACCGGCCGGGGCTTGATATGTCTTTTGCCGGACTTAAAACCGCCGCCGCGCGGGCGATTGCCGAAGCACCGCTGACCGAGCCGCGCAAGGCTGATATTGCTGCAAGCTTCCAGCAGGCCGTGACCGATGTGCTGGTCGAGAAAACCAAGCGGGCGCTGGCCGGCTTTACACCCGCAGGAGACGGCAAGCGGCTGGTTGTGGCCGGCGGCGTTGCAGCCAATCAGAGCATCCGGTCTGCGCTGACCGCATTGGCCGAGGCAGAGGGGGCGGAGCTTTTGACCCCGCCTTTGCGTCACTGCACGGACAATGCGGTTATGATCGCACAAGCGGGCGGCGAGCATTATCTTGCAGGCGCACGCGGAGATCTGGGCGCAAATGCCCGGCCGCGCTGGCCACTTGATGAAGCGAGCGCGACAGCCAACCCGGTCTATGGGCGCGGCAAACGAGGCGCGAAAGCCTAAAGAGGGCCGCCCGAGCGGCGGCCGTCCGATTTAGGCAATCAGATCGAGCATCAAGACCGAGCAGAACATGAGAACGGCAGTCATCGGCACAATGGCGGCGACGACGGCAACGGCTTGAAGAGACTTTTCTTTGGACTGTGACAACAACATGGGAGGAACCTTTCATTTGCCAGCTTATTTGCTGGTCATGAAGGCTATATAAGGTGCCGAGAATAATAATCAATGAACAAAATGAATTTTATTCAGTGTTTAGAGTTCAAATTCCGTGGCATTTGTCGATAATCCTGCTAAAATCAAGGAGATAACCCCCATTAGCTCATAGCGTAATTTATCCAATTTGAGCTGGGAATAGGTTTGCGGAAAGCGAAATTTCATCAATGCGGCCTGTATCATCTCGGCCACGACAAGAGGTTCTGCAAGCTTGCGGAACACGCCCGCCTCAATGCCGTCATTGAGAATGGTCTCGATGAAAACGCGCTCGGCCCCCAAATGCGCATTGAAGAATTCGGGGCGTTCCTTGCGCAGAATTTCGGCAATTTCGAGGATTTTCGCATCGGCGTCGATGGCTTCATAAGTCTGTTCGAGGGCGAAGGCGAAAAACTCGTGCAGCCGGTCAGGCGCGGGAGTTTTCTTATTGGCGATCGCCTTGAACTCTGTGTAGCTCTCGGCGTTGAATTTGGTCGCCATGGCCTCGGCAATGTCGAGCTTGGAGCCGAAAAAGCGGTAGATATTGCCCGCCGACATTTCGCAGTCGCGGGCCAATTCGGACATGGTGGTTTTGGAGTATCCGTAGTGCAGGAAGCGTTCTCGCGCCGCTTCCAGGATCTTCGTCCGCGTGGCTGCATTGTCGCTCATCGTGTCTTATCCTTCGGAAAATTCGTCCGCCCCAGGAGTCCGCAGAATCATGCAAACCCTGAATTTACGTTTGAATGGTCTATAAATTCGTCATCCCAACTAAGCAAGCACCGTGCCCGCTCGGGATACAAAAAGCCTGTTATCGCAGGGGTTCACGTGGCAGACTGGGCGGGCACTGTGCGCAACCAGACAAAACAGGACTTTCCATGCCACTTTTTATCTTAAACGCCCGCGACAAAGCCGATGCCTTGCCAACCCGTATGGCGAACCGGCCTGCGCATTTGGCCTGGGCTGGCGGCTTTGCCGACAAGATCCGCATGGGTGGCCCGGTTTTTGCTGATGATGGGGAAACCTTTGCCGGATCTGTTTTCGTTGTGGAAATGGAGAGCCTGCAAGCTATGCGTGATTGGGCCGCTGAAGACCCGTACGCAAAGGCTGGACTGTTTGACAGTGTAGAGATTCGACCATTTACTTGGGCAATCGGAAACGGGAAAGCATAAAACGAGGGCGCATTGGCACCCTCACAGTAAAAATGAGGGATCAAGATGGTGAATATTAGAACTGCAGCGATGACTGCTTTGGCAGCGACCGGGTTTCTCGCGGCCTGCGTCGTGAATACAGCCCCGCAACTGCCCGCGGAAGCCCGAACCTTTCGCAGTGTTGGCCCGGTCGATGGCCTAACCCAAACCGGTACATTGCTGTCATGGCCGGGCAGTATGGTTGCCACAAGCTTCACGGGAAGCCGTCTTGATGTCATTATCACCGATGGTGGCAATGCCATGCTCGACGTCGAAATCAATGGTGTGACCACCCCGATCACGCTTGAAAGCGGACGGTTCGCCTATCCCATCATTGACGATGTCGAGGGCGAATATGACGTCCGGCTGATCCTGCGCACCGAGCGGACGACCAGCCCTATTCTGTTTGCGGGGTTTGATCCGCATGACGGGACGTTGGACGTTGGCGCCCCTTCGGAGCTTCAAATGCTGGTGATCGGCGATTCCATTTCGACCGGGTATGGCGTCGAAGGGGAAAGTCAGGACTGCAAGTTCAGCCTCGAAACCCAGAATGCAAATCTGGCCTTTGGCGCGGTTGCCGGCCGTCTTCTCGATGCGGATGTGACCACTATCGCTGTCTCCGGCCGCGGCCTGACGCGAAACTGGGGCAATGATGACCGGCCAACCATGCGCGCGGTCTACAACTCGCTCGTGCTGAGTGACCCGCCGGCTATTTCTGCGGACCTCGAGATGGACGTTGTGATGGTGCACCTTGGAACCAATGATTTCGCCCATAGCGATCCGGGCGTCGGCTTTGATCGCAATTATGAGGACTTTCTGGTCCGCTTGCGGGCCGATCATCCCGAAGCCCTTTTGGTGGCCGGATGGGGTCCGATGGGCGCCGCCGAGACTTATACTGACGCGCTCGATTCCATTGAGGGGGCCGTCGAAGCCCGCAATGCCGCTGGCGACGCCAATGTCCGCTTTGTCGAATTTTCAAATGCGCCGGACGGACAGACCTATGGCTGTGACTATCACCCCAGCACGGACACCCAATTTTACATGGGCACAGTCCTCGCTGCAGATATCTCCGAAGCGCTTGGTTTGGACACGCAAGACTAGGTCACGCCTCCCCTGCTTCGTCCTCAGGTTTCGGGCTCAGGTTTCGGGGATGGCGAGCAGATCATAGCCGAGTGAAG
>CAZXXY010000012.1:0-25444 GCA_964644755.1 uncultured Hyphomonas sp. | reverse complement strand
CTCAGGTTTCGGGCTCAGGTTTCGGGGATGGCGAGCAGATCATAGCCGAGTGAAGCCGCGAAGTGGTCGCGTATCTTTTGCTCATAGAGTGCTCGCGCCTTGCCCGAGAATAAATCCGGCAGGCTGTCTTTGCGGTTCTGCAAAACATTGGGTTCTGCCTCGGGGTCTATCTTTGTCGCCATAGCCTCCTTGGTGCCGCCGCTTACGGCTGCATCGAGCGCGGCGGGCGTGAAGGTAATGCCCCAATGGGCGGCGATGGCTTCGAGGGTTGCGCGGGGCGCCTGACGCACATCTTCATAATGAACCAGATGAATGCGCTCTGGCTCACGCTCGAGCCACTCCCCCCACCGGTTCCAGAAGCGGGCGATCCAGTAAAGATCGCAGCGATACTGTTTACCGGTTGGCTCGCCTTCCAGATAGGTCAGCCAATCGACTTTGATGTCCCATTCCCATTTGGCAAAGTGGCTGGCCAAGATGCTCATAGGATGGCGCACCAGAAGGACATAAGGGGGCAGGCCTGCCAAAGACCTTGCCCATCCCCAATTGGCGAGTTGATGCGGGATTGTGTGGCTGAAGGCCAGCCTGGGCAGCGCCTCATAGGTTGGTTTGTCTTTCGTCCAGCCAATATAGGGCCGCACCGCAGCTTCGGAGAAATATTCGGGCGGATCAATGCCATATGTCTCGGAAAGGGCGATTGCGAGCATATATTTGAGCCAATGTGTGCCGGAATTCTTGGACGTGCACAGCATGCCGTCAAATGCACCGTGGCGTAGAATTGTGAAATTGCCCCAGCGATCCTTTCGGACCTTCGACTGAAATGATTTTTGCAGGATAGAGATTTTTCTTATCTTTCTCGATTTGTAACCTGAAATTGTATATTAAGTTCTCCACTGCTGCAGATTTTTACGTTCTGTTAATATCTGTTCATCTAATCTGCAATCTGTGGGGTTTTTTCACGACCTTACTACCCATATGCGAACAGACGGCCAATTCAGTACGGATTGGTCGTTTTTCGTTTGATCGCCTGCCCTCACACCTCCAACGCCCTGCTGTCCGAAGACCTTTGCGCCTTTTCTAGACGCTCAGTCCGGCGACATTGCGATAGGCCTGCAACACCTCCCGCGCCGCAAGTTCGGACGCACCATTTGCTTCACTCATAATCACCAATATCGAGTCGAGATCGACCAGCTCTTTCGCACCGATGCCCGGGGCCTGAACAATCGCTTTTGTCATCCGCCTCGCCACTGGAAGCGGCAATTCAACCGACCGGATCATCCAGAAAGCGTGAACCAGCAAAGCCTCCGCTTCGGGCGCCGTCAAATCGAACAGGAGGCCGGTTTCTTCAAGAAAGACCGCCTTTGATCTGTCGCTCAATTGCTCACTGACCTGCGCGCCCGAGACGAGCGTCAATAAGATAGCCGCAGCTTCAGTTGGATCGTCGACCGCTTTCAAACCAACATGTCTGGCGCGTCGCATGAAGGCGAACTGACGTGGTGCATTGCGGAGCCGGTCTGCCAGACCTTTGGCATCTTTGGCAACACGCCCGACCATTTTCAGCCGCGCATACCACGTCCCTGCAGCCAGAAGGAGCGTCACGATCAAAGCCAGTATGTGCATGCATCCACCTTTTGTCAGGCAGCTATCTAACGCCATCATAGATCGCAGGTAAAGTCACCGCCTGCCGATTGGGGCGGAAACCTTCATGACAGACCCATTCGGACCGGAACCCGATGCGGATCTAGGGCGTTTGGGCTTCTGCTGCCTCATTGGCAAGGGTTTCGTGACCCCGTGCGGTGACATAAGCGCGGATCGCTTCGCTGTCCTCGACACTGAGATATTCCGAGAAGGAGACCATGCCATTGTCGGCAAGATTTCCATCCATGACGACGCTGTTCCAGGCCGTCGCATTGCCGGAAATCTGAGACCAGCGCAGATCTGGCAACACGCCTGAACTGATCGCCAGAGTGCCATGGCAGACCATGCAGTTGCGATTGTAATGGACACGGCCCGCTTCGAGCATGGCAAGATCGCCGAAGGCTTCAGCGGCCGGTTTGCGTTCAATGATAGACGCGTCAGGATCTGCGATCGTGCCGGTCCCGCCGAGCTTGAAGGTGACGACCTTGCCGAGGGTCGGGGCGGCATTGTCGATATCAAGCCCAAGGCCGATACCATAGGCCGAGCCCCATCCGGTGGTGATGGTGACATATTGCTCACCATCAACCTGATAGGTGCCGGGGCCAGAGGCGGCGCCGGATTTCACATCATGCTGCCATTTCTGTTCACCGCTCGCGGCGTCATAGGCCGTAAAGGTGCCGTCAAGTTGTCCCTGAAAGACCAGCCCGCCTGCCGTTGACAGCACGCCGCCATTCCAGGCCGAACGATGCTCGACACTCCAGCGGGCCTCCTGTTTGACAGGGTCCCACGCCAGCAGCCTGCCCTTTAATGTGCTCCGCACGGCCTTTATCATACCCGGCGTGATGACGGCCGGTGCGCCGGCATCAAAGTCGGCGCCTGTGTTCCAGCGGATCGGCTTGTCTGTAAAGCGCGGGTCTTGCGCAAATGCCTGGGGCACTTCCTGCGCCGGAATATAGGCAAGTCCGAGATCGGGATTAAACGCCATTGGGTGCCAGTTGTGCGCGCCAAGGGGACCGGGGGTTAGCAAGACAATGTCTGCGCCATAGCGCGATCCATCCACCTCAATCGGGCGGCCATTTTCATCGAGGCCCGTTGTCCATGTCTGGGGCACAAAATTATTCCCCGAAATAAACTCTCCCGTCGCCGCATCCAGCACATAGAAGAAGCCATTCTTCGGCGCCTGCATGGCCACGCGTCGGCTCGCGCCATTCTCTCCCACAGGCAAGTCCGCCAGAATAATTGTCTGCGTCGCGGTATAGTCCCAATTGTCACCCGGCGTCGTCTGGAAGTGCCAGACATATTCACCCGTTTCCGGCGTCACCGCGACAATCGAAGACAGGAACAGATTGTCCCCTCCTGACGGGTCGCGCAAATCGCGGCTCCACGGGCTACCATTGCCAACCCCGAAGATGATGAGATCATTGACATCATCATAGACAATCGAATCCCAGACCGTGCCGCCGCCGCCATCTGTGGTCCAGAGGCCGTCATCACCCCAGGTGATATTGCCGATGGTTTCAAACGCGCTGTCAGAGGCTGCGCCGTCGGGCTGCTTGTTCGCGTTCGGCGCGGTGTAGAACCGCCAGTCCATTTCGCCCGTATCCGCATCATAAGCCGACACATAGCCGCGCACGCCAAGCTCGGCCCCGCCATTGCCAATCAGCACACGTCCCTTTACCACGCGCGGCGCACCGGTAATCGTATAAGGCTGCGCAAGGTCCACGGTCAGCGTGTCCCAGATGACGTCGCCGGTTTCGGAGTTGAGCGCCACCAATCGCCCGTCAATCGTGCCGACAAAGACTTTGCCTTCCCAAAGCGCCACGCCGCGATTGACCACATCGCAACAGGCCGCCACGCCGCGTGCGCGATCGACGCCCGGATCATAGACCCACAGCTCCTCGCCGGTCACAGCGTCCAGCGCATGCACAACCGACCAGGCCGAGGTCACATACATCACGCCATCGACCACAATCGGCGTCGACTCGACCCCGCGTGCGGTGGACAGCTCATAGGTCCACGCGACGCCAAGCTGGTCGACATTGTCCGTGTTTACCCCGGTCAGGAGGGAGTGGCGCTGCTCATCATAAGTGCCGCCATAGGTGAGCCAGTCTTCCGGCGTTGTGCGCGCTGCCGAGATCCGTGCGCCGTTGACATCCGCGCCGGGGCGAACACTTGCTGCTGTCTCTTGTGTTTCGCTAGCCGGTGCATCCCCTTGCCCGCCACATGCCGTCAGCGATAATACCGCCGCCGCCACTACAGCGCCCGTCCATACCTGTCTCATGCCTCACTCCCGAATATCTTTTTATCGATATGAGTGTACGCAGATTGGCCCACTTGTCGAGGTGCCGCAGGGAGATGTTCAGGCTGCGTCCCGGGCGGCGAGGATTTCGGCGCTGATGCGGGCGGTGCGTTCATTGTCGACATCAATGGGCGCTTCGGGAAATGGCATATCGACCGCTTTTACGGTCACGCCCGAGCGTTTTGACAAGCGATCCATCGCTTTGTTGCGGGCAAACCAGGCGAACCGGTAAGCGATCATGTTGACGAGACCGAAAGCGTCGAGCACGCGTTTGAGGGATTTCGCAAATTGCCCGCCACCACGGAAGAATTCGGCTGCGGCAAGGGCTTTGGGCGTCATCAGCGCGTAGAGATTGCAATTGGACCACTCGCCATCTGCGAATTTGTGGAACCGGCGCTGGCCATCGGGATAGGTGGCAAGCAAAACGTCTTTCCGGCACATGGCAACGGCAACATCGGTGCCGTCGGTGTGGTTGCAAAAATGCGAGAGCATGTCCGGGGTCAACAAGGCATTGTCGGCGGTCGTGATCGCCACCGGATAGGCCTCTGGTGTCGCCAAGGCATCGCTGACGCTATCAAACAGGCTTGCACCCGACTGCACGATGGTCAGACGCCCGTCAGCAATCAGTTTCTGAACCAGCGGGATCTCGTCAAGCGCCGACGCATCATCAATCGACACAGTGATCCGCTCTGCGACCGGCATGGCCTCCAGCGTCGACAGGACATGTTCGATGAGCGGGCGGTCATGCATGGGCATAATGCATTTGTGGCTAACGCCAGCGGCCTCGGCGAGAGGGTTGGTGACCCCGGGGCGCTGCGCTGCGAGTACGAGAAAATGCCGGATGGAATGGGTCATGGGATCGCAACCTTGGTGACTTGATCGGGCGTGACCAGACCATGCCGCAGCAGGCTGCCAACGATCAGGGTTTCAACGAAGTCTTCATGCGTAATGCCAAGGCTTTGGGCGGACACTGACGAGGCTTTCTTTGACCAGAGATTGCAGGACAGATTGATCTCGATGAAATTCAGCGTGTCTGTCTCCGGGTCATATTTAAACTCCATCCGCCCGAAATCATGCGGCCAGATTTCGGGGAGAATCTCGAGCGCGGTGTGTCGAAGTTTCTCCAGCAGGGCTGCATCCTCGATCACCGTCAGCTTGACCGTATCTTCCCCCTCGGTCAGGTGGCGTTTTTGCTCATAGGTGCGCACGGTGGTCGAGTTGCCCGGGTCCATATGCAGGGCAGGCAATATCCAAGCGCCATCGGCACCGACCACGGGCAATGCGATCTCGAAACCAGCGATGAAACTCTCGATAATGACATCATGGTCCTCGGCCAGAAGCGTCTCGGCATGGGCGCGGGCTGCATCCCATGTGTCTACGACTTTGATGCCCCATGATGCGGAGCTGGCATTGGGCTTGACGATCAAACGCTGCCACGGAAAGTCCGGCTCAGGAATGCTCATTGGCTGGCGGCGGATAATCATCCAGTCCGGCGTGCGAACACCGCGCCCACGCACAGCGAGCTTCATCAGGTGTTTGTCGTCGCCAAGCCCTCTGAGAATGGGGTTGGCACCGAAGAATGGAATGTCGTTAAACCGGCTCAATAGCGGAGCGAGCATTTCGCTGCCCGAAAATCCGAACCTGTTCATAAAGCTGACGACAAAATCGATCTTGTCGAGCGGTTCGAACAGGCGCTGCATGCGCCCTGACGCTTCGACCTGAAAGCCGATATTGCGCAGAACGTCGCGCAGTTCGGCATGGTAGACCGCATGGGTGCCGTCCTGCCCTTTTGGCGTGCCATCCGCCTCAGCCCATTTGGCGAGAAACAGAAGCCTGAGTTGTTGTTTGGTCTCATGGTCGAGCCGCAACAATGGGCCATGGGCGTGAGGGCTGGTCATTGTCGGGAAGCTTTCTCTTATACTGCGCTACCGTATAAACGTTCTACACAAAGCGGCAATGTTGCGCCGCAGTATATCGACATGGATAACGGTTTCGTGATGGCAAATTCGGCAGCCTCACGAACACTTAATGGCGCCGCTGCGAATCCCCTGATCTAAACCGATTTCAAATCAGCTTGGGCCGCTTCAATGGCCGCTCGAATTGCCGCGCGCCAGTCCGACAAACTGGTTGCCGTCTCTGCGGTTTTGGGAAAGGTGACCGAGCGTGAGGCGTTTACCAAGCCGCCCTGCCCGTTCACGAAGCCGGCCATAGCATCGGCGGCGCCAGCCCCTTGGGCGCCATAACCCGGCACGAGAAACAAAGCTTTCGGTGCCAGTGCCCTGAGCTGGCGGGCTTCTTCGGGACCGGTCGCACCGGCCACAAGCATCAGGCCGGACCAGCCGGACTTGCCTTCCAATCGTTTTATCAAAGGGTCTAGCGCCTCGACCACGCGGGCATAGAGCGGCGCGCCGCCCATGTCTCTGGCCTGGAAATCCGCTGACCCCGGATTGCTGGTTCGCGCCAGGACAATCACGCCTTTATTATTGGCCTCGGCCTCGGCCATGAAGGGTTCCAGCGTATCGAGCCCCATATACGGGTTGACGGTTACGGCATCGGCTTCAAAGGGGGCGCCGGACGATAAATAGGCGGCAGCATAGCCTGCTGCGGTTGAGCCAATGTCTCCGCGCTTTGCATCGGCAAGCACAATCAGCCCTGCCTCACGCGCTGCGCTGCAAAGGCGCTGTAGCGCCATCATGCCTTCAGGGCCCAGCCGTTCAAACAGGCCGACCTGCGGTTTGATGGCGGCCACGCGGCCGATCGCTATCTCGATGATAGCCTCACCCCAGCGCGTCAGGCCCTGCCCCGTATCACCGCCAAACACTGCCGGCACGCGGCCAGCATGCGGGTCAATGCCGACGCAAAGCGGGCCATGCTCTGCGACCGCTTCGATCAATCTATCAGCAAACATCAAGGCTTCACCCTGCAAGCAACTTTCACCACCTGACCAATGCGTCGTGCACGATCCGCTTCTCCCCCATAATTGCCTATTTCGAACCGTCTCGACGTGCCGGTGGAGGCAAAGTCGACCCCCTGAGACACCAGGAAAGCCTTGATCGCGTTGGGGGCAGCAGAATAGATCCGTCCCCGACGTGTGCTTTCGGCCAGAACGACCCCGCGCACCGCACCCTTGGAATCGTAGACAGGGCCTCCGGACAGGCCGCCCAAAGATCCGTTCAGTCCGCGGGTTCGTCCAAGCTCGGCCCATGTCAAAACGGGTTCACGGCCATGTCTGCCGCCCCCTGACACAAGACTGGACCGCGCCTGCAGCTGTGTCGCCACTTCCCCCGGCTCGCCCCGAGGATAGCCGACATGAAAGCCGCGGGCCCCTACCCGCAACACACTGTCGAGGCTGAACCGAACCGGACTGTTTGCAGACGCGGTCTTGATGAGCGCAAGGTCGGAAGCGTCGTCAATCCGAATATCCTTGGCCGGCACATAGCTGCCAGAGCGGACAAACAGGCCGACATCACGGCAACCATCGACGACGTGTTTCGCGGTTAGCCAATACCCGTCTGAATTGACCGCAAAAGCCGTACCGACCCCGTCTTGCGGGCTTGTGGCTTGAATCAGGATCTGTTCGTCAAAGCGCGAGGGCGGCGCCAATGGGACACCTAATCCATCGCTTGCAATCGGCGGCGGCGGCGGTGGTGCCTGCGCATTTCTCGTCCCGGCCGAGAACATGACAAGGACGAACATGCCAAGAACCAGAACGTATGCAACAAGATCGAGAATACGCAAGGCGACTAACTCCTAAAACCGACCCAGATTTGGGTCCCAGAGCCCCGCCGCAAGCAGCATTGCCGCTGCAAGCTTTGCCGCAATCAAGACAATTGCGGCCCCCGCCTCATCATTTTCTATTCGCGCAGGAATGCCTGCAAGTAGTAGATCGACAATCCGATATGCAATTAACTGCAATAGTAGAGCAACCACGCCCCAGATCAATAGGTCAAATATATCCAGACTTGCCGCCAATGCCGAGGCCAATGGCATGGCCAAGCCGACAATCGCGCCAGCCAATGCCAATCCGGCAGCGCCATTTCCGCCACGCACCAGCGCCAGTTCTTTCCATGGCGTCAGCAAAATATAAACCGTACTTGCCACGATCAACATGCCGCCAGCGGCCGCCGTCATCACGAGGAAATGGGGGAACCCTGACACAAAGCTCTCAATTGATGTGTTCATTTGCGCCGTCTCATCTGTTATGCACCCCACTTTAATATTGAAGCGCCAGTGAACACGATATTTGTCCCCTGCGCTAGCCTTAAGGACGATAGAAATGACAAAGAAACGCACCGCACTGGTAACAGGATCAACCAGTGGTATTGGCAAGGCCATTGCCGAACGCTTTGCAGCAGATGGGGCGAATGTCATCTTGTCTGGGTTTGGGGATGCGGACCAGATTGAAGCGGACCGGGCAGCGCTTGAGGCGTCGGCCGGTGTAAAGGTCGGCTATTCGGGGGCTGATCTGACTGACCCGCAAGCGATTACGGGCATGATGGAGATGGCGGCCAGCGACTTTGGCGGCGTTGACGTTCTGGTCAATAATGCCGGTATTCAGCACGTCTCGCCAATTGAAGAGTTTCCGGTCCGCAAATGGGATCTGATTATCGCGCTCAATCTGACCGCTGCGTTTCACACGACCCGCCTCGCCATGCCGCATATGAAAAGCCAGGGCTGGGGCCGGATTATCAATATGGCGTCGGCCCATGCGCTTGTCGCGTCGCCGTTCAAGTCTGCTTATGTTGCGGCCAAGCACGGGATTGCCGGCCTGACCAAAACCGTCGGCCTTGAGGGCGCAGAATTTGGCGTGCGCTGCAATGCGATCTGTCCGGGCTATGTGTTCACGCCTTTGGTCGAAGGCCAGATTGCCGATACGGCCAAGTCCCGGGGTCTGACCGAGGAAGAGGTCAAAAACGATGTCCTGCTTGCCGCCCAGCCGACCAAGCAATTTGTCACCGCAGATCAGGTTGCCGGAATGGCGGCCTTCCTGATTTCGCCCGACAGTGACCAGATCAATGGCGCAATGATGCAGATTGATGGCGGCTGGGTCGCCCATTAGGTCGCCAACTGCTTATGCAAAGTAAACCACATCTATCAAATCAGCGGTGACAAAAAGGGACATGGTTAAAGCTCTTATAGTATAGTGATCCACACTAGGAGTGGAGCCTACGCCGTGTTCTTTTTACCGACCGTCTCGAACCCATATGCTGATGGCCAACGCACATCGGCCTTGTACTACCGTCCTCGGGACGGTCAGACCTTTGCCATCAATGCCGACCAGCTTCATCGCAATCCGAAGCTTCTGAACGCCTTTGGGACGTGGCGGGGACCGCTGATCCGCGCACTCGACGTGCTCGCCTTTGCGTTTCTTGCGCTCGGCATTGTCATGGCAGTCAAAGCGGCGTGGTGGCTATTTGTGCCCTGCTTTGTGGCGAACATTACCATGTTGATGGTCAACCGTAACACGGCTGGCCGCATGGCGCGCAAAGCGGTGCGGCAGTCAAACGAGAATTTTCTGTATCTGCACCAGCACGAAGCGATCTGGCTGATTCCGGCCAAGCGGGCGGCCTAAGCGGCTTTAAATGCCGAGCATGGCGAGCACGCCAGCTACAAAAGCGACCAATAGGAACATCAGGGAAAACCCGACCGCAACGGTGCGGGCGCTTTTGCGTCGACGGCGTGCGCCCGGAGGCGTTTCGCCGCGCTTGTGCGGTGCCAGTGTCCAGCGATTGATGAAAAAACCGATCGCAGACAAGAGAGACAATGTTCCCGCCCCGATGGCCCCGCTGAGGAAGCTGCATGCGGAGGCGGCGAGCAGCAAGCCTGCGATTGGCGTCGATCCGGCCAGAAGCAAGCCCCGCACGAGCGTATTGGCACGCGAGCCGTCCTGCTTGTCGTAGAACACATTCGGGCCGACCATAGTGCAGATCCAGGCGCCGCCTAGCGCAATGCCGATCAGCCAGACCGACATGGACCCTGAAATCGCGCGTATCGTTTCAAACATGTCTGACGCCTCCCATGCTGAATAGATCGGGCTATTCGGGGCCATGGGTCAAGATTTGTGCAGCATTTGCCTTTAGCGTCTGCCGGTTGCGCCCTGTTTGCTTTAGCCCGCTCGCTTCAATGTGAAGTCATGTCATTCGCTTTCGGAACGAGCCTCGGGCAGGTTTTGTGCAAAGCATCTGCCCTAAAGGCACTGTTAGGACGTTCAGTCAGGATCCAAGCCATGCCCTCATTATCGCTCAAAAGTCTCTCCATTTTGCTCGCCGGAAGTGCTCTGGCCATTGCTGTCTTTATTGGCACCTCGGCCAAAACAGCGTCAGGAGACGAGGAGAAAAAGCCAGTTGGCGCTGCGGCCACTATTGCCGAAACCAATGACGCACTTGCTGCTGAAAGCCGTGAAACCAAGCTTGGCCGTGTCCAGTTTGAAGTGCTGATGCGCCAACGCGACGACGCCACGATCGACAGCCTGATGGCCGAGATCGAAGCCGACTGGGACACAGCCTATATCCCGCTGCTGCTGGAAACGGCCAGCTATGCTGCAGCGTTCAAGACCGAGCGGGAGATTTTCCATCTGCTCACCGAGAAGACCGGTCAGGAGCTGGGGTATGACCTGCACGCCTGGTATCAATGGTGGTGGAACCAGCCAGCGGCCCAGACGGTTGATTATGCCAACTTCAAAGCCGACCTTTACCGCCGGATTGATGCGCGGTTCGAGCGCTATTTCAAAGATCGTCAGGAGAGCGCCCGCATCCGGCTCGACGAAATCCGCTGGGGCGGCGTCGTGCAGGACGGGATACCGCCTTTGCGCTCGCCAGACATGCTTGGCGCCGATGATGCGGACTATCTAAGTGATAGTGATGTGGTCTTCGGCATCGAGATCAATGGCGACGCCCGGGCCTATCCCAAACGCATTCTGGCGTGGCATGAAATGTTCACCGACACGATTGGCGGCGTTGATATTGCCGGCGTTTACTGCACGCTGTGCGGCACGGTCATCCCGTACAAAACCGAATTGAACGGCACTAATTATACGCTGGGCACCTCCGGATTTCTCTATCGCTCGAACAAGCTGATGTATGATGCCGACACCCAGTCACTATGGAACACGATACGCGGAGAGCCAGTTGTCGGCCCTCTTGTCGGGCAAGGGATCCAGCTCGAACATTTGTCGGTGGTGACAACAAATTGGGGCGACTGGAAACGCCGTCATCCGGACACGCAAGTCCTGTCACTGGAGACCGGCCACAACCGCGACTATGGCGAGGGCGTTGCCTATCGCGAATATTTTGCCACGGACCGGCTGATGTTCAACACGCCGTTTGAAGATACGAGCCTGAAGAACAAGCAGGAAGTTCTGGCGCTCCGCTTTGCCGGTGCCCCTGGCCAGCAACTTGCCATCGACACCGCATTTTTGACCGAGAACCCTGTCTATAAGGACCAGATCGGGCTGCAACGCTTTGTGGTGCTGACGGATGCCTCCGGCGCAAATCGTGTCTATGACCCCCTTGAGGTGGATATTGTGGCGTTTGACGGGGACAGCACCGCGACCGATGCGAACGGGACCGAGTGGACACTGACCGAAGGGGCGTTAACCAATCCCGATGGCGAGCAGCTTGGCAGATTGCCCTATCACCGCGCCTTCTGGTTTGGCTGGAAGGCCACCTTCCCCGAAACACGGTTAATCAAATAAGACCAAATAAGGCTCCAAATGCCCAGTTTTCGGCTTATTCGTCTGGCACGAGAGATGCATTGACGCTGTTTATACAGAATGTGTAATGTTTCGATTACAAAACAAACCGAGGTACTAAAAATGCAAATCAGAACGATGCTTGCTGGACTGACCTTAGCCGCCGCAATGGCCGCCTGCCAGACCACACCTGACGATCTCACAGTGGCCCAGTATTGTGCCCTGCCAGACAAAGCGACGGAAAATGTCTGCCAATTGGCTGTAGATGTTAATGGCACAACAACGGCGCTTGCCCAGACTGACCTCAAGCTTTCTGAAGCCCGCGCACTGGCTGATTCAGCCATGAGCGCAGCCCAAGGTGCGCAGAGCACTGCAGATGCAGCGATGATCACAGCCCAACGTGCCGAAGCAGCGGCCAGTTCGATTGACAATCTTTACTGCGAAACCAACACCATCCAGAAGACGGATACCGGCTCTTGCCCGGCCGACTTCCGGCTGATGAGCTGCACGCAGACCCGCTACACAACACGCGCTGGCGGATTGTCCTTCCTGCGGGAAATCAATGATGAGAGCTGCCGGTTCAACTCACGGGTTCTGGAAATGCAAGTGCGCTGCTGCACGGTCGCATCCGCTCGTTCAACTGTCGCCGCTGGATCATAATCCGTTCCAGACCGATACGAAAACAAGCGCCCTGCCGGATCAACCTGCAGGGCGTTTTTTTGTCTCAGATTGGAACAGCCCGCTAAAGCGCCGAGATGCCGCCATCAACCTTCAGCTCTGCGCCGGTGACGAATTTGCTTTCGTCGCTGGCGAGATAAAGCACGGCATAGGCAATATCTTCAGGCTCGCCGACACGGCCTAGCGGCACTTGCCGGGCCAGTTTCGCCAGGCCCTCTTTCTCGCCAAACATTTGCTTCACACCGTCCAGAATGGGCGTATTGATGAAGGTCGGATGGACCGAATTGCAACGGATTTGGCCCCCCGTTCTGGCCAAGTGCAGGGCGATGGACTTTGACATATGCCTCACCGCCGCTTTTGCAGCATTGTATGAGACGTAATTGTGGGACGCGATGATGCCAGCGATCGACGAAATGTTTACAATCGACCCCATGCCATGATCACGCATCAGGCTGATCGCATATTTGCAGCCAAGAAAGATGGAATCGACGTCGACGGCCTGGACTTTGCGAAACGCCTCATAGGTTTCGTCCTCGACCGATCCAATGGTGCCAATACCGGCATTGTTGACGAGGACGTTCAGCCCGCCCATCGCGTCATGTCCTGCCTTTAGCACCTCCTGCCAACGGGCTTCATCGGTGACATCATGGCCGAATGAAAACGCTGTTCCTTCGCCAAAATCGGCATTGATCCGGGCGGCAGCTTCGGCCGCGCCGGCTTCATTTATATCGGTGAGGGTCACTTTCGCGCCTTCGCGCGCCAGCATGTGCGAGATTGCAGCGCCCAGCCCTTGTGCAGCGCCTGTTACCAGCGCCATTTTGTTTGCCATACGTGCCATCAAAGCTCTCCTAACCATCCCGTTTGCTTCCAGATGTCCTGTTACCGGCAGCTGCGTCAAGCCATGCCCCAAGGCAAGGCTCTAGCGGCGGTCACGTAGGCGTGATTAAATGCGATTCGATTGTTGGCGTGGAATTTGCCACATTATGCGTACGAACACTCTATTGAATCGATCAAACCATGCGCCTTCTCTCTCTTTCACTGCTCGTTCTGACACTCTTCTCCCCTCTCGGAAGTGCGCAGACGCATGATAGCACGTCCTCGAATGCCCAGGACCGCACCCTGATCGAGCTGTTTACATCACAGTCCTGCTCGTCCTGTCCGAAAGCGGAAAAACTGTTTGCCGAGCTGGCCGATCGCGATGATCTGGTCGTGATTGAATGGCATGTCGATTACTGGAACAATCTTGTCCACGGACGCGACGGCCGCTGGCAAGACCCTTATTCGAGCCAGGCCAATACAATCCGTCAACGTGACTATAATCTCGCTTTGCGGGGAACGGCCGGCGTTTATACGCCGCAAGCGGTCATTTCAGGTGTTACCGAAACAACCGGCTCACGCGGCGCGGCGATTGAAAGCCTGTTGAGCAAAGCTCCCGAAACCTGTGCGAAAATCGAAATGTCTTATGATACGGCAGGACTGGCAGTGTCGATCGCGCCGACGCCTGATGTTGATGTCATGGAAGCTGAAGTCATGCTTGTCGAATTGATCGCATCGGCCTCGAATGAAATTCACGGCGGCGAGAATCGCGGTCTGACGGCCCATAGCCGCAATATCGCGATCTCGAACGACAGTCTGGGCGCATGGACGGGGGCGGCTGAAACGTATCGCGCCCGCAAAGTCGATGACAACCGGACGTGCGCGATCGTTGTTCAGGAAAAAGGGACGGGCCGTATTCTCGGTGCCGAATACTGCCCGACGGCTGCCTCAATGGGTCTGGACCCAGATGAGTCATTGGCGCCGAGTTTTACTGACGCGCATCCATAAATTTGGCAAGCGCCACGTCTTTTTCAGTGACGCCGTCAGCGTCGTGCGTGGTCAGCAAGACATCTACCCGATTGTAGACATTTGACCATTCCGGATGGTGATCTGCCTGTTCTGCGGCCAGCGCGCAGGCGGTCATGAAGGCAAAAGCGGCTTTGAAATCATCGAATTTGAACTGTTTCTCGATGGCCTCGCGCTCGCCTTGATGGGGGGTCCAGCCGTCCAGTTGCCCGCAGGCTGCTTCGGCTCCAATACGCTCGCTCATTCGTTTTCCTTCTCACCTGTTTCATGCAGGAAATAGACCCAACGGCCTTCCTGACTGATTGCTGTCCGGAAGCCCGGATAGGCACCCCCGGCGCGGATCTTCTCAATGCCCGTTTCGCCCACCAATTCCAATAGGCGTGCCCGATCCCGAAAGCTCAATCGCTCTGGCAACAGATCTCCGGACGGCTTTGCGGCGAGATCGGGCCAAATATACCAGATCTCCTCGCCCACGGTTTTTACCCCATGTTTCTCGACAAACAAGGCTTCTATTTCGCGCAATGGATCAACGCCCGTGCGCCGCATCAGTGACCAGTGTGTATAATGTTTGCTGGCGGCAAAATTGGAGGCAAAGCCTTCAGATTTATCAGCATAGGCGGCAAACCGTCTGAGGCTGTTTCTGTCGGTAATCTCCAGAATATCGGCGATGGTCTGACGGGCCGCGTCGCTGAGCATTTCGGGCGGGTGCTCGACGGGGGTTTCAAGCAGGGTGTCGTCAGGCTTTATGTGCGGTTCGGCGACCGGCTGCGGCCCCCCGCACGCCATCAGCACGCACGCTGCGATCAAAGAGAGGTAAGCTTTAGGCAAACGCAAACCCCGTAGCCGCTGCAAGATCATCGAGTATTTGAGTTTCGCCCAGCGCCTTGATTGTTGTCATCCCCATTGCGCGGGCGGGTTTCAGATTGATCCCCAGATCATCAATATAGATGCACTGGTCAGGATCAACGCCAAGCCTCTCGCACATCAGTTCATAAATTTTCGGGTCAGGCTTTCTAAGGCCGATCTTCGAGCTTTCGATCACATGATCGAACACGGTCATAACCTCGGCAACGGCTTCAGCCTTGGCAGCATCAAAGCTCATCCCGGCGCCCTTGCCGGATTTTACATTATTGGTAATGCAGCCGACCTTCACATGCGATTTGCACGTTTTGAGCGCTGCGATCACTTTGGGGCGCAAGTCTCCCGCCAACAATGCCAGAACATCTTTGCCCGGCACATCGTGTCCCTTCGCCAAAGCCTCGGCGCGGAACAGCTCGTCAAAGGCGTCAGCATCGATCTCGTTGCGCTCAAACAAGGCCCAGGCATTGGTGTCGCCATTGACGGCATTGATGCTCCGGATGAAGTCCTTTGGCAGCCCGCGTTCGGTCTCGTAGCGCGCAAACGCATCAAAGGGCGAGCTGGTCAGCACGCCTCCGAAATCCCACAAGACCGCCTGCAAGGTCACCTATTGCCCCCGATCAATGTTGTGCGGCGCGCGTCCCCACCAGCCTCCATTTCAGCGTGACCGGCAGCCTCGAGGCCCATCGCCCCCATCAAAGCGTCATCTTCAGCAATGGCAGGGTTATCAGTGGTTAACAAACGGTCGCCGACAAAGATAGAATTGGCCCCCGCAAGCAGACATAAAGCCTGCCCTTCTTCGCTCATATCATCGCGTCCGGCAGACAGGCGCACCCAGCTTTTAGGGAACACGATCCGGCAGGTGGCGATCGCGCGGGCCATCTCGATCACGCTGACCGGGGCGCTTTGGCCGAGCGGAGTGCCCTCGATCGGAACAAGCATGTTGATCGGCACACTTTCGGGGTGCGGGGTGAGTTGTGACAATTCATAGATCAGGCCGATCCGGTCTTCGCGCCCCTCGCCCATGCCGAGGATGCCGCCAGTGCAGAGCTTCATGCCGGCTTTGCGGGCCTTGGAGAGCGTGTCGAGCCGGTCTTCATAGGTGCGGGTCGAGACGACATCGGCATAATATTCGCGCGATGTATCGAGATTGTGGTTGTAATAGTCCAGCCCGGCCTCTTTGAGGGCTTCGGCCTGCCCCTCTTCGAGCATACCGGCGGTGACGCATGTTTCGAGGCCAAGGTCTTTGACCGCGCTGACCATCGCTGCGATTTTCGGCACATCGCGGTCTTTCAGGCTCCGCCATGCTGCGCCCATGCAAAACCGGTCCGCGCCATTGTCTTTGGCCCTTTTGGCAGCATCGACAACCTCGTCCAAAGGCATGAGCTTTTCGGCTTTGAGACCAGTATCGAAATGCGCGGATTGGGAGCAATAGCCGCAATTTTCTGCACATCCGCCAGTTTTGATCGACAGCAATTGGGACTTTTGCACTTTGCCATCGGGCCAGTTTTCGCGCTTGATCGCCAAGGCCTGCGTCATCAGAACATCAAACGACTGCTCATAAAGACCAGCTATTTCGGCGCGGGTCCAATCATAGCGGGGCGTCAGTTCGGTCATACGGTCTACCTTCAAAACTACGGTTAAACCTAGCTCGGCGGGGTTTGGCAAGCAGAAGCATGAAGCGTCGTCATATCTCACGAAAACCAGCGCCCTGTATGTGCTGTTTTGAAACAGGTTTTCCAGGCAAATCTCCGAAAAGGAGAGTGAGGAATTCGCACTCTCTCCTCTTGCGCGAATGTGCGTCAATAGCTTGACGGAACGGTTCGGGGCATCAATCCTGCACCCTTGGGGAAGCGCCAGTTCCGGTTTGCGGGACGGGCTATCGAGCTATGACAGTGAAAGACGGGACAATGAAACGCATATATACCGCCGTGGCGGCGACACTTTTGGGGGCTTCAGGAGCAAATTTTGCGACCGGGCAGGCACAAACGGCTGGACACGGGGGGTCTGCGCCGTCGCCAATCGAACAAGGCTTACCGCAGGCCAACCCGGGCGATTGTTTTGCCCGTGTTCTGATCCCTGCCACTTATGACACGATCCCGCAGACAGTCACCACACAAGAGGCTTTCGACACGCTCAACATCACACCGGCGCAACTGGCACCGGAGACACTGAACATCAAAACCCGCGATGAAGGCATACGCTATGTTGTGCGCCAGCCGCGCTATGAGACGATCACAGAAGAAGTGCTAGTGCGCCCTGCCTATGAAGAGCTTTCTGTCATTCCGGCGCAATTCGAAACGGTCACAGAGACGATTGTCGTTGGAGAGCCGAAGCTTGTCTGGCGTCCGGGCCGCAATCTCTCGGCGATTTCGCGGACCGATCCGGAGACAGGCATTGTCTATTGCCTTGTCGAAGAGCCAGCGGAGACCCGCACTGTTTCGCGCCGTGTCGTTCGTGTGCCCGAGCAGGTTCAGACCGTGACCATTCCGGCCCAATACAAAACCGTGACCAAGCAGGTGCTTGTTGATCCGGGCGGTGTTGACCAGTCTCCGATCCCTGCCGAGTTTACGGATGTTACGATTTCACGCCTTGTCCGTCCGGCCGAGCATTTCTCTCAGGCTCAGCCCGCACAGACGAGCACAATTGACACACGGCGCCTGAACACGCCGGAGCGGTTTGAATGGGTTCCCGTGTTGTGCGACACGAACGCCACCACAGGCGCGATACGCAGCATACAGACAGCCCTCACCGAACGCGGGCACTATAATGGCGCGATTGACGGCGATGCCGGCCCATCCACGCAATCTGCGCTGACGCGTTTCCAACGTGCGAACGGGATCAGTCACGAAGGCTTCCTCAGCGCGCATACGCTGGAATTGCTCGGACTTGGACATCTTGTCCCGAATACAAGGCAGGCGGCTCCTGTTCCCGGACAAACACATATTGCGCAGCAAACTTCGAGCGCCGCACCGCAAATTTCGAGCGGAGCGTCCCACACGATCGAGCCTGAAACGCAGTTCTACAATCGTCCCGAGGCAGAAACGCTCGCCGGAGGGGCGACGCCTGCGCCGATTGCACCACGTCCTGTCACGCAGCCACGCCAGACACTGCAAGCGGAGGCTTCTGACAGACCGGCAGGTGCTGCGCCAGCCGGCAGACGTCGCCTGAGCTGGGTTGGCAAGAAGTAAATCTTGACCCTATTGGGCAGAATAGCCCTGCTACAAATTCAAAGAGCGGCCCTGCATGGGACCGCTCTTTTTATTTGCATCGGATTTCGTTCTGTTACCGGCTGACAGGCCTAGGCCACCATGCTTTCATTGTGCAGCAAGTCGGGCAGAACAACATCTTGGGACGGGGTTACAGGCAACCAGCAAATAACCTCCGTGCCTTCGCCCAAGGCTGATTTCATGGCAACGCGGCCACCATGGAGTTCGACGAAATGTTTCACCAGTGCGAGCCCGAGTCCGGCGCCGCGCTGATCGCTTGATGTAAAGCTGTCAAAGCTTGCGACCTGTTGCGCCGCATCGACACCGCGGCCATCGTCACGCACGATGATCCGCGCCGTATCGCCTGAACGATCGGCAGAGACGACGATCTCTCCGCCTTCTTCGGTAAACCGCATCGCGTTTGAAATCAGGTTGAAGAGCACTTGCCGGATGCGCCGCTCATCCGCTTCGACTTTGCCAAGATTGTCGGCGATTTCAGCCTTGACGGTAATCTGAGTGTCCTCGGCTTTGGAGACCACCATTTCAACCGAGTCTTCAATAACCGTTTCGAGAGAGAACTGGGAAAGATCAAGGTCAATCCCCCCTGCTTCGATCATCGCCAGATCCAATATGTTTTCAATCAGTTTCGACAGATGATCCGAGGCTGACAGAATCGACCGGACATATTCGAGCTGCCGGCTCGACAAATCATCATTACGCTGACTTTCCAAAAATTCGGCATAGCCAAGAATGGTCGTGAGCGGCGAGCGCAATTGATAGGAGACGTTCTGAACGAATTCGGTCTTTAGCCGGTCTGCTGCTGCAAAGGCTTCGGCCCGTTCGCGCAGAGCGCTTTCAACCCGTCTTGTGGCAGACACATCGGCAAAGGCGATCAAAGTGTTTCCATCTGGCAGCGGATGGGTGAGATAGGTCAGGATCGTGTCGTCAGAGCGCCGCATTTCGCCGGTTGTTTCCTTGCGCGACTCCGGACTGATGTCGGTAACATGTCCCTTGATCGCAGCCCAAACCGCGCGATCATGGAACAGCAGAACGCATTCCTCGACAATGGCATCATAATCCGGCCCGTCTTGCAGCGTTTCTTCGTCGAGCTCCCACAAAGTGCGGAACGCCTTGTTGGAGAGTTTCAGGCGGCCATCTCCACCGAACACGGCGCAGGCTTCATGCAGATTGTCGAGCGTTGCGCCTTGCGTGTTGATCAGAGCATTGTAGCGCGTTTGCAGGCCCAGCTCGTCGGTGATGTCCTTGAACAGAAGCAATAGGCCACCGAGCGGGTGACGCTGGCGCGTGATCGACAAGGTCCGGCCATCGGGCAATGACCATGTGTCTTCAGCCACACCGGAAATATCGAGATAGTGCGCCAGTTCATCAGCGCGCCACGCAGCATAGTCGGTGCGTGCCTGTAGTTTTTTGCGCTCGCGGAGCCTGTCGAGCAATTCGCCATGTGCGGGCTTTTCCAGAAGAAAGCCTTCATCGAGATCCCAAATTTCAGCGAAGGCGCGATTGTTAAAGACGAGCCGTCTGTCCGGTCCGAAAATCGCGACAGCATCTGCAACATGATTGAGAGTCTCGCCATGGGCGCGGACGTGCCGGTCAAGCTCTTCGGTGGCCGCTTCCTGTTCGGTGACATCAAACGCCATCGCCCCTGCTCCACCCGACAATGGGAAGCTGAGCACACGCATGGCGCGGCGTTCCTTGTTGATGGCAACCGAGCGGGTCTCATCAATGTCCTTCCCTTGATTGATGGTCTGGCGCATTTGCTCGGCGGCTTTTTCGTCGAGCATCAATTGACGTTCGAGGGCGATGTCGAGCGTTGGTGCTTCGACGGCCTCCAAATAGGCCTGATTGGCCCATTGCAGCTTGCCCATGCCTGACACGCGCCAAGCGGGGAATGGTGACTTGCGCAGCATTTCGAGGAACGCCGTCGGATCGCTGGCAATCACCTGCCGCGCCTCTTCAAGCCTGCCGCGCGCAGCACTTTCTTCAATGCCGCGTGTTGTTGCATCATTGATCCACACAACAGCCCGCGCACCTGCGGTACGGCCGTCGGCGTCGAGATGGGTTTCGCCCGGGCCAATAATTTTGAGAGAAAATGCCGTTCCGTCCTGACGTAGCTCCTTGAGGCGCTGACGCAAAGTGGTGTCCTGTTTGACACTGTCACGGGCTTCAAGGTCTGCCAGGCCTTCGATAATGCGTACGGCCGGATCATTGGAAATGGCTTCATCTGTGTATTTCAGCAGCCCTGCAAGCGCTGCCAGCGAGCCGTAAAGCTGGGGCGGTGTAATATCGTCGCCTTCATGCTCCAGCGCATCGCCTTCCCAGACCAGAATAACCCCCGGATGTGCCCCGAATACGCTGTCGGCACGGGCCAATTGCTCTTCGAGTTGCCCCGCACGTTCACGAAACTTTCTGGCCGCCCCGCGCGCGCCATCAGAGATGCGCAACGCCCATAGGAGTGACGCAATAGAGAGTGCTGCAGTGCCCAATGCCAAAATGAATGGGACTTGATCGCCTGTAAGGGTCATTTTCTTATACTCCCAGGTCTCTGCATACAGAAAGACCACTATACACTTTACAATGGTTAATGATTTGGGGTGATTGCGTTAACCCCAAGTTAACGCGCCTTAATCACTTGGCAGTTCATCAATCCATTGATTTATCAGGTTTACCCCGTCTTCATCCACGATCCGGCGCCCCAATTCGGGCATTGCGACACCCGGTTCAGCAGATGCCATACGGAAAGAGAGAATTGATTCGCCGGAAAGTCCAGCATTTATAATGCTTTTTAACTGCCCTGCCCCGCGTCCGGCGGCGGTAGGATGTTTGCCAATCCCCAGCTTCACAGAGCTGTCTTCTTCCCATGTCAGCCATAGGCCCGAATTCGAGGCCGCCCCGTCAGATTTGTGGCAATGAGCGCAATTTATGTCGAGATAAGCGCGTGCTCTGCTCGCTGTCGTCCCCTGCGCCTGCAGGATTGACGGCACTGACGCGAAACTGACCGGCGCGCCGGACAAAATGCCCGCTTCGGTCCATATTTCGATCTGGCTGGCGCCCAGATTGCGGGCTCTGGGACCGATCGGAACAATGGCGTCGCCTGACTGATGGCAGGTTTTGCACTGGTTCTGATTGGGCACGGCATAGGTGAAATTCAGCACGTCACCATCGGGCGCCGTGATTTCGATGTCCCGCTTGGCCCCGATGGGCGCGTAACGGGCTTCGCTATGGTCTTGGTTCCAGACATAAGGGTATGCGGCCCAGCCATCGGCTTTGTGGATCAGGAGCCGCGTTTCGATCCGGCCGGTTTCCTGATAGCCAAAGCTTTTGATCAAGACGGAGCCGACTGGCAGCGCCAGAATGTCCTGCCCGGTATAGTCCGCAGTCTGGCCTGCAGGCACAAAGACAAGGCGGGTTTTGGCCGCGTGATCGGAAAAGAGCGGATTGATCAGGTCATAGCCGATGACCCGATCAACGGGATCGAGCGCGGCGGCGTCGGAGAACAGGCCATAGGCAGACAGCAGCTCGGCGGGCTTGTCGGCAAGAATGACGGTCATGTCCGGCGCGGCTGCCAGCTCTTGAGCGCTCTGCACAGGGGCGGAGCAGCCGCCAAGTCCGGCGGCAATGGCGAGGGTCACCGCCGCTATGGTGTGCCTAGCCCGTCTTGTCATGGTCAATCACAATCGGTGCGGGCTCGGCAACCGGCATGGCTTCAGGGCGCTGTGAGGTTGGTGCCAGGGTCGCAAGATCAATCGGATATTCGCCGACACCGAGACTGACATAACCAATTGTATCGGCTTCGGCGATGACGAGATTGAGGTCTACCGCCTCATTGCCTTGCCAGCTGACAACCCCGTCCCAGACGATCGCCGGCAATTGTCCGCCGAAGACGGGGGCGAACTCGGCCAGCGCGCCTTGAGGATCATCGCCGCCGCCGGAATATGTATTGTCCCGAATAACGACATTGCGCGCGAGCGGGTTGTAGCGTTCGTCCTCAAAGACATCCTGATAGGCGGCCAGCAAGACATGGGCGGTGCGGTTGTTGGCCAGTTCATTGCCGAAGATGTGCACATTTTCATTGGCGAGCACCATGATGCCGCTGCCCGATGGCACGGTGGCGACGATATTGCCGGGCGGGGCAAAATTGTCAGTGTTGTTGTTGATGATCTTGTTGTTGAAAATCCGTGTCGAGTTGCCGCCGACCAAAGGCAGGTCCGGCAGGTCAAACACCAAGACACCGCCCGTATTGTTCTCGGCCGTATTGTCATGCACGTCTGCGCCAATCGAGTTTTCGATCTCGATGCCCGCGACATTGTATTCAACCAGCGACTTGCGCACGATGATGTTGCGCGACTGGCCGACATAAATGCCTGCATCGGACGCGCCGCGCACTGTGACGGCATCGACCAAGACATCCGTGCTTTCGACCGGATAGACGCCATACGCGCCATTGGTCGGCAGCGGACCGCCGGTCCACTCGACAGTGAGGTCGCGATAGGTGATCCGGTCGGCGCCTTTGGACTTGATGCCGTCGCCGGCTGTGTCCTGCATGGTAAAGCCTGTCAGCGTGACATCATCGGAGGTGACGAGAAGCCCCTCGCCTGCGCCTTCCTGACCTGCGAAACTCAGGATCGTTTTGCCTTGTCCGGCCCCGGCCAATGTGACCCGATCGACATCGAGAGACAGGCCGTCGGTGAAACTGAATGTGCCCTCGGGCAGCTTGATCGTGTCGCCTTCAGCGGCGGTAATCAGTGCCGTTTGCAAATGGGTGGCGAACTGGTCATCGGCGGGGATTGTGACGGTGCGCACTTGCGGCCGGTCCGGCGCGCTGCTTTCCAGAGATAGCGACGGGTTTTCGCTCGACGTGTCGCCGCACGCTGCGAGCAAAGCCAATGCGCTGGCGCCGATCATGATCGTTCTTAAAGACATGCTGCTTCCCCGTAATCGCTATTTTCTTTCAGTGTTCACTGGCAGTGTTCATTCTGGACAAGGGTTTGGCAAGCCTTCCCTTGGGTCTGCCGGGGGCCGGACAAGATGAGAGAGACGCCCTACTCGGCTGGCAGGTCGACGATAAAGCGTGCGCCGCCCTCTTCGCGGGTCTGCGCTTCGACGGTGCCCAGATGGGTGCCGATGATCTGTTTGACAATCGACAGGCCGAGACCTGAATTGTTGCCAAAGGCCGCGCCGTCTGGCCGGTCGGTGTAGAATCTGTCGAAAATCTTGTCGCGCTTGTCTTCGGGAATGCCCGGGCCATCATCATCGACGATCAACCGTGCCGTGGTCTGCGCGCCGATGGCCACCTGATGCAGACTGACGCGCACTTCGCCGCCATCTGGAGAAAACGAGCGGGCATTGTCGATCAGATTGCGGATCACCTGGCCCAAGGGGCCGTCGCGGCCGCGCACAAGCAAGCCGCCGCCCATGGTCTGATCGGAAAAGACAACGGTGACGGTCGGCCCTTCATGGGCGGCATAGGTCTGGACGATGCCGGAGACAAAGCGGGCAATGTCGAGCACATTATTGGGCGCACGGGTGATCTCGGCTTCGAGGCGCGAGGCATTCGAAATATCGGTGATCAACCGGTCGAGCCGCTGGACATCCTTGGCGATGACTTTGCGCAGTTTTTCCGTGGCGTCCGGATCATCCTTGACCATTTCGGCGGTTTCAACAGCAGAGCGGATCGAAGTGAGCGGGTTTTTCAGTTCATGGGCGACATCGGCGGCGAATTGTTCATTGGCCGTAATCCGTTCGAGCAGCGTGTCCGTCATCGCATCAACCGATTGGGCCAATTGGCCGATCTCGTCTTTGCGCTTTGTGATTTGCGGCAGGTCAAGCCTTTCCGAGCGGCCTGTGCGCACTCTGTCAGCGGCGACAGCAAGCCGACGCAAAGGGCGCGCAATGCCGAGCGTCAAAAGCGCCGATGTGACAAGGGCGACAAGCATGGCCACCCCGACAAAGGGGATCAAAGCGGTCCGCTCGGCGCGGACGATTTCTTCGACATCGCTGGCCTCAAGGGTCAGAACGCCGACCACTGCGGAAACGCGCTGGATCGGAACCGAGACAGAGATGATCCTCTGGCCGCGATCGGAAAAGCGCTGGCTGGCCGCTTCCCCGCCGCCAAGGGCGTTGGCAAACTCTTCCTCATAGGTCTGGGTGCGCACCGCGTCACCGCCGCGATTTGGCACGAAAGCCGAGAACATCCCCTCTGCCGCCTCCGAAAGCCCTGTGGCCCAGCGCGCAACCGTGCTCGGCTCGCGCAAAGGCGGCAGGGCTGACACATCGACACGCTCGGAGAGAAACACGCTGTCGGCAATCACCTCGCCATCGCGCAAGGCCACGCGCGCGCGCACTGTGATCGGCAGCGCCAAAGACCGGATTGTGTCGCGGGCAAGCTCGATATCAAGCGCCGGTTCGGGCTGGCCGATTGTGGCCCCCTCGCCGAGCAAATTGGTGAATATCTGCGCCTGACCGACCAAATCCTGCTTTTTCGAGACAACAAGCCCGGCCCGCATCTCGTTGAGCACCAAGGCGCCGGCGATCAAAATCGCCAATCCGGCCAGATTTGACGCCAGAATCAGCCGCGCAATCCGCGAGCCGAGCATGCCTGATGCACGGCGGCGCAGCTTTGCACGGGAACTAGAGACATTTGCCATAAGGAGAGCTTACCCCTCCGGACGCAAAGCTCAAACGTCTGCGGCGACTTTCATCGAGACGATTGAATCGGGATCGCGGACCGGCTCACCCTTTTTGATCTGGTCTACAGCGTCCATTCCGTCGGTGACCTGCCCCCAAACCGTGTATTGACGGTCGAGGAATGCGGATGGTTCCAGACAGATGAAGAATTGCGAATTGGCCGAATCCGGATTGTTGGTCCGCGCCATCGAGCAGGTGCCGCGCAAATGTGGCTCGGGGTTGAACTCCTGTTTGAGGTCCGGCTTGTCCGAGCCGCCCATGCCGGTGCCATTCGGGCAACCGCATTGAGCCATAAAGCCGTCAATCACGCGGTGGAAGACGATGCCGTCATAAAACCCTTCGCGGGCAAGCTCTTTGATCCGTGCGACATGATTGGGCGCAACCTCGGGCTTGAGTTCAATGGTGACTTTGCCCTTGGTGGTTTCAAGGATCAGCGTGTTCTCTAGATCGGCCATGATACGGCCCTTTCTGTGTCTGGGTCTGAATTTGCGCGCAACTTACCGCGTTTTGCTTTCGGGGCAAGCGCGG
>CAZXXY010000011.1:0-38048 GCA_964644755.1 uncultured Hyphomonas sp. | reverse complement strand
TTGGCGTAGGTGAGGCGGTATTTGCTGAGGAAGCTGGCAAAGTTCCGATAGCCCATCCCGCGATTGATGAGCGCCCGTAGCTGATGTTCGGGAACACCGACTTTTCCGGCAAGCGCGCCGATTGTCAGACCAGTTTCAGCCCATGCGCGTTCTGTCTCCATAATATGGATGAGTTTGGCGTGCGCGCTAGCATCTTGCGGGCGAATGATTGGCGCACTTGCCTCGGCCGGTTTGGTTGGCTGGAACGCTAGAATTTCCGGTTGCAGGCGGGTGAGCCAGAAGAGGACACCAAATAGGGCTGGTATCGCTGTCAGCGCTGTAAAAGCGATGACGATGCTGCCATATCCAGCCGCTTCGATAAAGTTCTCGCCAATGGCTGCAATCAACGTCGTGATTGTAATGAAAACGAGCATAATCGCGCGTAAACGCCGTCGCCGCGTGATCAGATCGTCGCTAAACCCTTGGATGATGACCCATGCAAGATAACCGAAGAGGATCAGCACAATCGCATCCGGCATCCACAATGGATAGTGCGGGTTGACACTCTCTATCCAGCCAAACTGTGCAAATCGCCATGGCAAAATACTGCCCGCACTCGCCGCCAGACCAAGCCAATGAAATGCGCGCGGGCGAAAGTCTTCTTCAATTAGGGCTAAAGCGGACCACCAGATAAGACCGATTGCGAATGTGTCTACAAGCCGAATAACCATGACGGCGGGAGCGGGCAATCCGGGGAGTTGTAGAAACAGAGCTCCGGTACCGATCAGGGCCAATATCGCATAGCGTGCTGCTGCGACATGCCAAGCGTCTCGGACTGCGAGCACAATGAAAACGGTAATCAGCGTCAGGGCTGAGAATTGGAGGCCGATGCCGAGTGCTGCGATATCCAAGGGTCAGCTCTCTTTCAAAATGCCGGAGACTTAGTCTTTTTCGTCCAGCTTGACCCCGTAAAGCTCCAGCCTGTGGTCGACGAGCTTGTAGCCAAGCTCCTTGGCGATAAACTCCTGGAGGCGTTCGATTTCCTCATTCTGGAACTCGATGACATCGCCGGTGCGTACATCGATCAGATGGTCATGATGCTCGGTGGGCACTTCTTCGAAGCGGGACCGGCCATCGCGGAAATCATGGCGTTCAATGATCCCTGATTCCTCAAACAGCTTGACCGTCCGGTAAACTGTCGCCAGCGAAATCGAGGCATCAAGAGCGTTGGCGCGGCGATGAAGTTCTTCGGCATCTGGGTGATCATCTGAAGTAGACAATACCCGCGCAATTGTACGCCGCTGCCCCGTCATGCGGAGGCCTTTTTCAACACATAATTTTTCGACTCGATCCATCCTGCATAAATGCCTCTATTGGCTAAGGAAGTCCAGTCAAGTCTCGCCGCATCAGTATCGCGTCTACGCTGGGTTTGCCCTTGCGTGGATAGTAGTTTTTGCGGCGGCCATCTCTGACATAGTCAAATTTCTCGTAGAGCGCGATGGCTGGAACATTATCGGCGGCGACGTCGAGTATCAGTGTGCGAACGCCGCGCGCGGTGAGCTGCCCTTCGATTTCCCATAACAGGGCTGTTGCGATCCCCCGCTGGCGGGCAGATGGTAAGGTTGCCAGAGTGAGAATTTCAGCGGTGTCTCCGACCTGTTGAACAAGAACAAAGCCTTCAATTTTGTCATTTGATCCCAGAGAGGCAACCGCACGGGTCGTTGGTTTGGCCAATTCAGTGGCAAAACTCTCGGCGCTCCACGGCGTGTCGAACGCTTGTGCATGAGAGGCGGCCAAGTCCGCAGCATCGCGGCGGTTGAGCAGGCGAAACGTGTGCATGGGTCTAAGGTTTCGGCTTGGGTTTGTGAATTTCTGGTGCGCGGGCATAAGCGGGCTTTGGGGGATAGGCATCAGGAGACAGACCAACCGCTTTTAGTCCGGCCCAGGCTGCGCGCGGGGTTGCTGTTTCCAGATCCCGCATGTCGAGCATATCTTCTGCGACTTCGACAATCTCAGTCACGCCAAGACCCTGTTGAAGCTCCTGGGTCCACCATGTCCGGTCAGGTGGGCGTTTTTGAGCCGGAAGAGCCGCGCGGGCCGGTCCAATCATTTCCGGTGGCAGGCCAGCTTCAAGACTGCTCAATCCAAGAGCCGGTATATCTAAAGCGAGGGCGAGGCCACGGACGAATGAGACGCCGATGCGGATGCCGGTAAAACTGCCCGGACCGGTGACCACGGCAAGTCGGTCCAGGTCGGCGAGTTCGACGGATGCGGCCGCCAACAGCTCAGTGACCAATCCTGGCAAGCGTCCATCCTGTCCGCGTGTCATCTCTTCTTTCGTCTCGGCCAGAACCCTCGCGTTCCGGACAAGCGCGATGTCACAAGCGGCCTCGGCAGAATTGATTGCCAATATCAGCATTTTGGGTCCGCTATGGCTAGAGGATGACGCAAGCTTCGTCGAAGTCCAATCTTGGAGAGCGGTCGAACACACCTGCAGGATTGCCATGTCCGAGATTACAGATCCAATTTGTTCGCCAGTGTTTGCGATCACCCGTCATAAAGGCCTTGTCGACGCCCTCGATATCGAAGCCCGACATTGGTCCGCAATCGAGACCGAGCGCACGGGCGGCCATCAAAAAGTAAGCGCTTTGCAAACTTCCATTCCGGAATGCATTGATCTCGCGGTGTTCGGGATCAGAGAACCAGTCTTTGGCGGTTTGATCGTGCGGGAAAAGCTCGGGCAGTTTTTCATGAAACTCCAAATCATGCGCGATAATCACGGTCCACGGCGCCGTCATGGTTTTTTCAACATTGGATTCGGCGAGCAATGGTTTGAGCTTGTCCCGGCCAGTGCCGCCTGCCGGAAGAAAGATGAAACGGGCAGGCGAGGCATTTGCACTGGTAGGGCCCCACTTTGCCAGATCGTAAATGGCCCGCATCATGATCTCGGGAACAGCCTCTTCCTTCCAGGAATTAAAGCTCCGCGCGCGCCGGAACAATGTATGCAACGCCAAGTCATTGATTGGATCGGCCATAAATAACTCCCAAATGGTTGTGAGGTGCCAGCTTTATCCTCTGGCATCAATCGGGGCAATGAGAAGTCGAGGTCAAGGACGTGATATTCCCGCCCGCAACAATCGGGTTTGTTTAGGTTTACAGCGCCGCTTCAACGGCGGTCACTTCAGGAACATATGCCCGCAGCATGTTCTCGATACCTTGCTTGAGCGTATATGTTGAGGAGGGACAACCAGCACACGCCCCGCGCATAGCGAGGTGAACAATGCCGGTCTCCGGTTCAAACCGATGGAAAATGATGTCGCCACCATCCTGTGCAACCGCAGGCCTGACGCGTGTTTCGATCAGTTCCTTGATTTCGGCAACAATCTCGGCAGCTTCGCCTGTATATTCACTGTCATCACCAGAAGCCCCGGTGGTCTCGCCCGTATCTTCGACAACCGGAAGCCCGGCCATAAAATGATCCATAATCGCCGCCAGCGCCATCGGGCGAACATGTTTCCAGTCGCTGTCAGCGGATTTACTGATGGACAGGAAGTCACTGCCAAGGAAAACCCCTGTGACACCGTCTACGTCAAACAGAGCTTGGGCCAACGGACTGGCGCTTGCGGCTTCAACAGCCGGATAGTCAAATGGCCCGGCCGATCCGGCAACTTGCTGTCCCGGAAGGAATTTCAGCGTGTCTGGATTGGGGGTTGGTTCAGTCTGGATGAACATGGCGATGGCTTTCTGAGGCATATCATTGGCTTAGCAGCCTAACATGGTCACGATAGCCATGCCAATCAAGCTAAGGAGCTTGATCGCTGATTTGCTCGGTGTTGTCTGCGCTTAGCATGGCAATGGCGGCTGAAGTTGCTGCATGAGCCTCGTTGAGCCGGAACGCCAGAATTGCCGGATGGTTGGCGCCAATAACGCCGTCGCTGCCTTGATTGGAAACAAAGAGCGGGTTGAGTTGAGCGGCGCTTCGCCATTTCTCTAGCGCCAGATCAACTTGACTTGCCGCGAGATGGCCTTCGAGCGCGCCTGCTTCACGTTTTTTTATGGCGTTCAGAAATTCATGAGCCGCGTGCGCGCGTGCTTTCCCGAAATAGACGGCAGCCACGGCTTCGCGGCTGGCGAGCCAACCATCACCGGGTGTCGAGATGTCGGCCAGCTGTGCGCTTGACTGAGCAGCCCAGCCAAGGGTCAGGGTCAATTCGCGTTCCAGAAAACCCAGTCCTTGCGGGCTGCCAGCAACGCCTGCGCCAACACGATCATCATAGCGTGTGAAGGCTTCGCGCGCCGCCTGCAATCTGGGTGTCGTATCAAGACCGTCTTCGTTCAGTAAAAGGCGTTCAGCTGCAACAAGGTCCTGGTCGCGTTGTCCCTCAAGTGCGCTCAAGGTCAGCCGTGCGTGTTCGGCGATGCTCTTTCGCAAGCCTTCCTGCCAGGCGGGCAGGGCCGTAAGCTGTGCCTGCGGGTGCCAGGGGTGACGATCGGCAGCCCAGCCCGCACCATCAAGCTCGCGCGCGAGCAATATTGTCGACACGCCAATATCTTGCACAGACCAATAGCGACCCGTTTCAAGGTCAATTGGATCATCATTGATCTGGTGGCTCATCATGACAGCGGCGGGATAGGCAAGAATAGCAGCAATCACGAGACAGGCTTTCAAGCTGAAAACCAACGGCTTCAAAGTAAATGGCTTGCGGGTTTTCGGCTGATCGGGAACATCGTTCCGCCGAATGATAGGAGGGGCGAGGGGGCCGTCATACTCTGCAGTCCCGATCTCGACACTGTCGAGCGGGGCTTCCTCGTCATCGTAATCTCTTGATAGTCCTTCTGACATGATGGCTCGCACTGGCTGGACGGTATCTATTGGTCTGTCCAAAAGTATGAACAATCCGTTTACACTCTAAACATGTCGATAAATTGACGTCGCAATCATTGGCATGATTCTGTCGCCAGAACCACAATAGAATATACACAAGAGGCGGACTTTAACTATGCGCTCCAGAAGCCCATGATTTTGCGGACATCCGAGATGATAGGGCGGGCAATTGCATCCGCACGTTCACCGCCATCTTTCAAGATACGGTCAATCTCAGCGGGGTCAGCCAGATATTCGCGCATTTTCTCCGTGATTGGGGAGAGATGAGCAACGGCCAGATCGGCGAGCGCAGGCTTAAAGACGCCAAACCCCTTGCCGCCATACTCCGCCAGTACCGCTGTCTTGTCGGTTCCGGTGAGGGCAGCATAGATGCCAACCAGATTGGCCACTTCCGGCCGACCCTCTAGGCCTGCTTCATCTTCCGGCATATCGCCCAGCGTGTCGGTCTTCGCCTTTTTGAATTTCTTGGTGATGAGATCGGCGTCGTCGATCAGGTTGATGCGGGAGAGATCGGACGGGTCCGACTTTGACATTTTTTTGGTGCCGTCTTTCAGGCTCATAATACGGGCGCCCGGACCTTTAGTGACCGTTTCCGGTAAAGGGAAGAAGCCAGGCGCATTGAAGTCGCGATTGAACTTGTCCGCAATATCGCGGCTAAGCTCCAAGTGTTGGCGTTGGTCGTCGCCTACGGGAACGTGTGTGGCCTTGTAGGCTAAAATGTCGGCTGCCTGCAAAACCGGATAGTCGAACAGGCCTACCGAGGACCGTTCGGCATCTTTGCCAGCTTTGTCCTTGAACTGGGTCATGCGTTCGAGCCAGCCCATGCGGGCGACGCAATTGAAATACCAGGTCAGCTCGGTATGTGCGAGCACAGAGGACTGGGCGAAGATGATCGATTTTGCAGGATCAATCCCGCTGGCGAGAAAAGCTGCAGTGATCTCGCGTGTCTGCTGGGCTAAGCTGGATGTATCGTGTGGCTGCGTGATGGCGTGTAGATCTACGACGCAATAAATGCAGTCGAACTTTTCTTGCAGGCCAACGCCGGGTTTGAGCATGCCAAGATAATTACCAAGATGCAGCGCACCCGTTGGCTGGACGCCGGAAAAGACACGCTCGGGGCCAGTATAGGCGGGGCTTACATCAGTCATGATTGGCGGTTTACGGCATTTCTAGTCGGGTGCAAGTCTTATGATCGTTTTAGCGCGCCGAAGATTTCGCTGATGCGAACTGCGCGAAACAGGAGCGCCGCCACGCCATAGGTGATCATTGCGCCCAAAATTACGGCACCCATTGTGAAAAATTTGCTGTCAAATGCAAAGCTTCGGATGAATTCGAGATTGTCGAGCGCGATCAAAAGCGCACCGCACATGGCACCGACGGCCAAGGTTACCCGTACCATTCTGCCGAGGAGGACGGCGCTTGGCCGGTACCAGCCGCGCCGAACAAGCGTGCTGCCAAGTAAGAGTACATTGACCCAAGCGGCAATGCTGGTGGCAATGGCAAGGCCCGGAAAGCCGAATTCGCCCTCTGCCTGGAGCCAGAAGAAAAGACCTGCGCCCAAAACGGTGTTCACGGCGACGGAAATGAGAGCGTAACGCATTGGTGTTTTCATATCTTCGCGGGCGAAAAAGGCGGGGGCCAGGACTTTGATCAGGACAAAGGCAGGGACACCCCATGCATAGTGAACAAGTGCCAAGCCGGATTGGGCGGCATCTTCGGTCTTGAAGGCGCCGCGGGTGAATATACCGTCGACAAGGAAAGTCGGTGCGAGCAGCAGCGCTGCTGCGGCAGGGACTGTCAGCGCCATTGCCAAGCCGATCCCTTCATCCATCATCTTTTCGCCGCCCGCGTCATCGTCGCGCCGCGCAGCTTTGGAAAGCCTCGGCAGAATGGCGACCCCAATGGCAACACCTACGAGCCCGAGCGGCAACTGGTATAAGCGATCAGCATAATAGATCCATGTTTTTGCGCCGACTTCGTAACTCGCAAGCCACTGGCTTACCATAATGTTGATCTGTGTGCCGGAGGCAGCAATTGTTCCGGGCAGGGCCAGCAAAAGGATGTGTTTGACGCGCGGGGTGAAGCGGGGGAGCCCGATCAAAGACAGCCGGACCGATTGCCGTCTGACCCCCCAATATAACAGGCTGGCTTGCAAAATGCCGGCGATCAGCACTGCCCATGCGGCAGCTTTTGCGACAATCACGGGCGAGGTGCTGACAAAGGAGGCACTTATGAGGCAGAGATTGAGAATGATCGGGACGCCAGCGGACAGAATGAACCGTCCCGCCGAATTTAGAACGCCCGACAAAAGCGCTGCAATCGACATGCAGGTGAGATAGGGCATTGTGATCTGGGTCAGCAGAATGGCAAGATTGAAGTGGACTGTGTCGCCCACTTGTCCGGCGTGGAACACACGCAAAATCCACGGCATGGCAAATTGTGCCACCAAGGTCAGTAACGCCGTCGCCGCAAATAGCACACGCAAGGCTTCGTCAGCGACCTTTTGTGCCGCTTCGGGGCCTTCGGCTTCGTAGGTGCGCGCATATGAAGGCACAAAAGCTTGCGCAAACGCGCCCTCGGCAAAGATCCGTCTAAACAAGTTCGGGAACATGAGGGCAGTGGCCCAAGCATCACCGATAGGGCCTGCTCCAATACGGGCGGCCAAGACGACATCGCGCGCAAAGCCGAGCAGCCTACTGGTCAGGGTCAGACTGGCTTGGACCAGAGTATTGCGCGCAAGGCTCATCGTCTCTGGCCCCTAGAAATTATCTGACGCGCGCGCGCGCGCAAGTTTGCGGATCGGTGTGGCCGGCGCATCGGGTTCTTCATTGGACAATATGGCGAGCAAATTGGCCTTGAGCGCTGCCTTGGCTGTTTCGTCAGTCAATTTTTCGCCATTCTGTGTTTGGACATAGAACGCATCAAATACCCGTTCGCCATAAGAACCAACATGGGCGGAGTGGATCGAAAGATCATGCTCTGCAAGCAGTTGGGCGACATCGCGCAAAAGACCGGGCCGGTTGCGGGCGGTCACGTCGATTACGGTAAAATTGGATGAGGCGAGCGCATCGATGTCGACAGAAGCTTGAACGAGAAAGGCAGCTTCACGCTGTCTGCGTGGGGGAGGTTGGATCTGTCCTGCCGGACTGCTTTGCATGAGCACATTGCGAACCCCGTCTGAGAGCCGTTCAAGTCGCCGAGCTTCGCCGCCAGCAAAGGCGCCTCCGACTTCGTCCTGTAGAGTGAACACATCAATGATATGGCCTGATGCGCTGGTAAAGACCTGAGCCGAAACGATGTCGGCCCCTTCAGCTGCGATCTGTCCGGCCAACTCCGCAAAAAGGCCAATTCGGTCCGGCCCTGAAACCAGTAGAGTGACGCCGCCACCATCTTCGCGCAAATGGGTGCTCACGGAGACATCGCCCGATTGTTCGAAGAGCTTTGCGTGGCTGGCCAGCGCGTCCGCATCAAATCCGGTCCAGTAGGCTGGCTCCATTTGGGCCATAACGGAAGGCAGCGAGCCAATCAATTCAATCACATCGGCGCGGCGCTGCTCGGCGCGGTCCGCAAGGTCGGCAGCCACCGCGCCTTCATCTGTACGACCGCCGCGCAAAGCGGCGACCGTATTGTGATGTAAATCTGACAGAAGCTGTCCCTTCCAACCATTCCAGACCTTCGGGCCGACAGCCGTGATGTCCGCAGCGGTCAGAATGTGCAGGAGGCGCAATCGTTCGGTGTCGCCGACCAAAGATGCGAAATCAGCCACAGTCCGCGGATCTGAAATATCCCGCTTTTGGGCCGTTTCGCTCATTTCCAGATGGTTGCCGACGAGCCAGGCCACAAGCTCGGTTTCATTCTTGGACAAGCCAAGCCGTTTGCAAGCTTTGGTGGCCGTGCGCATGCCTTCGATTTGCTGGTCGCCTTTGCCTTTGCCCGTATCGTGCAAGAGCATGGCCAGATAAAGCGCACGGCGGTTGAGCACATCCTTGAAAATCCGTGTCGCATGAAGATGGTCGGTGCTGCGGCCATGCTCGATGTCGGACATGATTTCGACCGCGCGAAGCGTATGCTCATCAACCGTGAAATGGTGATACATATTGAACTGGGTTTGTGCGACAATGCCGCCAAACTCCGGCAAAAACTGGCCCAGAATACCGGTCTCGTTCATTTTGCGCAAAATATCGGCCGGATGCTTTGAGCCGAGCAGACAAGTGAGAAACATCGAGCGCGCGCCGTCGCTTTTGCGCATGTCCGGGCGGAAGGATTTGATCGAGCGGGACACTGCAGACATGGCATCGGGATGAATGTCGATCTCTTCATCGGCAGCAATGACAAACAAACGCAGCATCTCATCCGGCGCAGTTTCAAAAGCATCCATTGTCGCGACAGACAGACGGCCCGTGTCGATTATAAATGGCGTATCAGGCACAGGTTTTGGAGCCGATTGGGGAATGAAACGTCGCAAGCCTTGCGGCTTCTTTTTCTGCGCCGCTTCGAGTTTCGCTGCGATGATACGGGTCAATCCACCGACATCGCGTGCGGCCAGGAAATAGCGCTTCATGAAACGTTCGACCCCGAGGCGCTCGCCGCGATCCTGGTAGCCGAGCCGCTTGGCCAATTCGGGTTGTAGATCAAAGCTAATACGCTCTTCGGGGCGTCCGGTTAGAAAGTGCAAATGACATCGAACGGTCCAGAAAAAACGGGCGGCGCGAATAAAGACCTTGTATTCATGGGGGGTCAGAAGCCCTTGCTTCATGACGTCTTCTAGCATGTTGCCGCCGTGAATGTGCTTTGTGATCCAGAAAATTGTCTGCAAGTCCCGCAAACCGCCCTTGCCGTTCTTGACGTTCGGTTCGACGACATAGCGCACGTCGCCCTGCTTGGCGTGTCGTTCGTCTCGCTCGGCAAGTTTATCGGCTATGAACTGTGCATCCTCTCCGTCAACACACGTCGCTTTGAATTGCGTAAGCAGATCTTCACTCAGGGCTTTGTCGCCGACCAGAAAGCGCGCATCAAGCAGGGACGTCTTGATGGTGACATCGGTCTTGGAAAGAGAAAGACAGCCGGCAACCGTTCTGAAGGCATGGCCGACCTTCAGGCCCATATCCCAGAGGGCATATAGCATATATTCGATAACGCTCTCGGCCCAGGGGCTGGCTTTGTATTGCCGTAAAAACAGCAGATCAATGTCCGAGGAGGGGGCAAGGACCGAACGTCCGTAGCCGCCGGTTGCCATAACCGCGAGCCGCTCGCCTTCTGTGGGATTGCGGGCCCGGAAAACATGTACTGTGGTAAAATCGTAAAGGGCACCGATCACTTCATCTTGGACGGCAGAGAGAAGCCTCGCAGTGTCCAAGCCATCGGCCCCTTGCTGCAGCCTTTCCTGGCCGATCATCCGTCCGCGAAATAGGGCTGCGTGCAACAGATCCAGTGCCCGGGCGCGGGCTTCTTTCTCATTGCCAATATTGTCGAGAGCGGCCGCTGTAAGCTGGACCCGCAATTTGCGGCCATCAACAATATCCTGTAGCCGCCATTCCGTTGGTGCTCGTCGTGATGCACGACGGTTTGAGAGTGTGGGCAATTTGTTTTGGTCAGCCATAACCCGCTCAATAGCGCAATTCGTAAGTCCACGTCACCGCTTAATTACTTTCCGAACAGCATCTGGTGGTCTCAGCGCGTGTCTTTATCACTTATGTTTTTGAGGCGGTAAACGAGGTCCAAGGCTTCGCGCGGTGTCAGCAAGTCGGGATCAGTCTCGGCCAGAAGCTCGTCAGATTTGGACTGAACCGGCTCCGGCAGCGTTGCAATTGGGTCTGGTGTACTTGCAGCAAATAGGGGCAGAGTTTCGGCGCGCGCAGGGTCTGCTTCAAGCGTTTTGAGAACGCTTTCAGCGCGCTTTACCGCAGCTTTGGGCAATCCAGCGAGCTTTGCAACTTGCACCCCGTAAGAGCGGTCAGCCGGTCCGGCTTTGACATCATGCAAAAAGACCAGGCCGTCTTTCCATTCCTGTGCCCTAAGGGAAACATTTGTGGCGGCATCGAGTTCGGCCGCAAGGGTGGTCAACTCGTGATAATGGGTCGCAAACAAGGCACGGCAACCATTGGTGTTATGCAAATGCTCGACGGCTGCCCATGCAATTGCGAGCCCGTCATAGGTTGAAGTCCCTCGTCCAACCTCATCTAGAATGACAAAGCTTGTAGAACTTGCCTGATTAAGAATGGCGGCGGTTTCGACCATTTCGACCATGAAGGTGGAACGGCCACGCGCGAGATCATCCGATGCCCCAACGCGTGAGAACACTCTGTCCGCCAGTCCCATAACCAGCTTGTTTGCAGGAACATAGCAGCCTGCCTGAGCCAGAATGACCGCCAGAGCACATTGTCGCAAATAGGTTGATTTACCGGCCATATTGGGGCCTGTCACGAGTTGTAGGCGCGGCGCGGTTTTGCCTGCGGCGTCGAGCTTGGTGTCATTGGCGGTAAAGCCCTCGCCTTGTTTTCGCAGGGCCGCTTCGACAACTGGGTGACGTAAGCCGTTTGCCTCGAACACTGGCTGTGGAGAAAGCTCCGGCCGCACCGCGCCGGCCGCCTCGGCCCAAACTGCACCGGCGGTTGCAACATCGAGTTCGGCAAGGGCAGAAGCGGCTTGCTGCAAGGGGTCTGACAAGGGTTCTAGGCGATCGACGAGGCTGGCGAAAATGGCGAGCTCACGGGCTTTGGCTTCTTCTTCAGCACGGGAGATGCGCCCGGCCAGTTCCGCAAGCTCTGTGGTCGAAAACCGGACAACATTGGCCAGCGTCTGGCGATGAATGAAGCGCTCATTGAGAGGCTCGGTCATCAGCCCGTCAGCATGCCGTGCGGTAACTTCAACAAAGTATCCAAGCACATTGTTGAACTTGATCTTTAAAGCGGGCACGTCGGCCTCTTTGGCGTAATCCACTTGCAAACCGGCAATGACCTTGCGGCTATCATCGCGTAGGCTTCGGGCTTCATCGAGCGCGGCGTCCCACCCAACGGCTATGAAGTTTCCGTCACGCGCCATCAGCGGCACATCGGCGGCGAGGGCGGCTTTGAGATCCCTCGCCAGCGCATCAAGTCCTGAATGCTCGCTAAGCGTCAGCGCTCTGGTAGCGGCTTCAATAATGGCGGGCGCGGCGCGCATCCGCTTGGCGATCATGGCCGCGGCGTGCTCGCCTTGGCGCAAAGCTGAACCCAGCGCTTGCAAGTCGCGCGGCCCGCCGCGGCCAAGGCGCAAACGTCCACGCGCGCGCTCCAAATCGGGCGCGGCTTTGAGTTGGGCCCGAATATCGGCAGTCAGATCGGCATCATCGAGGCACCATGCCACAGCGTCGTGGCGTGCTGTGATTGTATCATGGTCGCTTGAGGGGCGTGCGAGCCGGTCGGCCAAGGTACGTGCGCCTGGCGCAGTCAATGTTCTGTCGACGGCGTGGACCAGTGATCCCTCGCGCGTGCCCGCCATGGCCTGATCTATTTCGAGACTTGCCCGTGTAGCTTGGTCAATGGCGAGAAGGCCGGTATTGGCGGTCCTGCGCGGCAAATCGAGCCGGATGGCCTGACCGGCCTGAGTGAGGTTCAGATAGTCGAGCAGGAGTGCAGCGGCGCTAAGCTCCTGACGCGAAAAACTACCGATCGCGTCCAGTGTTTGAAGCTTAAAGGCCTCTTTGAGAAGTTTTTCTCCTGATTTCGGACTGATACCGCGCGCGGGGCGTAAAGTGATAGGCGCGTCAACAAGTTCCAAAGCGTTTTGTAGGGCCTTGTGGTCATGATCGGTTTCGCTCAGCAGGATTTCGCGCGGCCCAATACCGCCCAGAGCATGACCAGCTTCGAGCGCCGGCAGCGCAAAAATTTCGAACGCGCCTGTCGAGATATCACACCAGGCCAGTCCGGCTTCGCGTCCGCCGCTGCCAAGCGATATAGCTGCCAAGATATGGGCCTGACGCGCTGCCAGCAGGCTCTCTTCGGTGATCGTGCCAGGCGTTACGATACGTACTATTTCGCGGTTGACGATGGCTTTGTAGCCGCGTTTTTTCGCTTCGGCTGGCGTTTCTGTCTGCTCGCAAACAGCGATGGTCCGCCCTGACGATATCAGGCGCGCCAGATAACCTTCGGCAGCATGAAAAGGTACCCCTGCCATCGGGATGGGTTTGCCTTCATATTCGCCGCGTGCCGTTAGGGTAATGCCCAAAATCTCTGCGGCATCGACCGCATCGTCAAAGAACAGTTCGTAAAAATCACCCATGCGGAAGAACAGCAGGGCATCGGGGTGCTCCTGCTTGATATCGAGATATTGCACGAGGAAAGGCGATGGGCCTTTTGCGCTCTTGGATGCGGTCTTTTTTACGCTCGATGTCGGGTTATCTGCCATGATCGCGGACGCTACCTGTTTGCCCATGGATTCGGCAAGGGCCAATCGACGACCCACAAAATGCAAATGGGCGGTTGTCGAGCTAAGTGCGACTGCCTATCATGCAAACGCATATGCCAATATCCAGAACAGGCGAATGCAATGACCACAAAGCGACCGAGTTTCACAGATCAGGAAGCTCTCGAATTTCACAGCCATCCACAACCGGGAAAACTCTCTGTCGCGCCGACAAAGCCGATGGGCACGCAGCGGGATTTGTCTCTCGCCTATAGTCCCGGTGTCGCTGTGCCCGTGTTGGCAATCGCGGAAGACGAAGACCTTGCCTACGACTACACGTCCAAAGGCAACATGGTCGCTGTGATCTCCAATGGGACGGCGATTCTCGGGCTAGGTGATCTGGGAGCTATGGCCTCAAAGCCCGTCATGGAAGGCAAGTCGGTTCTTTTCAAACGGTTTGCAGATGTTGATAGTTTTGATGTCGAGGTGACAACCAAAGACACTGAGGAATTCATCACCACAGTGCGCAATATCGGGCCGACATTTGGCGGTATCAATCTGGAAGATATCGGGTCGCCAGCCTGTTTTATAATCGAGCAACGTCTGCGTGACGAGTTGGATATACCCGTTTTTCATGACGATCAGCATGGCACCGCAATTATTGCTGCGGCGGGTTTGATCAATGCCTGTCATATTACCGGCCGCAAAATGAAGGACGTTAAGGTTGCGATTGCCGGCGCAGGCGCGGCTGGCTTATCGGTGGCCGGACTGATCCGGCACATGGGCGTATCCGCCAAGAACATCATCATGTGTGACCGTGATGGCGTTCTTTATCAGGGGCGAGACGATATTGACCAGTTCAAATCTTCCTTTGCGGTGAAGACATCAAAGCGCACCTTGGCCGATGCGATAGAAGGGGCTGATTGTGTGCTTGGCCTGTCTGTTGCGGGCGCTATTTCGAAAGAAATGGTGGCATCCATGGCGGACAATCCGATCATTTTCGCAATGGCCAATCCTGATCCGGAGATTACGCCGGAAGACATAAAATCTGTTCGTGATGACGCGATTATCGCCACGGGCCGCTCGGATTATCCAAATCAGGTCAATAATGTTCTTGGTTTCCCCTATATTTTCCGTGGCGCACTCGATGTTCGCGCCCGGTCTATCAATGAAGAAATGAAAGTTGCTGCCGCGCGGGCATTGGCCGAATTGGCGCGCGAGGATGTTCCTGACGAAGTCGCCGCCGCCTATCATGGCGCTCGGCCAAGTTTTGGGCCGGACTATATTATTCCCACCCCGTTCGATCCGCGTCTGCTCAGCTTTGTGCCGCCATTTGTCGCTCAGGCTGCTATGGATTCCGGCGTCGCGCGTAGGCCGATTGAAGACATGGAAGTCTATCGCCACGCTTTGGCCCGTCGTCAGGACCCGACAGCCTCCTTCCTGCAAGGGATACAAGGTGCTGTTCGCCCGATGAAAAAGCGCATTGTGTTTGCTGAAGGCGAGGAGCCTGCGGTCATTCGCGCCGCGGCATCGTTCCAGAACCAAGGTCTCGGGAAAGGGATTCTGATTGGCCGGGAAGCTCAGGTCAAAGCAGTGATGGAACAGGTTGGCGTCGATCCAGGCAGCATTGAAATCGTCAATGCGCGTCTGTCTGACAAGAACCCCGAATATACAGATCATCTCTATGAACGTCTTTGCCGGAAAGGTTATCTCAAGCGGGATGCTCAACGGCTTGTGAATCAGGATCGTAACGTCTTTGGCTGCTGCATGCTTGCACTTGGAGATGCTGATGGCTTGGTGACGGGGGTGACCAGAAATTATGATGTCGCACTGCGTGACGCACAATTGGTGCTCGACCCGATCCGCAATCAGCCGGTGATCGGCATGTCCATGGTGATTGGCCGCGAGACCGTGTTTATTGCTGATACGAGCGTCGTGGAACTGCCGGATGCAGAGCAGTTGGCGGCAATCGGGATAGAAGCTGCGGCTGCGGCGAAGCGCCTTGGTTTCAAGCCTCGTGTGGCCTTTCTGTCTTACTCAACATTCGGGAACCCGATGGGCGAGCGCTCGGAAAAAGTCCGCGAAGCGGTCAGTCTGCTCGATCAGCGTAAGGATCTGGATTTCGAATATGAAGGCGACATCGCAGCAGATGTTGCGCTCAGCCCGAACCACAAACTGGCCTATCCCTTCTCCAGATTGTCCGGTCCGGCCAATGTTCTGGTCATGCCCGCGATCCACTCCGCATCGATTTCGACCAAGCTGCTAGGCGCTTTGGGCGGGGTCAACGTAATCGGGCCGATGTTGTTAGGATTGCAAAAGCCTGTCCAGATCGCGTCTTTTGGAGCCTCTGTTGCGGACATTGTTATTCTGGCGACCTTGGCCGCCTATGATGTCGACGGCGTTATGGGCAATGTCAGGATGGGGTAGGGGGCACGCCAACATTCTCAGAAGTTGGTGCATCTCTGTCAGCCTTCATAGAATTTACGAAGAAGGATAGGATGATTGCCGGAATGCCAAGCGCGGCGGACATTAGGAAAAAATCCGTATATCCGAACGTCTGGACGAGGTAGCCTGATGCGCCGCCGACCAGTTTTGGTCCAAGCGACCATGCCGAGCTGAAAATCGCATATTGCGTTCCGGCAAATGACTTGTTCACAAAGCTCGACATGTAGGCAATGAAGATCGTGCCGGCATATCCGCCTGCAATATTGTCGGCTGTTATCGCGATAAATAGCGGGGTCAAACTGTCTGGCGACTGATTAACCAGCCATGCAAATGTCAAATTACCAGCGACGGAGACAATCGCGCCAATGATAAGCGACCTTTTAAGACCGAGCGTTAGCGCAGAAACGCCAGCCGCAGCGACGCCAATAAATGTAATCCAGATACCGTAGAAGCCGCTGACCAAGCCAACTGCTGCCGGCCCATATCCCATATCCGCATAGGCTGTTTTGGCCTGAAGCCCCATGACAATGTCGCTTAGCCGGTAGAAGGAGACAAAGCAGAGTATCAAGAGCGCGATATAACCATGTCGCCAGAAGAAATCCGCAAACGCGCCATATCCGGGATGACGCAAATGCGGACTGCTGGCGGGTAGTTTCCGCACCGGTGCGACAAAACAAGCTGCAACAAGGATCGGAATGGCCGCGACATATATTGCTGTTTTCCCGATATCGTTTCGGCTCACCTTAATGTCCAGAATCTCAAAAATTGCTGGCACGCTCAGCCCGATGGCAATTGCCGCAAGCAAAGTCAGGCCAATAATCGCGCCAGCCGACATCAGCCCTTTGCCGAGTTCCAGAGCTGAAAAATTCTGTCCGGGAGATGTTTCGCGTAAGGCGCGGATGAGGAAATAAATAAATACCAACGCCACCAAGGCCGTTGCAATCAGTCCGGTTATTCCGCCTATTTCCGCGACCTGTTCGCCCAGAGAGCCATCCGAAACATAGTCTTTAAGCTGCGCAAAGGCGCCAGAAATCCCTGCGATAAAAATGGTTACCCCTGCGGCGGCGGCTGTTTTCAGCCCACTCGGGCGGTCCCAAATGGCAAAGACGATTGCACCGAGCACCATGATCGCGCCCATACTGATATAAGCGATGTTGAAATTTGCAAAATCAGCGATGACGAGCGCCAGTCCGCCAGCCGTTATCAGGCCAACCCGGTAGCCATATTGATAGGCAGCAACAAGGACCGTTTGTTCTTCATCATCTTTTGCCGCCTCGATCCGCCAGCCATCAATGCCGATATCCTGCGTGGCCGAGCTGAAAGCAAGCAAGAGTGAAAACAGCGCCGTCAGCTGAAGGTTTTTCGTCGGATCAGCCAAACCGATACCGAACATGCCGCAGGCGACACCGAGCTGGGCAACAAAAACCCATGACCTTCGGCGTCCAAAAAGCTTGGACAATCCGGGCACATCATATTTGTCGAGGACCGGAGCCCATAAGAACTTGAACGACCATGACAGCCCGAAAAAGGAAAAGAAGCCAATCAGGACAATATCAACGCCTTCGCTTTTCAGCCAAAAACTAAGCGTCGAATAATACAGCAGAAACGGTAAGCCCGCGGTGAAGCCCAAAATCAGCATCATCGCCATTTTCGGTTCGCCAAACCGTTTTAAAGTGTCTGTCCAGTGTTCTTGCTCAAGGGCTGTATCGCTCATGCAACATCTCTTTTGTCGGGCAGTTTGGCCCATGTTTCGGTCAGCTCTCTGAGCGCAGCGGCATCTAGAGGTTTGGCAGCGACGGCGTTTGCGCCAGCTTCCAATGCCTGTTGCTCAATCTGAGGGTTGATTTCAGCAGACACGGCAATAATGGGCGTTTTATGGCCACCTGCACGAAGTTTTCGCATGGCCTCGAAACCGTCCATGACAGGCATGCGCAAATCCATCAAAATCAAGGCAAAGTCCATCGTTTCGGCAGATTCGATTGCTTCGACTCCACTAACAGCAGTTGAGACGGAATATCCCGCCTGTTCAAGCGCGCGCTGTGCGATAAGGATATTAATCGCATTGTCGTCAGCAATCAGGATGCGCGCGCCTTTGAGTTGTTCGCGGCGGGTCTCGTCCCCAAGATTACGTTCGCCCATATGTGCCAGCCGGACACGCTCGACCAGGGAACTTTCACGCAAAGGGCGCACGAGCCATCCCGCACACCCCAGCAAACGATAACGTGTGATTGTGCTGCGGTCTTCAGGACGAAGGACGATCAAGGTTGGCGCGAGCGACGCGAGACGGGCCACTTCCTGAATCGGCAATTGGGCATCGGCCAGAATGATTCCATCTCGATCTATTTCCGCACTCGGCTCGGCAATTATGGGGGCGTGTCCTGCCAACTCCAGAGCGGAGACTGCGGCAAGGGTTGTTTGCTTGGGCAAGTCGACGAGGGTGACACGTCGCCTGGCATCACTTTGGACGAACTCATTCTGAGATGTAGAGGGGGACCTTTCCAATTCAACCGGGAGAGAAAAACGAAACGCGCTGCCGAGGCCAGGGGTGCTATCAAGCAGGATCTCGCCCCCAAGCGCCTTGGCCAATCTCTGGACGATTGCAAGGCCCAGGCCCACGCCACCATCTTTCTGGGCATCCATCGCAGATGTTTGTTGGAAAGCTTCGAAGAGGCCAGCTTGATCGTCTTCGGTGATGCCGGGACCCGTATCGATGATCGACCAGATGAGCCGCCCATCCCGATGCCGTACATCTACCAAAACGCCTCCCGTATCTGTGAATTTTAGCGCATTGCCGACCAGATTGAACAGGATTTGCCGGATGCGCCCTGCATCCCCTGTCGCCATGGCCTGCCCACGGAGTAGGTTGCGCACAGCGATATCTATGTTCCCAGCATGCGCGCGCGGGGCCAGTAATTCGACGACTTCGCGAGCGAGATCTATGGGAGAAAACCGGCTGATTTCGAGATCAAGATCCCCAGCATCGAGACGGGCATAATCGAGCACATTGTTCAACATGCCCAAAAGCCGTGATCCGCTGAGCTGGATGGCTTCAGCATAGTCCCGTTGGGCCGGTTGCAGTTCGGTTTCAAGCAGAAGTGATACCATGCCCAAAATACCGTTGAGCGGCGTACGAATTTCATGGCTGGCAGTTGCGAAAAGTGCATTCTCGACATGTTCGCCGGACGAACTATCTTCTAGCGCGGCGTTAAGATCAGCGCGAGCGATCGAGGAGGGTGTGTCTGCCATGGTCATCAATGTGGCAAAAAGAGTTAATGAAAGCTTTAATATACCATCTGACCGGAGGCCTTGCGTTCGGTTTCGCCATAGCTTCTTTTGCGATAGCTTAACGCTTCGGCAAGGTGTAATCTCGCTATGCTGCCAGCGCCTTCTAGGTCTGCAATCGTTCGGGCGACTTTCAGAACACGATGATACCCACGCGCTGACAGATCGAGTTTTACGGCAGCATCAGCTAGAAGGGCAGCACCTGCCTCATCTGGCTGCGCATGCTTGTCCAACTCTGGCGGGCCTGCATCTGCATTGATAGCGCGTCTGGAGCCGAGCGTATCTTCTTCAAACCGTGCGGTCTGTATTTCCCGCGCCTTGAATACGCGCGCTGCACATTCTGCTGTGCCCTCGCTGGGCGGCGGCAAGGCAAGATCGACAGCGGTCACAGGAGGGGTGTCAAAGAACAAGTCGATCCTGTCCAGAAACGGACCCGATATCCGCGATTGATATTTCTGCTGACAGGCAGGTCTGATGCGGCAGTTAAGTTCGGCAGCGCCCCCACCACATCGGCATGGATTCATTGCAGCAACAAGCTGGAAGCGGGCCGGATAACGGACATGCCGGTTGGCTCTGGCGATGATCGCTTCCCCGTTTTCTATGGGTTGCCGCAACGCATCGAGTGCCTGAGCATGAAATTCCGGCAATTCGTCAAGAAACAAAACACCATGATGGGCCAATGAGACTTCGCCGGGTTTGGCTTTGATGCCGCCGCCGACCAGCGCCGCCATCGAAGCTGAATGATGAGGCGCGCGATAAGGGCGGGTGCGTGAAAGCTCCCCGCGTTCCAATAGCCCGGAAATAGATTGTATCTGACTGACCTCTAGCAGTTCACGTGCGGATAAGGGCGGCAGCAGGCCGGGCAAGCGTTGGGCGAGCATGGATTTTCCGGATCCTGGCGGACCTGAAAACAGCAAATTGTGCCCTCCAGCCGCCGCGATTTCGAGCACACGTTTGGCGACTTCCTGTCCTTTGACATCGCGCAAGTCAGGCCCTGGTTTTGCCTCGGCAATTTCGCCCGCCTTTGCCGCGTTGAGTACGGCGCGTCCCGAGAAGTGATTGACCAGTGCAATTAGATTGTCAGCTCCAATCGCAGCGCCGCCCGCCCAGGCAGCTTCGGCCCCGCAGACGGCCGGACAGATAAGCCGCAAATCCATGCTCTCGGCCGCCATGGCGGCAGGCAAGACGCCAATGGTTTGTCCAAGCCGGCCATCAAGCGATAATTCGCCCATAGCGGCATAACCATCGAGAGCATCCGGTGCGATTGCCCCCATTGTGGCCAGCATGGCCAGGGCAATGGCCAGATCATAGTGGCTGCCTTCTTTGGGCAGGTCTGCTGGTGCAAGATTGACGATAATACGCTTGGGCGGCAAGGCTAACCCGATAGAAGCGAATGCCGCGCGAACACGCTCGCGGCTTTCTCCAACCGCTTTGTCTGGGAGACCAACAATTGTAAAATACGGGGCCGATCCGCTCATATGAACTTGAACGTCGACGGGTTTTGCCTCGACCCCTGCAAAGGCAAAGGTTGTAATTCTGCTGACCAACAGTCCGTCCTCCCATGCTCATTCCCTGCTAGCACAGGAACGAGAACAAAGAAAGAACAATTTTCGACTTTTGGGAGAGTTATTTTAAATTCGAGAGGCTATTCTGTCGGGCGCGGTAAGTCCAACAACAAAGCAGGATCTATGTAGAAGTCACCATCGCGATCTGAGCGGCTTGTATTTCGCCATTTGACGGCCCAGTGCAGATGAGCGCCTGTCACCCGTCCCGTGGCGCCAATTTCGCCAATCGGATGGCCAGCTTCGAGGACATCGCCAACGTCAACATCGAGTTGTGACATATGCAGGAAGATTGAGACCAAGCCCTGCCCATGGTCGAGAAAGACCGTCCCGCCTTCATAATAAAGGTCGGTTTCAGCCAGTGTGACGATACCTGCTGCCGGCGCAATAATCGGCGCGCCAGTCGGAGCTGCGATGTCATATCCGAAATGCGGACGTTCTTTGGTGGGGCAGCCTTGGGTGACATATTTCCGGACATATCCAAACGGCGAGGAAACGGGTCCCTCGGCCGGACGCACAAAGCCATCGAGCCCACCGCGTCCATTATTGAAGGTTTGCCAAGCATCCTGTTTCTTGACCCATGATCGACCGGCATGCGCCTTCTGTTCCTCTGTACGCGCATCGATCTTGTCGCAATCAATGCCGCGGAGGGTGGCCGTTTCATCGTTTCTAGCCGCCACATCCATTGTAAAGGTGTGCAAATTTTGCTGCATATCCGTTGCGTTGATGACGATCGGGGAGGAGGCTTTTCGGCCGAGTCCGAAGGACACGCTGCCGCTGGTGTCGGTTGTGAGCACAGTATCGCCAAGTTGAAAGTCCGTTCCGGGCGCACCGCGACAAATTATGAGGCCACCTTGGACAAGCGCTCCTCCGCAGCTCGGTGTATCGGCCTGGGCGCTTTCATCCAGCGCGGTCACGATAGGCGGCGGAGGGGGGGGCACTGGCTGTTCGAGAGGTAAAAGGGTGGCGTACACAGCTGGAAAGAACAGAGCTTGTAGCATTATGTTCCTTCCGCCGCGATTTCGGCGCGACGATGGCTTGCGGCGGCCGCGTCAAAATACGCCTCCTGCAAATCAACGCTCCAATATCGTAGCATATCGATCGGTATTTTTCGCTGGGTCGCAGCGCAGATTACATAGTCGCCTCGGACGATCTGCTTGAAGTCGGCATCAAAGAAGCGGATTTGGGCTTCCCGGCCAGGATCGGTATTCGAAGTCAGCATAGTGTCTTTATGCCGTGAATTCCCGTCTTTGCAAAGTGTGATGTTCAGTTTGTATCGCAATTTCTTGAGCTTTTTCTGGAGCCTCAGCATTTTTCGATATTCTCTATTTGTTCTTTGGAACAAATGTGGTACATAGCAGTCATTGGTAGCAATGGTAGGGCTTGCAAATTTCGCCTTACCCCTAGAAGGTGGAGACGACTCATGAGCAAAGCAGCATTGAAACTGGTTGATAAGGATAGCGGCGTGGACAAGCAAAAAGCTCTTGAAACAGCTCTCGGTAATATTGAACGGTCATTCGGCAAAGGCGCGGTTATGCGGCTTGGCGAACGCGAAGCGCTTGATATTGAAGCGATTTCGACGGGATCTTTGGGGCTCGATATAGCGCTGGGAATTGGTGGATTGCCGAAGGGGCGCGTGATTGAAATTTACGGTCCGGAGAGTTCGGGGAAAACCACGCTTTCTCTTCATGTGGTCGCCGAGGCGCAAAAAAGCGGAGGCGTTTGTGCTTTTGTTGATGCCGAACATGCGCTTGATCCGGCTTATGCAGCTAAATTGGGCGTCGATCTTGATGATTTGCTTATCTCCCAGCCAGATACAGGCGAACAGGCATTGGAGATTGCCGATACGCTGGTGCGATCGGGGGCGGTTGATGTGCTGGTCATTGATTCGGTAGCGGCTTTAACGCCCAGAGCCGAGCTTGAAGGGGATATGGGCGACAGTTTGCCAGGTCTGCAAGCGCGTCTCATGAGTCAGGCATTACGCAAGCTGACCGGATCGATTTCGAAATCTAACTGCATGGTTATCTTCATCAACCAGATCAGAATGAAGATCGGTGTGATGTTTGGCAGCCCCGAGACGACATCGGGTGGTAATGCACTGAAGTTCTATGCGTCTGTTCGGCTCGATATTCGCCGCATCGGTGCGCTTAAGGATCGTGATGAAGTTATCGGGAATCAGACGCGGGTGAAAGTGGTCAAAAATAAGGTGGCTGCGCCGTTCAGGGTGGTCGAGTTTGACATTATCTATGGCGAAGGCATTTCCAAGACGGGTGAATTGATCGATCTTGGAGTGAAAAGTGAAGTGGTCGACAAAGCTGGATCCTGGTACTCGTTCAACGGTGACCGGATCGGGCAGGGACGCGAGAAGACACGCCAGTTTTTGAAGGCAAATCCGGAAATTGCGAACAAGATCGAGGAATTGGTGCGGCATAAGGCCGGTCTATTGTCCGAAGAAATGCTAATTGGTGATGATCCGGCCAATGGTGGCGGCGCATCGGATGTTGACGTGGCGGCCGACGGCTAAGCGGAACACGCGTTCTTTAAGTAAAAAACTGGGTGGGAAGGCGACATGTGCTTGGCGTCTTCCCGTTCGCGCTCTATATCCGCTGTTTGAAAAGTGTTCTTTTGAACCAGAAATTGGATCAAGCCGTTGCGACTAATCGGTCTGATCAGCAGCAGGATGCATGATGACCAGTGTAAATGATCTCCGCGAAACATTTCTCTCTTATTTCGAGACGCAGGAGCATATACGCCATGCCTCGGCTCCGTTGGTTCCGGAGAATGACCCAAGTCTGCTGTTTGTGAATGCCGGCATGGTGCCGTTCAAAGATATTTTTACCGGCGCACAATCGGCGCCCGGTCCGCGGGCAACGACCTCGCAAAAATGCGTAAGAGCTGGCGGCAAGCACAATGATCTCGATAATGTGGGGTACACCGCGCGTCACCATACTTTCTTCGAAATGCTGGGGAATTTTTCCTTCGGGGATTATTTCAAGGAAGACGCAATCAAATTCGGATGGGAACTCGTCACCAAAGAGCTGGGTTTGCCTGCTGAAAAATTGCTGGCGACGGTTTATGCCGAAGATGAGGAAGCAGCCGAGCTATGGCGGAAAATATCCGGCTTGCCAGACAGTCGCATCATTCGCATTGGCACGTCAGATAATTTTTGGTCGATGGGGGACACAGGCCCCTGTGGTCCGTGCTCGGAGATATTTTTCGATCACGGAGATCATATTCCCGGTGGACCACCAGGCAGCCCGGATGAGGATGGTGACCGGTTCATCGAGATCTGGAATCTGGTCTTCATGCAGTTTAATCAGGAAGCAGGCGGAGAGCGTTCCAGCCTGCCGCAGCCAAGCATCGACACCGGCATGGGGCTTGAGCGCGTCGCTGCGGTATTGCAAGGCGTGCACAATAACTACGAAATCGACCTGTTCCAATCGCTGATAAGCGCTGGCGAGGAGGTCTACAAGACCAAAGCGGAAGGTGATGCGCTCGCCTCCTTCCGCGTGATTTCAGACCACTTGCGAGCTTGTTCTTTCTTGATGGCGGACGGTGTGTCGCCCTCGAATGAAGGACGCGGATATGTCTTGCGCCGGATCATGCGCCGCGCCATGCGCCATGGTCATATGCTCGGCGCGCGTGAACCGATGATGCACAAGTTGACCTCGGCATTGATTGGTGAAATGGGCGCTGCTTATCCTGAACTAGGCCGTGCAAAAGCTGTGATCGAAGCAACTTTTGAACAAGAAGAAGAGCGGTTCCAGCGTACGCTGGGCCGCGGATTGACCTTGCTCGATGAGGCGATCTCCGGACTGCCCGAAAAGGCACCGCTGCCTGGCCAGACCGCTTTCAAGCTTTACGATACCTATGGCTTCCCGCTCGATCTGACTCAGGATATTTTGCGCGGACGGGGCCTATCTGTCGATGAAGCCGGGTTTGATGCTGCGATGGCTCAGCAGAAAGCCGGCTCTCAAGGGGCGCTTTCGAGCGCAACCAATGACGAGGCGACTAAAAAGCTCTGGTTCGATGTGGCTGAGCGGCTGGGCGCAACAAAGTTCGAAGGCTATGATGGAACCGGGGGCAAAGGTGTATTGACCGCGATCATTTCCGGCGACGCCCTTGTAGAAACTTTGGCTAGCGGCGCTGCCGAACTGGTTTTCGACCAGACACCATTTTATGCCGAGAGCGGTGGGCAAGCTGGCGATCATGGCGAAATCCTATTCGCCAATGGTGCGCGGTTTATCGTGCGGGATGTGCAAAAGCGCGCTGGCGGGGTGCACGCGCATATTGGCGAACTCGTTTCCGGAGAAGTGAAAACGGGCGAGACAGCAAAGCTTCTGGCTGATTCAGGTCGGCGCCAACGCATTGTGGCAAACCACTCGGCCACGCATTTGATGCATGCCGCTTTGAGAGATGTGCTCGGCGAGCACGTGAGCCAGAAAGGCTCGCTTGTCGAGGACGCGCGTCTGCGGTTCGATTTCTCTCACGGTCAACCCATGACGCCCACTCAGATCGAACAGGTTGAAGATCAGGTCAACGCGGTTATCCGCCAGAATGCTGTAACGGAGACACGGCACATGGCACTTGATGATGCGATCGAGGCGGGTGCGCTCGCCATGTTCGGCGAAAAATATGACGCAGAAGTGCGTGTGCTGTCGATTGGCGGCAAGGCCGCTCCTGAAGATCGGGCGTATTCCGTAGAGCTTTGCGGCGGAACCCATGTCGCGCGGGCGGGTGATATTGCGGTGTTTACCGTAACATCGGAAACCGGCGTGTCCGCGGGTATTCGGCGGATCGAAGCGGCCACAGGGGCGGAAGCTTTGGCCTTCTTGAAGGCGCGTGGGCAGGTTGCACTAGATCTCTCAGAACATCTGAAAGTGCCGCTCAAAGACGTCACACGGAAAGTGACGGCGTTGCAAGAAGACCGAAAAGCGCTTGACCGTGAACTTGCTGAAGCCAAGCGGAAGCTGGCCATGGGGGGAGGCGGGAGTGCCCCACAAGGCCCCGAGGAAATTCGCGGAGTGAAACTCATTGCGCGGATTGCCGAGGGCGTGGGCGGTAAGGACCTGCGGACTTTGGTGGATGAAGCGAAAGCGCAGCTTGGGTCGGGCGTTGTGATTTTTGTCGGCGTGAATGATGGCAAGGCTGGTGTTTCGGTTGGCGTGACGAGTGATCTGACGGACACGTACTCGGCGGTTGATTTGGTGCGGTTGGCCAGTACAGCCGTTGGCGGCAAGGGCGGCGGCGGCCGGCCGGACATGGCGCAAGCGGGCGGTCCTGACGGGACCAAAGCAGAGGCCGCACTTGATGCGGTGCGCGCGGCCTTGGCTGACGGGTAAAGCGCGGAGTCCCGATTGCCAATCGCTGCTGGTGGACGGACAGGCACCTCCCTGTTAAGCCGAGAGCATGACAGATACTATTCGACTGAGCACTGTGCAGGCGGCTTCGGCTTTTTTTGACAAACAGGCGGCGCTGCAAATTGCACTCGACTGGATCGACCAAGCTGCCCGAGAGAAACCCGATGTGATCGCTCTGGGGGAAGCGTGGCTGCCCGGATACCCATTTTTTATTGATAGCCCGCTGGGGGAAACATGGTGGGATGCGGCGGCGGAATTGCTGGCCAATGGTATCTTGCTCGATGGGCCGGAGATCGCAGAACTGTGCAAGGCGGCCAAGCGTGCCAAAGCGGATATTGTTCTCGGGATCAATGAGTTAGACCCACAAACCAAAGCGACGCTTTACTGCACAATGGTGACGATTGGGCGCGAGGGCAAAGTGCTTAACCGCCACAGAAAGATCAAGCCGACCCATCATGAGCGCTCGATTTGGGGTGATGGCGATGCGAAGGGATTGTTCCCGCAACAGCGCGATTGGGGGCGGCTTTCGGCGCTCAATTGCTGGGAGCATAATGCCGTCCTGCCCGCTTACACGATGATGGCGCGCGGGACGGATGTGCATGTTGCCGCTTGGCCGGGACAAGAGCCTGACCCAGCGCCGAGCGCGCCTGTCTGGGCGCGGCAATTATTGCTCAGCCGCGCATTTGCCTCGCAAGCTGGAGCTTATGTGATTTGTTCGGCTGGGTTGCGGATGAAAGAGCATGTACCAGAGCGCTGGCGTTCGCTGTACGAGTTCGATCATAATGGCGGCGCAGCGATCATTGATCCGCGCGGGGAAGTTGTCGCTGGCCCGCTCATCGGCGAAGAGGGCATCCTCACCATTGAGGCCGACCTCTCCCTTGTGCGCAAATGCAAAGTGTCTTCCGATCCGGCAGGCCACTATTCGCGGCCTGACCTATTCCGGCTCGAAGTGGACGGAGAGGAAGTCTTCCCCGGGGACAGGGGTTAGACCTTAAAATACTTATCCGACGCTGACGTCTCACTGCCCAAGCGCGCCTAGCGCCTCTTCGACCGGTTGCCCGTCCTGCTTGTAGACCACGCCGCCTTTCATGACGAAATCGACGCGTTGGGTCAGGGCTGGGTATTTGGCGACATCACCGTGAAAGGCGATAATGTCGGCAAAACGGCCAGGTTGCACAGTGCCCCATTCATTTTCCACGCCCATCATCTTACTTGGCCAATAGGTCGCCGCTTGCAGGGTTTCCATAAAGGGTACGCCCATCACGCGGGTCCAGACATCAATCTCGTTCCATGTCGATTGGCAGTGGAATTTCAGCGGGATGCCGCTATCGGTGCCAATCATCAGGACGACGCCAGCTTCACGCAATTGACTGAATTTGCGCTTTAAAGTGGGCTTGCGTTTCGGGGTTAGTTGGAAATAGTCGAGCCGTTCAGGATGCTGGATGGAAGCTTCGATGTCGGCAATCGTATCTGCCTCAAGGCCGCGATGCCAGCAATCCGTGTCCAGATCTTCAGGGTTATCGCGGGTTTCTTCGAAGTTCCAAAGGCCCTCAATGGTCGGGGTCCAATAGAGCGGCCCGCCGCGAATGCGTCCTTCGGCTGTGCGCAGGCGCAGGGCTTCGATGACATTGGGCGGGTATTCCGGTGTGGTCGCGAGGCCCGTATGCTCGAAATTGTCGATGCCGATTTCAAGTCCGCGCAAAATTTCGGCGACGCGATGGCCATGCCCGACCACAGGCAGATTGTGGCGATGGGCTTCGTCGACAACGGCTTGGGCACTTTCAAGGCTCATCTCGTCATGATCGATCAGTTTGATGACATCGACACCGGCTTCGGCGAGGCGGCGCACTTTGCGGCGACCGTCCTCGGGATCGTCCACGCCCCAACGGAAGGCCCCGGTACCTGGGTAAACCGCGTTCTGAATGAAGGGGCCGGAAACGAACAGGCGCGGCCCGGGAATGTCGCCATTCTCAATGCGGGTCTTGACGGAGATTGACGCATCAAGCGGCGCACCAAGGTCGCGGGCTGTGGTGATGCCGGCAAGCAGGAGCTGGACTGCTGAAGCGGGCATGATCTCGTCGGCGAGCCGGTCAATATAGGTCCTGTCCCAGTGCTGGTAATTGGAATGGCCACTGAGCATGAGGTGGGCGTGCATCTCCCAGAAACCGGGCATGACGGTCATCGCTTCTGTGGAAATAATTCGGTATCCATCAGGGACGGGCAGGCTGTCTTGCGTGCCGACATCGATGATTTTGTCATCTTCGACCAAGATCACCGAATTATAGATCGGTGCTCCGCCGAGCCCGTCGAGCAGTGTACCGCCGACCAAGGCCTGCTTTTCGGCATGTGCAGTGAGCCCGAAAATGGCGCTCAATGCCAAAATCAAGGTCATTCTCATAGGGTTGCCTCCATCCAGCTTTAGTTTCCTTGGAAAATTCAAGCATGGATTGGCAAGGCCTGCCAGAGTTATTGCGCGAAAATTAGTCCTCGAAAATGATCTCGGGTGCGGGAATAGTCTGCAAAGCGTCAAGTTCCGTGAGCACTGTCTTAGCCAGATCACCGAACAAAGCTGCGGCCTCATCTGATCCTGCGGCCGCCGGTTGTCCGGTGTCGCCGCCTTCGCGAATGGCATTCAGCAACGGCAATTGAGCCAGAAGCGGCAGGCCCAGCTGATCGGCCATACGTTTGCCGCCGCCCTCGCCGAAGACAGCGTGGCGATTGCCCGCCGGATCTTCAAACCAGCTCATTGTCTCGACAACGCCAAGCACGGGCACGGCTGTCTTGGCAAACATAGCGGCTCCGCGCCTGACATCCGCCAAGGCAATCTCCTGCGGTGTGGTGACGATAATTGCAGCATTGAGCGGCACGCGCTGAGCGAGGGTGAGGGCTGCGTCTCCCGTGCCCGGGGGCGTGTCGATGATCAAAACATCAAGCGGATCGTCATCGCTGCCCCAATTGGCGTCATTGAGCATTTGCGTGATTGCGGACATGACAATAGGACCGCGCCAGATCATTGGGGCATCAGGATCGGCGAGATAGCCTATCGAGAGCGACTTTAATCCGAAGGCTTGTACCGGAATGAGCTTCTTGTCGTCGCCCGCACGCGGATCGGCCTCCACGGTGCCAAGCATGGTCGGGATGGATGGCCCGTAAATATCAGTGTCGAGGATACCAACACTCAAGCCGCTTTGCTGCAAAGCGACGGCGAGATTGACCGCGACTGTGGATTTGCCCACGCCGCCTTTGGCGCTGGCCACGGCGATAATGCGCGAAATTCCGGGGATTTTTGCTGGGGCCGAGCGGGCTGGCGTAGATTGTTCAAGCGCTTCGTCTGACAAGCGGGCGCCTTTGCGCACGCGACGGACACTTGCATCCGCAATTTTTTTGGGAAGCGGCGCGGGAGGGGCTTTTGCTGAGGCATTGGCAGCACGCTCGGCCGTCAGTCCAACATTAGCCGCGACAATTCCAGGGACTTTCCGAACAGTGCTTTCAACCATTATCCGGCGAGATTCGGCAGATTTCATGTCATCCGGATCGGCTTTGAGGATCAAACTGGCCTGTCCGTCAGCAGTTACGCGCACCATTTCCAGCCAATCGGGCGCTCCCAATGCGTCTTTTATTGCTTGTTCTAGTCCTGCGACCTTTGCAGCTTTCGGCTTAAACATTTATATCTACTCCTTGAAGCATGTGGGGTGTCATGCACATATCCCTACATAATTGCAATTACGCTGTCTGGAAGAGGAGTGGCGATTCGTGCCCTTGATTGATGAAAACAACATAGATCCCCCAAAACAGGCCGGTGGGCCTTGGGGAGGCGGATCCGGAGGATCGGGTGGCGACAAAGGCGGCTCGCCATGGAACAAACCTGGCGGCGGCGGTTCAGGCGGCGGCTCTGGCGGAGGGGGCGGCGGTTCTGACCTTGAAGAACAAATGCGCCGGATGCAGGAACGTTTTCGCGGTCGAGGTCGCAGAGGAAGTGGCGGCAAAGGCGGGGGCGGAATCGGCAAAGGCGGGTTCACCTTATTGTTGCTTGCGGCTGCGGCTGCCTGGCTCTTTACCGGCGTCGTAGTGGTCGATGCAGGGCAGCAAGCCTCGATTTTCCGGTTCGGGAAGTTCCAGACCAATTTTGATCCCGGTTTTCACGTACATTTCCCTGCCCCGATCGAGAAGCATGTTGTTTTGCCTGTTGAACAGCAAAACGAGATCAGCATCGGCACGCGGTCAACATCTGAGCGGCTCATGCTGACCGGTGACGAGAACATTGTTGATGTGCAGTTCTCTGTATTTTGGAAAATCGATACGGCGAACCCTGAGGACTTCATCCTGAACGTCGATGATCCACAAGAAGTGGTCAAAGCCGTTGCAGAGAGTGTGATGCGTGAAGTTGTCGGCAAGAGCGACCTTCAGGATATCATCACCACCGAGCGGGCAGGTGTGCAAACACAGGTACGCGATCTGACACAGGCTTTGCTGACAGATTATGATGCGGGCGTTGAAATTCTCGACATTCAGATTGCCAAAGCCGATGCTCCCGAGCCGGTGATTGATGCGTTCCTAGACGTTGTGAATGCGGCGCAAGATGCAACGACGCTGAAAAACCAGGCAACGACATTTGCGAACCAGACGGTTCCTGTTGCGCGAGGTGATGCGCAAGTCATCATTCAGGAGGCTGAAGCCTATCGCGAGCAGGTGATTGCCGATGCGACAGGTCAAGCGTCAAGGTTCGAGCAAATTTATGACGAGTATCGCAAAGCCCCGCGAGTGACACGCGAGCGGATGTTCCTTGAAACGATGGAAGCGGTGCTTGGTCGGTCGGATAAAACGATCCTCGACAGTGACGCTGGCGCAGTGCCGTATTTGCCGCTTGACCGGCTTGGCCAACAACGCGGCCAATAGGAGAGATTAGAGATGAAAATATTTTCGTGGATTCTAGGCCTCGCGGTCATCGCCCTGCTTATCGTAGCTGCGAACGCGTTTTACGTGGTCGAGCAATATCAACAATCCTTGGTGCTGCGGCTTGGTGAGCCCGTCGAAGTGCGCAACGAAGCGGGTTCGGACGAAGCTGGTTTGCATATCAAGACCCCGTTTATCGAAAACGTTGTAACGCTTGAAAAGCGTAATTTGGGACTTGATATTGCCGATATCGAAGTTCTGGCATCGGATCAGGAACGCTTGCTTGTGGATGCGTTCGTCAGGTGGCGCATCAGTGATCCGCTGAAATTCTACCAGCGTTTGCGGACCGAGAAGGGCGCCGAACTCCAGCTCAACCGTTTCACCGAATCGTCCATTCGTGACGCGCTGGGCTCGGTGGAATCGCCAGAAATCATTTCCGGGCAGCGGTCGTCGTTGATGAATACGATCCGCGAAGCGGTGAATGAGAATATGCTTGGCAATGGCATCGATATTATCGACGTGCGAATCCGGCGTGCCGACCTTCCTGCCGCCAACTCCGAACGTGTCTTTGACCGTATGCGCACCGCGCGTGAACTTGAGGCACAGCTGATTCGCTCCGAAGGTCAGGAAGAGGCATTGCGCATTCGTGCGACGGCGGAACGCGAGGCAACGATCATTCGTGCCGAAGCCCGCCGGACGTCTGAAGAGACACGCGGTGAAGGCGACGCAAAGCGTAACGAGATTTATGCGACGGCCTACAATAAGGACCCTGATTTCTTCCGCTTCTACCGGTCACTCGTGGCATGTGAAGAAGCCATTAAGGAGGGAACCCGCGTTGTCGTGTCACCGGAAAACCTCAACCTGTGCCGTGTCTTTGAACAGCAGGCAGGGGCAAGATGACCTTCAATTTCGACATCTGGAGCCTGATCGCCTTTGGGATCGGGTTCTGGATGTTGGTTGACGGCCTTGTCGTTGGCGCGATGCCGGACCTTATGCGCCGAATAATGTCGCAAATTCAGGACACATCTGTTGATGAGTTGCGGCTCATCGGTTTGGTCTCTGCTGCCCTAGGGATGGCAGTTATCTATTTGATTGTTGGCCTATGATGCACGAGACCAGCCTCCGGTTTTCGTGTATTGCGCGCTAGAGATGCTGGGTTTAGGTTCGGCGCATATGAGCTTTTTTGGAGACAGTTGAGTATGATGTTTACACTTCGCGGGGCTGTTTTGGGACTCATTGGCGGGACGTTGTTTGCGCTTGCAGGCGCCGGCCCTGTTGCCGCGCAGGCCGCGCTTGATTTGTCGGACGGGCCCCGCATTGATGCGAGCAAGGCGCCCGACAGTTTTTCCGGTTTGGCCAAACGCCTGATGCCGGCCGTCGTGAACATTTCGACCAGTCAGACGGTTGCAACCGGTTTACCAACTTTTCCTGAAGGCAGTGAAATAGAGCGCTTTAATCCATTTTTCGGGCGGCCCGAAGATGAGGGATTCCGTCGTCAGGGCGCGCTTGGATCGGGCTTTGTCATTTCGGCGGATGGGCTGGTCGTCACCAATAATCATGTGATCGAAGCCGCCGACGAAATCGAAGCTGTCTTCTCGGATGGACGTACTTTGCGGGCCACATTGATTGGCCGCGACAGTGATACGGATTTGGCCGTGTTGAGGGTTGAAAGCGATACGCCGCTTCCCTTTGTCAGTTTTGCCGACAGCGATGGTGCTGAAGTCGGCGACTGGGTCATGGCGATTGGCAATCCGTTCGGGTTTGGCGGATCGGTTTCTGCGGGCATTATCTCGGCTCTTGAACGCGATATTCAATCTGGCCGCTATGATAATTTTATTCAGACCGATGCTGCGATCAATCGCGGCAATTCTGGCGGACCTTTGTTCACCTTGTCGGGCGAAGTTCTTGGCGTGAACACGGCTATTATTTCTCCAACCGGCGGTTCTGTAGGGATCGGGTTTTCAATTCCGGCGAATCTGGCGCGGCAGATAACGGATCAGATTATCGAGTATGGCGCGCCACGTCGGGGCTGGCTTGGGGTCAACGTTCAGCCCGTTACAGAAGGGATTGCCGAAGGTTATGGCGTCCCTGGCAGCAAGGGCGTGCTGCTAACACAAGTGATTGAGGATGGCCCGGCGGCTGCCGCCGGGATGGAGGTCGGGGATTTGTTATTGACCATTGATGGTCGCGAGATTGAAGGCGTTCGCAGTTTGACACGCATTGTGGCCGACACCGAGATTGGAAAAAATGTAACCATTTCCCTTGTGCGCGATAAGGCCCGTCGTCAGGTGCAGGTCAAGCTTGGCGAACTGGAGCGCGAAGAGGATGATGAAGAGCGGGTCGAATTGCCCGATGGTGGACTTGCGAACAATTCAGTCGGGCTGCAAACCGGCGCTATCGATGACGATGCCCGCCGTCGTCATAGTATTACCGCTGATGTTCGCGGTGCGCTTGTCCTATCAGTCTCCCCGCGTGGGCCCGCCTTTGGGCAGGTTCGCAAAGGTGACGTGATTGTTGAAGCAGGGTTTCAGGAGGTTCGTACGGCACAAGACTTCAAGCGAATTGTTGAAGAAGCCGAGTCGCAGCCAAACCAGTCATTCGTCATGCATGTTATTCGGGATGGACGAAACCTCTTCGTATCCGTGATATTGGACGTCTAGTCTGTAGGCTTCGTACGAAATTCAGATCGCTCATAGCCCTGAAAGAACAGGGCAGTTGTCAAATCTGTATGATCAATGGCGGCATGGGCACGAGCGGCAACAATGGGTTTGGCCCGATAGGCAATGCCCAAACCCGCTGCTTCAATCATGGCTAGATCATTTGCGCCATCGCCCATACAGAGTGCCGCATCCAACCCGACCTTGCGTGCCTCGGTGGCGGCTTTTAGCCTGTCGAGTTTCGCCTCGCGCCCTAAAATAGGCAGGCCGACTTTGCCGGTCAGCTTAGTGCCATCATTTTCGAGCGTATTGGCATGATGGGATGTAAATCCCGCTTCTGCTGCGACGCGGGAGGTAAAGTCGGTAAAGCCGCCCGAGACGAGTTGGCAGTCTGCGCCATGGGCCTGCATGGTTGCGACAAGTGTTTGGGCACCCGGATTAAGGTGTATGCGGTCTGCATAGCAGGCCGAGATTGCAGACAGTTCCAACCCTGCCAACATGCCAACCCGCGTTGTCAGGGCTTCCTCGAAGTTGAGTTCACCTGCCATAGCACGCTCGGTGATCGCCGATATTTCAGCTTTTAAGCCAGCAAAGTCGGCCAGCTCATCAAGGCATTCTTCGGCGATAATGGTAGAATCCATGTCGCAGATCAGCACGTCCTTCTTGCGGTTGTGAGCGGGCAAAAGAGCCCAGTCACCTGAAAAGCTTGACAGGTTGGCGCTGAACGCAGCTCGGGCCGTCTCAACTTCGCTTGAAATCCTGAGAGAAAATTCGGCGGCCAATGTGCCGTCCGTGCCCGAGAGTATCTTCTGGCTATTGCCATCAAAGCTGAACCCGGTCGCTTGCAACGCGTTTACCAGCGCCTCGCACAGGGCGTTCGTGTTGGGGGCGCTCGTGCTCACACCGACCAAGACATGGTCCTCGGGAGAAAATTCGGTCAGGGACTTTGTTAGCATTTGCGCCTCATAGCTCTTTCAACTCTTTGCACATGCCTTTACGCTCATATGCATGCGACCTGCAATCCTGATTCATGGCCCAACTGCCAGCGGCAAGACCGCCCTCGCCATCGAAGTCGCCGCGCATTATCAGGGCGAAGTCGTAAATGCGGATAGTATGCAAGTCTATTCTGACCTGCACGTTCTTACCGCGCGCCCGAGTGCCGAGGAGCTGTCGGCTGTGCCCCATCACTTGTTTGGACACGTCGATCCGGGGAGTTATTACTCGACAGGACATTGGCTTGAAGAAGCGGATAAAGCCGTCAGAGACATTCGAAGACGCGGAAAAGTCCCAATCCTTGTTGGCGGTACAGGACTCTATTTGCTGGCTTTGACCCAAGGCTTGTCCGAGATTCCGCCCGTCCCTGAAGACGTCCGCGCAGATGTCCGGCTGATTGCACAAGAAGAGGGCGGGACAGGGCTGATGGAGCGGCTCAAAGAGGTTGACCCTGAAACAGCGGGAAATTTGAAAACCGGTGACAAGCAAAGACTTGCGCGAGCCTATGAAGTCTGGATGGCGACGGGCAAACCGATTTCCAGTTTTCGGGGACAACGGTCGCGGCCAGTCCTGGACGCGGGCGAATGGCTCGGTGTGGCTTTGACCCCGCCGCGGGCAAAACTCTATGCGCGGATAGATCGCCGCTTTGGTGCGATGATGATCGAGGGAGCGATGGATGAAGCGCGCGGCCTGGTTGCTCGTGGGCTAGACCCTCAGTTGCCGGCGATGAAAGCGCATGGAATGCCATGGCTTGCCGCTTATCTACGCGGAGAGATGAGTGCTGAAGATGCTGCCGAGAATGCCAAGCGAGACACACGGCGTTATGCCAAGCGGCAATTTACCTGGATCGGGCGGCAGTTTCCATTTTGGCCACGGATTCCGTCCGAGGACCTCGAAAAGAGGGTGAAGGTTATTTTTGCCCTTTATAGAGAGGTTGACGGCAGCTAAAGGGCAATATATGCCTTTCTCAGCTTAGGAATGCTGATTATGTATCTAAATATCGTTGTACTCGTGATGTAGCGTCTGCTTAGCCCTTTCGGGCTCGAGGCAGGCGCGCGACATTTGAGGCTCCCGAGGGAGCCTTTTTCTTTGGCCGTAACGTGAAGGATAGAATGATGAACACGGCAACCCAGACCCAGACAGAGACTATGACCGGCGCCGATATTGTGATCCGCGCTTTGCGTGAACAAGGCGTAGAGGTGATGTTTGGTTATCCGGGCGGTGCAGTGTTACCGATCTATGATGCGTTACACGGGGATGCGGGCCAAGCTATTCGCCACGTTTTAGTGCGCCACGAGCAGGGGGCAGGCCATGCGGCCGAAGGGTATGCGCGATCGACGGGAAAATGCGGCGTTGCGCTGGTGACTTCAGGTCCGGGGGCTACAAATATGGTCACCCCGATTGCCGATGCGATGATGGACTCCATTCCCTTGGTTGTGCTGACAGGACAAGTGCCCAGCCATTTGATCGGCACCGATGCTTTTCAGGAGTGCGATACGGTTGGTATCACCCGTTGCTGTGCAAAATACAATTATCTCGTTATGGATGTTGAGGATCTCGCCACGACCATTCATGAAGCCTTCCATGTCGCAATGTCCGGTCGGCCCGGTCCAGTTGTTATCGATATTCCCAAAGACGTTCAGTTCGCAACGGGAACATATCGCAGCAAGGACAGTGTCAGCTTGCCGACCTATCTGCCGAAAACCAGTCCCGATCCCAAGAGCATTGCTGAAGCCATAAAGCTGATGCGGACGGCCAAGCGGCCGGTTTTTTATACTGGTGGAGGGGTCATTAATTCAGGCGATGCGGCAAGCGAAGGGTTGCGTGCGTTGCAAGCGGCGACGGGTTTCCCGGTGACCTCTACACTGATGGGCTTGGGCGCGTTCCCTGCGTCCCATCCGGATTGGCTTGGGATGTTGGGGATGCACGGCAGCTATGAGGCGAACAATGCCATGCATGATTGCGATTTGATGATTTGTGTCGGCGCGCGGTTCGACGACCGCGTGACGGGACGCATTGACGCTTTTTCACCCGGCTCGAAGAAAATTCATATCGACATTGATCCATCATCGATAAACAAGATTGTGTCGGTCGACTTGCCCATTATTGCCGACTGCGGCGAAGCATTGGCCGCTCTGCTCAAGGGGTGGAAAGCGGCCAAAGGCGCCGTTCCAAAACTCGATCAATGGAAAGCGGAGATTGAAACATGGCGTCAGAAATCATGCTTTGCTTATGGTCGCAGCGATACCGAGATCAAACCGCAATACGCGATTGAGCGGCTCTATGAGCTGACCAAGGATAAAGACACTTACATCACGACAGAAGTGGGACAGCATCAGATGTGGGCGGCCCAGCATTATCACTTCGAAGAGCCGAACCGCTGGATGACCTCTGGCGGGCTGGGGACGATGGGCTATGGCTTACCCTCTGCCGTTGGTGTGCAGGCCGCACACCCTGAAAGCCTCGTCATCGACATTGCAGGTGAAGCGTCAGTGCAAATGGTGATGCAGGAAATGTCCACGGCGGTTCAGCACAAATTGCCCGTGAAAATCTTCATCCTCAACAATGAATGGATGGGTATGGTTCGCCAATGGCAGCAATTGTTGCACGGTGAGCGCTATTCGCACTCCTATTCTGATGCCTTGCCGGATTTTATAAAATTGGCTGAAGCCTATGGCGGGACCGGCCTTGTCTGCTCTGATCCGGCAGAGCTCGATGCAAAAATTCTCGAAATGATCGAAACAGAGGGCCCCGTGATTTTCGATTGCCGGGTCACAAAGGATGAGAATTGCCTGCCGATGATCCCGTCAGGCGCAGCACACAATGAGATGATACTGGCCGAGATTACGGGGGATGAAATCGACGAGGCCGGAAGGAAACTGGTGTGAATTCAGTGAAAATGTTACCCATGTGCCCTGGCAAGGAGGTGCAAAAGATGGACATCAATGAAGCTTTGGCGTTCCTGAACGCTCACAAAGAAACGGCTGTGGCCGTTCTGTCGGCATTTGTTGCCTTATGCGGGGCGTTTATGGCCAGCCGAGAGACGCGCAAGCAGCGCAGCTTAATGGAAGAAACGCTGCGTCAGCGGCTCGACGGTGCGAGCATTCGATGGGGGGACGAAGCCATCGAAGCGCTTGCAGCTGCCGAAAGTCTTGAGCATTATGAAATTCATACCGATGCCAAGGCCGACCGCTTGCAGGCAGCGCAGCGTTTGTCCGCACTCGCAGACCGCGGGAGATTGTTTTTTCCCAATCATGTTGAAACCGATAAGGGCGCTTCGAAGGAAGCTGCTTTCCGGGGCTCCCGGCCGCCCATTCTGGATGCCTTGGTCTTTGCGCATTTTGAACTGGTCAGCCTGAAAGACGGTGATGCGCTCGATGTCGATTTTCTGCGACGATGTCGCCGACTGGTCGTTTCCGAATTGCAGGATCATCTTGATCCGCGTCATTGGGATTCCGTGATCGAGCGCGGTGCCACGAAGAAAATGCAAGATCGTACCGATGCCCAGCGTCGCGCCAGCACACTCAAGGCAGAGCTCACGAGCCGCCGGATCGAATATTTCAAAGAGAGAGAACAGCCATGAGCAGGAGAGAACAGCCATGAGCAGGAG
>CAZXXY010000010.1:0-38091 GCA_964644755.1 uncultured Hyphomonas sp. | reverse complement strand
TCGATCAGTTCGGCCGGTTTGATCTCGGTCAGTTCGTCAAAACTGTCAGGCAGGGTGACCCGTGCGAGCGTGCGGGTTTCAGGGTTCATCGTGGTGACTTTAAGCTGGGCGGGGTTCATCTCGCCAAGGCCTTTAAAGCGGCCGATTTTGACATCCTGATTGGGCTTGAACTCTGTCTCGAGAAGATGCGCCTTCTGCTCTTCATCCATCGCGTAAATCGTTTTGCCCTTATAGCTCAGGCTGAACAAAGGCGGCATCGCAAGATACAAACGCCCTTGCTCGATCAGGCCCGGCATCTTCTTGAAGAAGAAGGTGATGAGCAGCGCGGCAATGTGGGCACCATCAACATCCGCATCGGTCATGATAATGATTTTTTCGTAGCGCAGATCATCGGCATTAAACTGTGTGCCAAAGCGGACACCGAGCGCGAGGCCGACATCGGACAGTTCCTGATTGTTGGAAATCTTGTCATCGGTGGCGCTGGCCACGTTGAGAATTTTACCGCGCAAAGGATGGATCGCTTGGGTCTTCCGGTCGCGCGCCTGTTTGGCAGAGCCGCCCGCACTGTCGCCTTCGACGAAGAAAATCTCTGTGTCTTCCGGCCCTTTGTTCGAGCAGTCAGCCAGCTTGCCCGGAAGTCGCAGCCGGCGCGTTGCAGACTGGCGCTGGACATCACGCTGTTTGCGGCGTCGGGCCCGCTCATCAGCGCGTTCCATCGCCCAGTTAAACAGCTTGTCCGCTTCTTTCGGACTGCCGGCGAGCCAATGGTCGAAACGATCCCGAATGGCGTTCTCGACCAGTCTGAAGGCCGCTGTGGTCGAGAGCTTGTCTTTGGTCTGGCCGACAAATTCCGGCCCGCGAATAAACACCGACAAGAGCAGGCCTGCATGCCCCATAACATCATCGGCTGTAATCAGGCTTGATTTCTTCTGGCCCGTCAGCTCGCCATAATTACGCAAGCCTTTGGTCAGTGCCGAGCGCATGCCGCCTTCATGGGTGCCGCCGCTCGGGGTTGGAATGGTGTTACAATATGAGCGCGAGAAGCCATCGGTTTCGCCAAAGCCGGCAGCTGTCCATGAAATCGCCCATTCGACTTTGCCTTCGGGTGTTTCGACAAGTCCGGTAAAGGCTTCTGCGGTGATCGTATTCTTGTCTGTGAAGACTTCGTTGAGTTGATCGGCCAGCCCGTTTGGATAGGTCAGTGTTGCTTCTGCCGGAACTTTCGAGTCCTCTGGCAGCAGCTCCGGAGCGCACTTCCAACGCAGTTCAACCCCGCGATAGAGATAGGCTTTCGACCGCGCCATCTGGAACAGGCGGGCTGGTTTCCAGCGCAGCTTGTCTCCGAAAATTTCGTGATCAGGTTTGAATCTTACACTCGTGCCGCGGCGATTAGGGGCTGTGCCAATACATTTGATCGGCCCTTGAACGACCCCTCGCTCGAAGTTTTGCCCATAGAGTTTCTTGTCGCGGGCGACTTCGATCTCGACCCGTTCGGACAGAGCGTTCACAACAGAAATACCGACCCCGTGCAGACCGCCTGCGGTCTCATACGCCGAGTCGGAGAATTTGCCGCCAGCATGCAGCGTGGTCATGATGACTTCGAGTGCTGATTTGCCCGGAAATTTCGGATGCTCGCCAATCGGAATGCCGCGGCCATTATCAATAACGGTCAGATAGCCGTCGGCGGTCAGCTCGACCTCGATCCGGCTGGCATGTCCGGCAACCGCTTCATCCATAGAATTGTCGAGGACTTCTGCGAACAAATGGTGGAAGGCGCGCTCATCGGTGCCGCCAATATACATGCCAGGCCGTTTGCGAACCGGCTCTAGTCCTTCGAGAACTTCGATATCTTTTGCGCTATAACCTGAAGGGTCAGATGACATTTCTGCGAACAACTTTGCTTGATTTGATTTGGCCATGCTATCCTCTTTAGGCTGACTCGCGGGCTTTGGGAGAGATTCATGCCAATTGTTATTAAGGATCCATTAAGTCTGGCTTCGGGGCTTACAGTCCCCAACCGGCTCGTCAAGGCTGCAATGACCGAAGGACTGGCTGATCCACAGAATCGTGCAACCGCGAAACATGCCGTTTTGTACAAGACATGGGCCGAAGGCGGTGTTGGTTTGCAGCTGACGGGGAACGTCCAGATTTCGCGGCGGCATCTGGAGCGCCCGGGCAATATCGTGATCGAAGGGCCGCAGTCTAACGAGGCGCGAGCGGGGCTAGCGGCCTATGCGGAAGCGGCAAAATCGGCTGGCGGGAAAGTCGTCATGCAATTGTCCCATGCGGGGCGGCAAACGCCAAAAACGGTCAATGATGCTCCAGCTGCGCCAAGTTCCGTCGCGCTGAAAATGCCCGGCGGCGTCTTCGGCGATCCGCGCCCCATGACGGATGAAGAGATTGGAGCCGTGATTGCCGGATTTGCACATGCAGCGACGGTGGCCAGGGAAACGGGCTTTGACGGCGTTCAAATCCATGCCGCGCACGGGTATCTGGTTTCACAATTTCTTTCGCCGCTCTCCAACCTGCGGACGGATGATTGGGGCGGTAGCCTCGAGAATCGCGCGCGGCTGCTGCTTGAAAGCCTGCGCGCCGTAAAACAGGCCTGCGGGGATGATTTCTCGCTGTCGGTGAAACTCAATTCCACAGACTTCCAGAAAGGCGGCTTCAGCCATCAGGACTGTCTGGATGTAATCGATATGCTCAACGGGATCGGGCTGGACTTCGTCGAAATCAGCGGCGGCAATTATGAGCAGCCGCAAATGGCGGGCATTGATGGTGCCGAACCGAAGTTTGAAGAAGATGTCCGCGAATCGACAAAGGCGCGTGAGGCATATTTCATGAAATATGCCCGCAGCATTCAGGAACGGGCAAAGATGCCGCTGCTGGTCACGGGCGGGTTTCGCAGTGTCGCGGCGATGAATGCTGCACTGGAGAGCGGTGAAGCGGCGCTGATCGGGCTGGGGCGTCCGCTGTGCGCTGACCCTGCTTTGCCGAACAGACTGCTCTCTGGCGCGCAACCCATGGCTGACAGCTGGGAGAAGTCACTGCGCCTCGGGCCGACGCGATTGCTTGGTCCCAACTCGCCGATCAATCTGATCAAGGGGTTGAACGGCTGGGGACAGCAAGGCTGGTTCTGTTTGCAGATCAAACGGATGGGCGCGGGACAATCACCTGATTTGACGCTGGGTGTGTTCAAAGCCTTCCGCCAATATACGTCCGAAGAAGGCGACGCGGCGAAAGCCTATCATGCAGACTTGGCAGGGGCTGCTTAATCAGGCCGCAGGGCTGCGGCAGCTTTGAGTTTGAGCATCGGCTTTTCAAGCAGATACCAGGACGCAATCGCCGCCATGATTGCCAGCGGCAATCCTATAAAGAGCAAAAGGCCGCCATTTGGCGTGCCCGAGCCGGTTTCGGTCAGGATCTGATAGATCGGCCAATGGAAGATATACAGGCCATAGGAGAAATCCGGCGGCTTGGTGACCCATTGCGGCGCAGCAACCTTCGAGAAAGCGATGGCGAACAGGATCGGCGTTAGCGCCAGATTCATCAGGACTTCGCCAGAAGCGACCCCCAATACAATGATGAGCCCGCCCGCCAGCAAGACAGGAACCGCAAGCTTCATGGAAAAACGCGCGCGCTCGGCCAGCAAATATGTCGCCGCGCCATAAAGATAGCAGCTGCCAAACCGCACGAGACTGCCAAGGCTTGCATTCAGTTCGGTGACCATATGGGTCTGAAGATCGAGAATGAACAGCACGGTTGTTGCCGCCGCACCGAGGACAATGATCGGGATATTGCGATGCAGACCAACCAGCAACAGCCCGGCCGTTCCAAAATAGGCGAGCACTTCATAACGCAAGGTCCAGATCGGGCCGGTCAGATCTCCTGCAAAGGGATTGCCTGCCATGACCAGCGTTGGCCATTCGGGATAGGGCGAGATGAAGGTTGAAAGCGATGCGATCCCGCTCCAGACACCGCCATCACTGTAATACGCGCCAAGGTCCGGACGGCTCAAAAGCGGCACAATGACGAGCCCAATGAGCAAGGCGACAAAGACCAGTGCGGGCATAATCCGCAACAGACGTGAGCGCGCGAACACAAGCACGTTTTCAGATCGTTCCGCGCTTCCGGTAATCAGATAGCCGCTCAGAATGAAAAAGCCGTTCACCGCAAAATAGCCAAGAGAGGTGTGGCCCAGTTCAAACGGTGAGTTCGCTTCGCCGGCTTGAAAATAGAAGATATGTTCAAACGCAACCATAAAGGCGAGGACGAGCCGTATCGGCGTGAAGTAATTTTGCGGCACGTCTTGTCTCTCTTGTTTTCGGAGACTCCAAACTGCTGCAAAGCCCCATATGCATTTAACTTGTTGTATTTTGGAGAATAATTATCCGTAAGGCAATCAAAATATGTCGGGGCACTGCGCAAATGGTGCGCGTGTCTTACCCCGCGGTAAGGTCTTCGGCGAGCTTCTGGATCGTGCCATAGTCGAGCTTTCCCGTGCCCAGAACCGGAATTTTCTCGACGAACAAGACTTTGCGCGGCACGGCGATTTCAGGTGTGCCGTGGTTTTGGCACCATGTCAGCACTTCGTCGCGATTGGCCTCTTTGGCATCGGACAAAAGGATGATCTGCTCGCCCTTGCGCGGGTCGGGCAAGGCGGCAGCAGCGTGCATATTATCAGGCCAGATGGCGCTGGCGCAGTTTTCGACGACAGCCAGAGAGACCATCTCGCCCCCGATTTTCGCGAACCGTTTGACCCGCCCGAGGATGCGGATGAAGCCTTCTGAATCGATCGCGACGATGTCGCCAGTGTCATGCCAACCGTCATTGGTTTGTTCGAGCACACCCGGATTGGATGGGCGCAGATAGCCTTGCATGACGTTTGGTCCACGCACGCGCAACCTGCCGCCTTCCTCAATGCCTTCAACGGGCAGCAACTCGTGCTCGACTTGCGACATGAATTGTCCGACCGTTCCGGGCTTGTTGGCGCCAACACGGTTGGCCGCGATCACAGGCGCAGCTTCAGTGGCGCCATAGCCTTCGAGGATCTCGATGTTGAACTTCTTGCGGACCAGAGCGCGCGTCTCGTCGCGCACGCGCTCGGCTCCGCAAACGGCGAGCCTGACACTCGACAAATCTCCTTCGGAGCCAGCCCGCGTATATTGCGAGATAAATGTGTCGGTTGCGAGCAATATGGTGGACTTGGTTTTCTTGACCCGTTTTGCAATTTCCTTGGGCTGTAAGGGCGTCGGGTGACAGATGGCTTTGACGCCGGAGATCAGTGGCAGGACCGCGCCGACGGTCAGCCCGAAACAGTGGAATGTGGGGAGCGGGTTGAACACGCTATCGGTTTTCGGGTCGAGCCGGATATGCGCACGCACCTGCTCGACATTGGCCATGATATTCTGGTGGCTAAGGACAACGCCTTTGGGAGCGCCTTCGGTGCCGGATGTAAACAGATAGACGCCGGGCTTGGTGTGGTGTGCGGCGCGCCGGAACAGGGCGGGCATGACAGGGCCGAGGGCGGCGGTGATCTTGTTGGCGGCCGACAGGCCTTCACGCACGTCTTCAATATAGATCAGTTCGGCACTATCGCTCAGCTCGGCGATCAGCGGTTCGAGCGCACCAAGCTCGACAAATTGGTTGGCGGTAATGATCTTTGTAATCTTGCCAGCCTTCATGGCCGCTTTGAGATTGCGCGATCCGGCGGTGAAATTCAGCATGGCCGGAATGCGGCCAAAGGCGAGCAGGGCGTAGAACACCACAATCGCTCCAACCCCCGTTGGCAGCATCACGCCGACAGCCTCGCCCGACTTTGTGTGCTTTTTTAGCGCCGAGCCAAGTCCGAAACAAGCGCGGGCAAGATCGGTATAGGTCAGCTTTCGTCCATCGCCATCAACAAGCGCAACCTCGTTTTTACCAAATGTCTTGCGCGCACGAAGCAGCGCCGAGAACAGGTCCGTTTTCGTCTTTGATAGCTGGAATTTGTAATCCTGCTCGAGGTTTTGTTCAGTCATTTGGCGTCCTTTCGCAGGAGCTATATCCTCATAAAATTCGTGAGCCCGTATAGCAGGCGTGCGTTTTTGCCTGCTTGCAAGACTCGTCGTTTGGGTTCATTTAGCTGTGTATGGCCACTTTGATCAATGACCCTCACCGTGAACGCGAACATCGCCATCCGGAAAAACGCAACCGGCCGGATACGCCTGTGCTGCGCAAACCGGACTGGATTCGTGTGAAAGCCCCCATGGGCAAAGGCTATTCGGAGACGCGCGAGATTGTAAAATCCAAGAACCTTGTCACTGTTTGTGAAGAGGCGGGCTGTCCGAATATTGGCGAATGCTGGACCAAGAAGCACGCCACAATGATGATTATGGGCGAAGTGTGCACCCGCGCGTGCTCCTTTTGCAATGTTGCGACAGGGAAGCCGCCCGAGGGGCTTGATGCCGATGAGCCGCGCCGGGTTGGCGAGGCGGTTGCCGAGATGGGGCTGGCACATGTGGTCATCACCAGTGTTGACCGGGACGATCTTGAAGATGGCGGCGCGATGCATTTTGTGCACACGATCAATGCCATTCGCGAGGCCAGCCCGGGCACGACGATTGAAATTTTGACGCCTGATTTCCTGCGCAAAACGGACTGGGAATATAAAGTGATCGAGGCGCGGCCTGACGTGTTCAACCACAATCTGGAAACCGTGCCGCGCCTGTATCTCTCGATCCGCCCGGGCGCGCGTTATTTCCATTCGCTGCGCTTGCTTGAGAAAGTCAAAGAACGCGACCCGAGCCAGTTTACCAAATCGGGCCTTATGGTCGGGCTTGGCGAAACCAAGGAAGAGGTCATGCAGGTGATGGATGATATGCGTTCGGCGGGCATCGACTTTCTCACCATCGGGCAATATTTGCAGCCGACCCGCAAACATGCTGCGGTCGATCGTTATGTCGAGCCCGAAGAGTTTGCCCATTATGAAGAGATTGCACGCTCCAAGGGCTTTCTGATGGTGGCTGCGTCGCCACTGACCCGTTCTAGCTATCACGCCGGAGAAGACTTTGCCCGTTTGCGGGCTGCCCGTGCTGCGAAGATGGCCGAAGCAAAGCGCTAGTTTTCCCGCGTGCCCGAGCATCAGCAATCTCTCGACGTTCCTTACACGCCCGATCAATTGTTCGAGCTGGTGTCGGACATTGCCCGCTATCCTGAATTCATAAAGTGGATAAAGGCTTTGCGGGTCAGTGCGCCCAAGAGCGAGCATGGGCTGCATACATGTGTCGGTGAAGCCGTGGTCGGTTTCAAAGGATTTACCGAAAGCTTCTCCACAACTGTCGAAGCCCATGCTGCGAACCGGACCGTGCATGTCAAACTGGTGCGCGGGCCATTTCGAAAACTCGAGAATGCATGGCGGTTTCGGGACAATGGGCAGGGCGGCGCGCTGATTGATTTCCGGATTGATTACGAGTTCAGCAATATGATCCTGCGCGCGCTGGCCAGTTCAAACCGTGATGCGGCGATCGACCGGATCATGACCGCATTTTTGGACGAAGCGAAGCGGCGATATGGCGGGATTTAAGCGGCGATTTGTTGCTGCAACAGGCTCAGCGCAGTGTTGAGAGTCTCAATGCGGATTTGTGAGCGTCCAACATCGCCAAATTGGCAGTGCTCGTGAAGGATGGCTTTGTTCTCCCGTGCGCAGGCAATGTGAACTGTCCCGACCGGTTTCATAGGCGTCCCGCCGCCCGGACCGGCAATGCCTGTAATCGCGACCGTGATATTGGCACGGCTTTCTGCAAGTGCGCCTTCGGCCATAGAGCGGGCCACCGCTTCAGACACGGCGCCAAAATCGGCCAGCATATCGCCCGGAACATTGAGAACATCCTGTTTGGCGCGATTGGAATAGGTGACATATCCGCGCTCGAATATGTCCGAAGACCCTGAAAGTTCAGTGAATAATCCAGCCAGAAGACCGCCCGTGCAGCTTTCGGCCGTGGCGATGCGCAGGCGTTTTTGCCGAGCGTCGTCAGAGACGAGCAGGGCAAGATTTATGAGATGATCTGGAAACATGGTGCAACCTTAGTCGAGTTTTGGCAGGGGCGCCAGAACGGCTACGGCCTGTCCGGCCATCCCTTCGCGCCGCCCTTCAAAGCCCAGGGTTTCTGTCGTCGTGGCTTTCACGCTGACTTGATCAAGGGACAGTCCGAGCAAGTCGGCTGTCTTCTGCCGCATGGCGTTCCGGTGCGGTTTGATTTTCGGAGCTTCGCAGATGAGCGTAATATCAACATTTGCAATGCTGTAGCCAGCCTCGCGGGCAAGTTTTGCGGCGTGTTTAAGGAACACTCCGGAATCTGCGTCTTTCCATTGCGGATCAGACGGCGGAAAATGGTCGCCAATATCCCCACACGCAACCGCGCCCAGAATTGCATCTGTTAAAGCGTGCCAGCCAATATCGGCATCCGAATGGCCAACAAGGCCATGGCTGTGGGGGATTTTGATGCCGCACAAGGTGACATGATCGCCGTCGCCAAACTGGTGGACATCATAGCCTGACCCTATGCGCGGCAGGGCGGCCGGTCCCATCATCAACGTGGCAATCATGTCAAAATCCTCTTCAAAGGTAATCTTGCCGAGCCGCGCTTCACCGGGCACCAGCTTAACCGCTCGGCCCAGTGCTTCAACGGCTTCGAGGTCATCCACAAAATCGTGCGCGCCGTCGCCCAGAGCGGCGCAGATATCGCCATAATGAAAGACTTGCGGGGTCTGCATCCTGCGCAAGGGCGTGCGGTCTACGGTTTTCAAATGCTGGCCTGATACATCCTTTAGCGCGTCCGCAACGGGCAGAGCCGGCGCGGCGGCGTCTGCGTCTTCGAGGGCTGCGAGTAGGGCTGTGATCATGGTCGCCGAAAGGCCCGGTCGGGCGGCGTCATGGATCAGGACGGGCGTGTCTTTTGCGGCCTGAACCGCTTTCAGTCCAGCGACAACTGATTGCGCACGCGTTACGCCGCCTTCCACCAAATGATGGCATTTGTCGGCAAATTGGCCGTATTTGGCCCCGCTGTCCTTTGGAATGACGAGAACAATCACCGGATTGGAGGGATGCTCTGCAAAGGCCCGCAGGCTCCAGTCAACCACCAGATGCCCGAGCAGAGGCCGGAATTGTTTGGGAGTTTCGCCGCCAATACGGGTGCCTTGTCCGGCGGCAACGATGATGGCAATGGGTTTGGTCATGCTTCTGCTTAATCCGTCTTGCCCTGCTTCGCTAGCTGCATTTGACTTTGACAATGCGGTCAGGGATGCACATAAACTGTGCAATATAGAGTTTCGGTCGTAGGTGTGATGTTTGAATTGCTTAATTTTAAGGCGACGCAAGTTTGGCTTGCTCCAATGTCGGGCGCTACAGACGCGCCATTCCGCCGGCAGGCTTTGGAATTCGGGGCAGATGCGGTTGTTTCAGAGATGACAGCCAGCGAACAATTGCTGGCCGAGCGCCCAGATGTTGTGCGTCGTGCTTGCCGTCCCGATGCCCATAGCCCGTGGATCGTGCAACTGGCGGGACGACGGCCTGAACATATGCTGGGCGCCGCCCGGCTGATGGCGGAGGCTGGGGTCGATATGGTCGACATCAATATGGGCTGTCCTGCACGCAAAGTGACGGGTGGACTGTCGGGGTCGGCCTTGATGCGTGAACCCGATCTTGCTGACGAGATCATTGAGGCCACGCTTGAGGGCGCAGGAGAGGTGCCCGTGTCGCTGAAGATGCGGCTTGGCTGGGATGATGACAGTCTGAATGCGCCTGATCTGGCGCGGCGGGCAGAGGCGGCAGGCATAAAGCTGTTGACGGTTCATGGCCGGACGCGCTGCCAGTTCTACAAAGGCGAAGCGGATTGGGCGCGTATCTCCGAGACCGTTGAGGCGGTGGACCTTCCGGTTATCGCCAATGGTGATATCGGCAGTCTAGATGAGGCGCGCGAGGCATTGGCGCTTTCGGGTGCCGATGCGGTGATGCTGGGCCGCGCCGCCGTGGGGAGGCCCTGGCTTCCTGCGCAGATTTCTGCGGGGCTTGCCGGTCAGGCGTTTGAGGTTCCCGATGCTGCGCGCCGGCTTGAAAGCCTGCTCGCGCAATTGGCTGATGCGGCGGAGCTTTATGGTCCTGCGCTTGGTGTCCGCATCTGCCGCAAACATATTTCCGCCGCCGTATTGGATGCGCCGCTAGAGATGTCGCCGCAGGTCCGCAGAGAGACCCAGTCACGGCTGTGCCAGATCAGCGGGCTGGAAGAATTGCAGCTTGCTTTGACTGCCATGTTCCTGCGTCAGCCAACAGATAAGGTGGCGTGATGCCGGTCAAGGAGCCTCAATCGCTTAAGGAAGGTATGGACGCCGATCTTGCTCCGGTTGCGCTCATTGTGCTGACGCGGAAACGGTCCATCGCACAGATGAATCTGGCCGCTGAAAAGCTGATAGGTCTGTCTCGCAATGTTGCGGGGGGACGGCGCCTGTCGCAATTGGTCTATCACGACAATCCTCTGTTTGACGTTCTGGATGCTGTGGAAGAGACAGGGCGGCAAGTGGTAACAGGTTCTTTGCGATTAATGGGCCCCTCGCTTGATGAACGTCTGGTCCATGTTTCGGTAGATCTTACTGCTGAAGGCGGCTTTGTGTTGGCTTTGTCGGGGGGAACACTTCCCGATACAGGGCAGGCAGAAGCAGGCGGGCTTGCGGCATTCGGGAAGATACTGGGGCATGAGGTAAAGAACCCTTTGGCGGGGATTTCCGGCGCTGCGCAATTACTATTGCGTTCGGCGACCGAGGATCAAGCCGAACTGCTAGACCTTGTCGTTTCTGAATCAAACCGTATTGCGAGGCTGGTCGATCAGCTATCCGCTTTCGAGCTGTTTTCCTCACCTTACCGTTTGCCGTGCAATGTCCACCAGATTCTGGATCGGGTTCTTCAGGCTGAAGAGGCTGCGTTTGGCAGTGCCGTCCATATCGAACGGAACTTCGATCCCTCGCTTCCTGATATATTTGTCGACAGTGATCATATTCACGAAGCCTTTCAGAACATTGTTCGCAACAGTATCGAGGCGGTGCGTGAGCATGGCGCGACCGGACAAATTATCGTTGAGACGCGATTTGCGCTTAACCGGCAAAAATCGAAGACAGGTGACAAAACAAGCCAGCGCTCGGTGCGGGTGTCTATTACGGATACGGGGCCGGGCATTCCGACAGATCAACAAGAACGTATTTTTGATATGTTCAAGACGACAAAGGCCAGTGGCAGCGGGCTTGGTCTGACCATCGCCAATCAGATTATCCGGGCCCATGACGGCGCTATCGAGCTGGACAGTCGCCCCGGCCATACCTGTTTTTCCCTGTTCATACCAATTGCGAGTGATGCCTAATGGCCAAACCAACCATACTTGTTGCCGAGGATGATGCTGCGATCCGGCTGGTTATTAGCCAGACCCTGACCTCTGCGGGCTATTCTGTCCGGACGACTGCTTCTGCTGACGCTTTGCAGCGCTGGGTGCGCAATGGCGAGGGCGATGTGATTGTGACAGATGTCTATCTTGATGAAGACCCGATCTTCGACATCATGCCATCGATCCGGCTCGAGCGACCTGAGCTTCCGATTATTGTGATGAGTGGGCAGAATACAATTTTGACGGCAGCGTCGGCGGCTGAACATGGTGCATTTGATTACCTGCCCAAACCGTTTGACATTGAAGTGTTGGCGGACCTTGTCGCGCGCGCTCTGAAGAAGCCTGCCGGTGTGCGGCGTATTGATCGGGAGACCCGCAAAGCCGAGCAGAATGCTATTTTACCTCTTATCGGTCGCTCCGAGCAGATGCAGGATGTTTACCGGGTGGTCTCGCGGATCATGAACACCAATCTGACGGTTTTGATTGAAGGCGAGGCAGGCAGCGGTAAGGAGTTGACCGCACGAGCCATCCATAACCTTGGTCAACACAATGATGCCCCTTTCATTGCGCTTGATCTTGATGGCGTGAATGCCGAGGAAATGACGGCAGCATTTGCCTCTATCCGGGAAGACAAGCGGTCCACGATCTATATTGACGAAGTGGCTGGTCTGTCAGCCGATGCGCAGGCGCGGCTTGTCCGGCTCCTTCGACGCCCCGGTCATGCGCGGTTGATCGTTTCGACCAGTCATGATCTCGACCAAAGTGTTGTCGACGGCAAATTCCGGCGGGATCTGTTTTACCGGTTGAATATTATCCGGTTAGACCTACCGGCCATTCGCGACCGGAAAGAAGATATCCCCGAGCTTGCGCAAGCGCTTCTTGTCAGGGCCAGGGACAAGGGGCTGCCCGCCAAGCGGCTCGACACGGCCAGTATGGAGCTTCTTTGCGCTTATGATTGGCCGGGAAACGTCCGGGAATTGGAGAATATTATACTGCGTCTTTGTGCGTTAAGTCCGGACGAGTTGATTGTTGCTCGTGATGTCGAAATGGCGATGAGCGTCGATTTGAATCGGCTTGCTCCGCTCTCGGTAAGTCTTGAGGATGAATTTGAAAGCGCCTTGAAAGCGCATATCCTGCCAAAACTGATGTCAGCAACTGCGGATGATGAGAGCCGCATTCATCAGGATGTCATTGCAAGTCTTGAGCGCCCGTTGATCGCTCTGGCTTTATCGGTGACTTTGGGCAACAAAGTGCGGGCGGCGAACCTGTTGGGTGTCAATCGAAATACGCTTAGAGCCAAGATGAAGTCACTCGGTTTCGCAGAAGAATGATTGACAGGCTTTCTAGACTGTTGCTGTAGTGTATCACTGTTGCCTTTGTGTAACAGATAGTGGTGTAGAGAGGTTCAATGAGCGGCAAAATAGAGCCATTCAAGCGTTTTCCGGGACGCCGATTGTTTCAGATTGCGTTCATCATCGCGGTATTGATCGCGACGGTTGTCACTCTTTTGACAATTTCCGGCCTGAACCCGATCCAGCCTTTTGCCGGTTTTTACTTTGTTCTGATTACGATCAACTTTGTTTTGATCTTGGGATTGGCGATCTGGCTCGTCAATCGGTATCGTGGGCTTCAAAGGCTGTCGTCGACCAAGGGTGGCGGGCGCCTGATCAAACGGTTCCTTCTGCTCTTTAGTCTCTCTTCGGTGATCCCGGCTACGATTGTTGCGGTTGTGCTTGGCGCGGCACTGGCAAAGGGTATCGACACCTATATTGATGACAATATTGCCACCTTTGTGGAAGACTCGGCGAAATTGAACCGCGAAAACTATGACACGTTTGTCGAGGCATTCGAAGAAGACACGCGCCTGATGGCTCAAGATATTGATTATCCTGAAACGGCAATCGGCCTGCGCGAGACGCCGCTTGTCTTTGCTGACTTTCTAGGGCTGCAGGCCGGGTTTCGATCCTTCCGGATGGCATATCTCATAAACGAAGCGGGTGACCAATTGGCGACGGCCAAACTCGATACGCTACCCAATTTTGTGCCGCCAGACCCCAAAGCCTTGGCCGAAGCCAATATGGTGGCGGCGGATGGCCCGGCGATCGGGTTGACCCTCTACGAGACAACCGGTCTGGTCACGGCGCTTGTAAAGCTTGAGCATTATGGCGGCCTCTATCTTTATGTCCTCAAAGAGACCTCGCCTTCGACTTTTTCTCAATATCGCAAAGCGGAAACGGCCTTGCTGCAATATCGAGACGCCGAAGTGGCGATCTCGCAATTGCAGTCTGTGTTCTTCATCGCTTATGTCCAGATCGTTGCATTGGCCCTCTTGCTGTTTGCCCGTCTCGGGCTTGAAGCGGCGAGCAGTATTGCCGGGCCGATCGGAAATCTTGCGACTGCGGCTCAGAAGGTGCGGGATGGAGATTTGACTGCGCGGGTGCCGCCACCTGGCAGCGATGACGAAATTGACGAGCTTGCGACATCGTTCAATACAATGGCTGCGCAATTGGGCTCACAGCGGGGGGCCTTGCTTAAAGCCAGAACGATATCGGAGAACCGGCGACAATTCCTTGAAACTCTGCTCTCACAAGTTAGCGCGGGAGTGATCCGTACCGATCGTGCACTGACGATTACGCTTGCGAATTCGTCTGCCGAGGCGTTGATCGGGCAAGGGGATTTGCAGGGGCGCTTCTTGGGCGACATCATGCCGGAGTTCCGGGCGCGGGCGCAGACCGTCCTGCGCGAGAACATCGCTGATGATGCATCGCTGGAAATCTCTATCGGCGGAGACATCAGACATATCAGATTGCGCACGCAAGTTGATTTTGACGGCGGCTGTGTCCTCACCTTCGATGACGCAACAAGAATTGTGACGGCTCAGCGCCATATGGCGTGGCGGGATGTTGCTCGCCGGATTGCGCATGAAATTCGCAATCCGCTAACTCCGATCCAGTTATCAGCAGATCGTTTGTCGCGGCGTTACGCTGATGCGATAGACGATGATGGCGTCTTTTTACGCAGTCTTGAAACGATAAACCGGCAGGCTTCTGACATTGGCCGCATGGTTGACGAGTTTTCCAATTTTGCCCGGATGCCGGAGCCGAACATCCAGGCATTCGACTTTTCTGCGATGCTTAATCACGCCGCCTTTGCCCAAGCCGTTGGCGCCCCGGATATTACTGTTCTCGTTGATGTGCCTGAAGCCCCGATTATGTTGCAAGGAGACGAGCGTTTGTTGCGGCAGGCGTTCGCCAATCTGACAAAGAATGCCCTTGAAGCCATCAGCTCGCTCCCCGAACACATGGAAGTTATAGGCCAAATCAAACTGGTCGCTGCGCCATTTGCTGATCGTTTAGAGGTGATCATTGAGGACAATGGACCAGGCTTTCCCGATGAGGCTCGCGACAAACTCCTCGAGCCATATGTAACGACTCGTGAAAAAGGGACCGGGTTGGGGCTCGCAATTGTGAACCGCGTCATTGTTGATCATGGTGGAAAGATAACACTACAGTCACGTCCAGATGGTGCACGAGGCGCGCGAGTCTGCATTGTTCTGCCGCTCGATTCGGGAGGGCAATTGTCTGACGACATGGTGCGCAATGTACAGCGGTCTAAAGAGGAAGTAATCTGATGGTGAGCGATATTCTAATCGTTGATGACGAGCCAGACATTCGCGAGCTTGTGGCTGGTGTGCTTGAAGATGAGGGGTATCAAACCCGCGCAGCCGCGACGGCCGAACAGGCTATCGAGGAAGTTCGGCAGCGAACGCCGTCTCTGGTTATTCTGGATGTCTGGTTGCAAGGCAGCGGCATGGATGGCCTCGAAGTCTTGCAGTATCTCAAATCGGTTGACCCCATTCTTCCAATTATTCTGATCAGCGGGCATGGCAATAGTGAAACTGCCATTGCAGCCATTCGTCGTGGCGCTTACGACTTTATCGAGAAGCCCTTCAAGAGTGTCGAGCTTTTACATGTCATGGAACGTGCCATCGAGGCCGCGTCGCTCAAACGGGAAAATGTACGTTTGAAGGCGAAGGCCGGGCTTGATGAAAAATGGATTGGCTCAAGTGCGCCAGCGCAGGCATTGCGCGCTGCTATTGAGAAGGTGGCGCCAACAAATTCGCGCGTGCTTATCCGCGGCAATGCCGGCGTGGGCAAGGAGTTGGCTGCGCGCCTTATTCACGAACAGTCTACCCGGAGTTCGGGGCCCTTCATGGTTGTGAATGCAGCCAGCCTATCGCCTGACCAGATGGAGCGCGAAATGTTTGGCGAGGAGAACGCTGACGGGACGCCGATCTCGATTGGATTGTTCGAGCGGGCGCATGGCGGTACGTTGTTGCTTGACGAGGTGGCGGACATGCCGCGCGGGACACAGAACAAAATATTGCGCGTGCTCACGGATCAGCGGTTCCAACGCGTCGGTGGACGCTCAAATGTCACTGTCGATGTGCGTGTGATGTCTGCGACAACCAAGGATATGGAGCTTGAAATCGAAGGCGGCCGGTTCCGCGAGGATCTTTATTATCGGCTGAATGTTGTTCCTCTGGATGTCCCGTCATTGACCCAGAGGCGTCAGGATATTCCCGACCTTGTGACCTATTTTTCAAGCAATATCAGTGAGTCTTCAGGGCTAAATTCCCGCCCGTTTTCGGATGAAGCGATTGCGGTGCTACAATCGATGGATTGGCCAGGTAATATACGCCAGTTGCGTAATATTGTTGAGCGGATCATGATCCTGTCTTCATCTGATATCGATCGACCTGTGAGCGTTGAAGAGCTTCCCAATGAACAGAATGTGCGAGCGGCTGGCATGCAGCCGCTGGGGTCCGCCGAACTTGTCGGCATGTCGTTGCGTGATGCCCGTGAGCAGTTTGAAAGAGAGTATTTGATGATCCAGATTTCTCGATTTAACGGGAATATATCGAAAACGGCTGAATTTATTGGCATGGAGCGGTCCGCCTTGCACAGAAAATTAAAGGCTCTTGGGATACAATCCGGTCAGGTTCGCCAAGGGAATTAGAACATGCGCGTTTTGATATGTGGTGCAGGCCGGGTCGGGCAGGGCATTGCGCGACAGCTGGCTGCGGAAAAACACAACATCATCATTATTGATGCTGATGCCGAGCTTGTGGATAAAGTGTCCACCGAACTTGATGTGCGCGGCGTTGTTGGTCATGCGGCACACCCTGACGTTCTGCGGGCCGCCAGCGTTGAAGAATGCGAGATGATTATCGCTGTGACCTATCATGATGAGGTCAATATGGTGATCTGCCAGATCGCCCACACTTTGTTTAATGTGCCGACCAAAATTGCCCGTGTGCGTGCGCAGGCCTATCTCGAAAAAAGCGCTGGTGATTTGTTTACGCGTGGCGGACTGCCGATCGATATGGTGATTTCGCCTGAAATTGCGGTCGGGGACGCCATTTTGCAGCGAATTCGGACGCCTGGGGCGCTGACAACGGCGAGTTTTTCAAAAGGGACCATCAAACTTTTTGGTTTTGAAGTCGGGCCTGATAGCCCGGTGCTTGATACGGCGCTTGATCAGTTTTCCGATTTGTTTCCAGATTTGGAGGCGCGGGTTGTCGGAATTGGTCGGGGAAAAGCCTTGTTCGCTCCGCGGTCGAATGACCGGTTGATGGAAGATGATAGGGCATATTTGACCGTTCGGGATGCCCATGCGCCCCGCATAACGCGGATATTGAACAAAGAGTACAAAGAGGCGCGCCACGTCGTCATTGTTGGCGGCGGTAACATTGGTGTTTATCTGGCCTCCAAGATCGAGCGCGAGCTTGGCGCTCGTGTGCGTCTTGTGGAGGCGGACCCGAAGCGCGCGGAAAAGGCTGTGATGCAGCTGAAACGGTCGATTGTGATTAATGGTGACGGCCTGAGTTCTGACATTTTGGAGGAAGCGGGTGTAAATTCTGCGGACTTCGTCGTCGCCTTGACCAATGATGACAAAACCAATCTTCTGATTTGCAATCTGGCAAAGCGGGCCGGTGCAAACCGGACTCTGGCTTTGGTCAATTCGATTGAGCTTGCCAGTCTCAGCCGCGATTTGAGGGTAGATGTCGTGCTCGACCCGCGTGCCCTGACTGTGTCCCGTATTCTGCAGCGTTTGCGGCGAGGACGTATCCTGAACTTGCTTTCGCTCGAGAACGGGGTTGCCGAGGCTGTTGAAGGTATTGTGCTCGACAGCTCGCCTTTGATCGGCCAGTGTTTAGGATATGATGATCTCGCCGAAGGAGTTACGGCTGCTGCGCTGATCCGTGATGGGGAAATCTATTTCCCGACACCAGACTTGCGGGTGAAAGTCGATGACAGGGTTATCGTTTTCTATGAAAGCCACATGGTTCGCAAAGTTGAGCAGTTCTTCAGGGTCAGTCCAGAGTTTTTCTAGCGGGAGCTGGCATTGAACCATATAGCGATTATCCGCGTCCTCTCATACATGGTGCTGGTGCTTGGCGGTATCATGGTGCTGCCTTTGCTCTTTGCGCTGGTTTACGGCGAAACGTCGCAAATCATGGCGTTTGGTTTGGCTGGCCTTTTGACCGTGGTGCTTGGGGGTATGTGCCTTCAATTGACAGCTCAGCCCACCCGTCGATCGCATGTGAATGATGCGTTGGCTGTCGCCGTGCTTTGGTGTTTGGGCGCGCCGATCCCTGCGGCTCTTCCTTTTGTATTCGGGACTGCCGAACCGTCCTTTGTGGCCGGTTTGCATGAGGCTGTGTCCTGTCTGACGACCACAGGGCATTCGGTGATTGATCTTGATGGCAATGACTGGCCGATCTCTCTGCTTGTCTGGCGTGGTGTGTTGCACTGTATTGGCACGGTGTTCAGTCTGGTTCTTGCGGCGAGCGTTTTTGCGGCTTTGAGTTTAGGTGGAGCGGGCGTGCAACGTTCGGTTTTGTTTACGGTTCCTGATGGCAGTTTTTTCGATGCGATCCCACGGGTTCTGCGCGCAGTGCTTGTGGTATGCGGCAGTCTGATCGTCGGGATTTTCGCGGCTTTGCTTTTTGCGGGCGTTCAGCCTGGGCAAGCGCTTTCGCTGGCGATCAGCGTGGTTTCGACGGGACTTGTTGATCCAGCGCAAGCAGGCCAGCTTGTTAGCGGGACATCGGCCATTTTTATTGTCTTTACCGGGCTGATATTTGCGGCATCGGGACTTTCTGTGCTCATGAATTTAAGTCCGAAGCGACTCAGATTTGCTGTTGTTGATGCGGAGCTGTATCTCTTGCTTGGTCTTGTCGGCCTTCTTGGCGTTTTGGCGTGGCTGGGTGGGCTGAATGTTTTTAACGCAATCGGCTGGGCGGTATCTTCGCTTTCGACATCAGGTCTTTCGCTCGGGGTTCCCATGAGTGAGGTTAAATCGGTTTTGCCCATCACGGTGCTGATCTTGCCCGCTTTGATCGGAGGGGCTGCCTTGTCGACGGCGGGAGGGATCAAGCTTGCCCGTATCATTATCCTCTTGCGGAGGGCGGTGCAGGAGTTCGCCCAGTTGGGGTTCCAGAATTCTGTTGTTGCGTTGCGGTTTCGCAACCGTCCGCAAAAACAAAGCTCTGTGCTGGGAGTCTGGGTCTATTTGATTGCTTATATCGCAGCGGTATCGCTCGTTTTTATAGTGCTGAGTTTTTTAGGTGAAGGGTTTGGGGCATCGATGTCTGTTGCGGTAGGTGCGATTTCGAACTCCGGTTGGCTTATCGAACTGGGGGATGGGAACACAGTGTCCAAACATCTTGTGGTGATTTTCGCGATGGTTCTGGGGCGTCTCGAAATTTTGGCATTGTTGCCGGCCCTGAATCCGGCTTTCTGGCGGGCGTGATGCAGCTTGAACAGTCTGCCCGCTATTTGTGCACGTATAAAAAACGCGATCAAAAGCACGACAAATGGCTTGCGTCATCGCCGCAAACAATTTAGCCGCTTAAGAATTGCAGCCACACATAAATAGAAAATGGGAAAAATCATGGCTTCCGAGAAAAAGCAGAACCTTCAAGATGCCTTTTTGAATGCCGTACGCAAATCTCGTACGCCGCTGACCGTCTATATCGTGAACGGTGTCAAACTGCAGGGCGTTGTGACATGGTTCGACAATTTTTGTGTTCTTCTGCGTGGTGAAGGACGTCCGCCGCAGCTTGTCTACAAACATGCAATCTCGACGATTGCGCCGAACGCTCCGGTTCAATTGTTCGACGAAGAAACCACTGCCGCAGATGAGTAAACGCTCTTGAGTGCAACCATTGACCGCTTGCCCGAAATTAGTCGTGCCGGCGTGGTTGTGCCGTGGTTTACACCCTCTGACAGACCGTCTCAGGCGAGGTTGACCGAAACAACGGGGCTGGCCGAAGCTTTGGGATGTGAGCTTGGGTTTGTCCAGGCCGAACAGATACGGCGCGTCTCCTCCTCGCATTTGCTTTCAGCCGGCATATTGGAGCGGGTTGCCGGCGTGATTGCTGACAAGGGCATCAACCTGTTTATTGTTGACGGGACATTGACGCCCGTGCAGCAGAGAAACCTCGAGACGAAACTTGGGATGAAAGTGATCGACCGTACGGGGTTGATCTTGGAAATTTTCGGACTTCGTGCGCGGACACGTGAAGGGAAGTTACAGGTCGAACTGGCGCGCCAACTCTATGAGCGCTCACGCCTTGTACGGACATGGACCCACCTTGAGCGTCAACGCGGTGGCAGCGGCTTTTTATCAGGCCCCGGTGAAACCCAACTCGAATCCGATAAGCGGATGCTCGACACCAAGGTCCGGCGGTTGCGCGAAGATCTTGAAGATGTCCGGCGGACACGCGGATTACAGCGCGACGGACGGCGCAAGTCGGGTACGCCGGTCATTGCGCTCGTTGGCTATACCAATTCGGGGAAGTCGACTTTGTTCAACCGGATCAGCGGTGCGGATGTGATGGCCAAGGATATGCCGTTTGCAACGCTCGACCCTACGATCAGGCGGGTCGAGATTGCCAAGGTCGGCCCGGTTGCCCTGGTTGACACGGTTGGATTTATCACTGACTTGCCGACCCATCTGATCGAATCGTTTCAGGCCACCCTCGAAGAAGCTCTTGAGGCTGATTTGCTGTTGCATGTCCGTGATCGGTCCAGTCCCGATGACCATTTGCAAAAGCGCGATGTCGAGATTGTCCTGAATGCTTTGGAGAGCAATGCTGGTCAGGCTTTGCCGCCGATGATCGAGGTTTGGAACAAGAGCGACCGTTTCGATGATGGACTGGCGGCAGATATGGCGATCAAAGCCGAAGCCAACCAGCCCCATCCTGCCACGCTTGTCTCGGCGCTTACGGGGGGCGGTATGGAAGCGTTGGAGGGGGCGATTGCGGCGGCTTTGAAGATGGGCGACATCAGGGGCAAGCTGGTCTTGAAGCCTGCCGATGGTGCGGCACGCGGTTGGTTACACGAATACGCTGATGTGCTGGATGAGCAGCCTGATCCCGAATCCGGGGATATGAGGATGCGTGTCAGCTTTACGCTGGCACAGCTTGGTAGTTTTCAATCTCAGTTTCCGGCCATTGGACTGGATACCGAAATCCCTGACTAGAGCTTATTCCTTGGCTTTGACCTGCTGCCAATAAGCTTCTTGTCGGTCGATCGGCAGTTTAGCGAAATCAACATTATCAGCCAGCGCTTCGGCTTCCATTGCGCGAAAGCGCCGTTCGAATTTTCCGTTCGCGCGGCGCAAGGCCTGTTCTGGATCAATTTTCAAATGACGGGCGAGGTTCGAGACCACAAACAAGAGATCACCGATCTCGTCCTCAATCGAATCTGTGTTGCCTGACGCGATCGCTTCACGGACTTCGAGTGTTTCTTCGGTGAGTTTGTCAAAGATCGTTTCGGTCTTGTCCCAGTCAAAGCCAACGCGCGCGGCCCGCTTCTGGATCTTCTCCGACCGTGTGAGGGCGGGCAGTGCCTTAGCCACCCCGTCAAGTGCGCTTTGAGGGGCTGCGGCCTTACCGGATGCGCTGGCTTTAAGAGCCCGTTCAGCCGCTTTTTGGGCTTCCCATGCCAATGTCTGGCTTTCCGCGTCGCGCTCGGTACCGCCAGCGAAAACATGTGGATGGCGACGTATCATCTTGTCATTGATCGCGGCGGCGACATCATCAATGGTGAAATACCCTGCTTCGCTCGCCATCTGGCTGTGGAAGACGACCTGCAACAACAAGTCGCCTAATTCATCACGCAGATCATCCATATTGCCCGTTTCTATCGCATCGAGCACTTCATAGGCCTCTTCGATTGTGTAGGGGGCAATTGAAGCGAAATCCTGTTTCAGGTCCCAGGGGCAGCCAGTGTCAGGGTCGCGTAGGCGGGCCATGATATCGACAAGGGTGTCGAATGGGGTATCGCCAGATGGCGGGGCGGGGGGACTAGGCATGTGGGTGGCTCCGATCCAAAGGTCCGTCAACGCGTTTGAGCTGGCAGAGCTGATCCAATTTGGCAAGATCAAATGCCACTACCGGCTTGTTTTGGCGCGAAGATCAGAGTATCCGAGACCGAAGCAGTTCAGAGATGGTTATGTCACACGCACGAATCTTCCAGTCCCGTAAGTCCGCTATGCAGTCAGGCCGTGCCAAGTCCGGCAAATGGGTATTGCAGATGGCGTCGACGGCGGTGCGGTCGTCTGATCCCCTTATGGGCTGGACGTCCGTTGACGATATGAGCGGACAAATCAAAATGACGTTCGATACGCGCGCGCATGCGGTTGCCTTTGCCAAGCGCGAAGGCTTGACGTTTACGGTCGAAGAAGCACGCGAGCGTAAGCGGCTTGTGAAATCCTATTCCGAGAATTTTTCGAGCGATCGCAAGCAGCCTTGGACCCATTGAGGGCTTAATCACTGCCTGCAGGTTTATAGCTTGTCTCCGAGCGCCGATCGAGATGGCGTGACCATATCCAATTGTAGGGATGGACTTTGCTGGTAGCACCGGCCTCATTGGCGAGGGGGGCTTCGTCATTGTGCCAGCGGAAGATGCTGCCTTCGAGATTGTAGGCGGCGGTGTTTTGTGTCGTAAGTGCGGTGTCCAGCCTGTCGATCAAGCGTGAAGACCGGCGTCCGACCGAGCAATAGAAAACCACTGTTTTGCCCGAGATGTCCTCGCCGTGTAGGGCCATGAACTCGTTTTCGGAAATCGCAGGTGAAACTTGCACGGCACCAGCGATATGACTGACAGCGAATTCGTCCGGTTCGCGAACGTCGAAATAGATCGTATCTGCCGGAAGACTATCAAGCGCTTCACGTCGGATATGGGAAACGTTCGGGTAGGTGCGCTCGATCTTTTGATGAATTTTGTCGAGGCTTGCATTGTCGGCGAAGCTTGGCAGAGCTGTTGCACTCGAAAGGGCCAGACCTGCGAGCAGTGTCCATCGTATAGAAGGCCGTGTCATTGCGCGTTCCTCTCTTTCGAGATTTGAGGATTTGATCTGTCGGTTTTGAATGGAACGGCAAGGCTCCATAAAACTTCGTTGGGCTTGTCTGTCTGGTATTCTGTCAATCCAATCGTCATCCCGTCATGGCCGAGTTCGGGTTGGGCAATATATGATCCGAACAGGCGGTCCCAGACAGACAGGCAAAACCCGTAATTGGAATTGGTCTCGCGTTCGATTTCCGAATGATGGACGCGATGCATGTCGGGCGTCACCAGAAAAGGGCGAATGAGACGATCAAGCGTGGCGGGCAGTTTTAGGTTTGCGTGATTGAATATCGCGCTCGCATTGAGCACCACTTCAAACAGGATCACCGCTATCAGTGACGGCCCAAGCAGTAAAACACAGACGGCTTTGTAAAGCATGGATAAGACGATCTCAGCGGGGTGAAACCGCACGCCTGTCGTGGCATCAATATCGCGGTCTGCATGATGGACTTTGTGAAAGCGCCAGAACATAGGGATTTTGTGAACGGCGACATGTTGCCAGTAGATGGCCATATCAAGCAGGATCATGACCACCAGCACCGATAGGGCAAATGGGATTTCGATTATGTTGAGCAGCCCAATCCCGCGTTCGGCCGCGAATATGGCAACTGCGCCCGCCACCAAGGGACCCAGGAGGCGAGCAGCGACTGTGTTGACCACAACGAGCGTCACATTGGTCACCCAGCGGCGCACCCGTGTCGATGTGCGTTGCCGTTTTGGTAATATTGCTTCAAGGGCCATCATCAGCACTAGAACGCCAGCAAATGCGCCGAGCCGGAAACCTGTTTGGTTTTCGATGATAAAATCCACTTTTAGCCTCTTGCGTAGGAATATCGGGCAAATTTAGGCGTTTCTCGCCATCTGCGCAAAGTGACATGACGGCTGCTCTTGTCTAATCAATATTTCTGGAGCTGTTTGCGACTCCTATTATGCTTAGTCATATCCGGTAGAAGGAATTAGGTCTTGGGTTCAACGGTAAAACTATGTGCCATCGTCGCAATGGGGAGCAACCGCGTTATCGGGCGCGACGGAGATTTGCCATGGCGGCTTTCCGATGACCTCAAATCGTTCAAGGCAATTACCTCTGGCAAGCCGCTGATTGTCGGACGGAAAACATGGGAATCCTTTCCGCGCAGACCATTGCCGGGCCGTGAGAATATCGTGCTTAGCCGGGATGGAAATTACGCTGCACCGGGCGCGCGCGTGTATTCGAGTCTCGCGCCGGCGATCAATGTTGCTACCAGCATCGCGCAGACCACCGGCGTTGATGAAGTCTTTATCGCAGGTGGCGGTACAGTTTATGAGCGTGCGATGGACTTGATTGACCGATTGTATCTGACGCGTGTGGACGCCTCTCCAGAGGGCGATGCTTTGTTTCCCGAGATTGACATGTCGACATGGACCGAAGTTTGGCGGACCGAACACATCTCGGATGCTAAAAATGACCACAATTTTACAATTACCTGTCTAGATCGGGTGTAGAGTTTGAACTGAGCAAGAGCCCTTTCTAAGCGGCCCTAGTCTGATAAAGTTGAGCCATGATCCGTTTCTGTCTGCTTGTCGTCTTCTGTTTGCTTTCCGGTTGGGCGGCGGCATCGGCATTTGTCGTGGAAGGCCCGCGTGAACCGGCAGACTCTGCAACCGAACACCTCGACCGCGCGCCCCGCTGGGGGCTGTCAACGGGCAGCATGCTGGAGACGGGCGAACGAGGTCTTGGCGGCGGTCTGGAATATGCCATTGATGAAAGCGTATGTACGATGCGGTTCATTGACGGTTCGACATGCGAACAAATCGAGCAGTCTTTGCGCGATGCGCTTGATCATTGGGGCTCGGGACATCCTTCATTATCGTTCACTGATATTACCGGCCGTGTGGACCCAAACTTTCCGCTCGCCGCTCTAGCAAGCAGCGGGCAGGGAGCTGAGATAGACTTTTTCGGCGCCACGCCAAGAGATTTTCCGATCTTCCGCAACCCGGGAACGACGGGTTACACTCTGTTTTACGAGCGTCCGCAAGCCTCTATGGTGCTGACAAATGGCACCGTGTCAGAAGGCCCGATTGGCCGGATCGAGAGTGCGGATGTCCGGCTGAATGCGGCGCTTTGCTATTATCTGGATGTTGCGCAAGCCGTGGATTCCTGTGTTCATTTTCCGTCACTCGTTTTGCACGAAATTGGCCATGCGCTGGGCATTGGGCACCCCGAAGACAATGTGCGCTTCAATCTCGATTCCGATCGCATACCGGGCAACGAAATTCCAATCGACTGTCGTGCGCCTTCAGCCGGTCTGATTGTGTCCTTCGATTATGATGGTGCGGCCTTGGCGCATGGTCAGGATGTGCAAGGGTCCGGCCGCTGGCGGCGAGGGATGACGTGGGACGATGTGGCGGCGCGTGATGCGCTTTATCCAGATTGTCGTATTGAACGGATTGAACGCGCTTTGCCGCGCTGGGGAGCCTTCGCCATGGCTCAAGACGGGATGATCGGAGAGTCACGTTTGGCCAAAAATGAAGATGATGCCAAGCAGGAAGCTCTGGCCACGTGCGAGGCTGATGGCTCTGTGTGCCGGGTGGTTTCCAGCTTCAATGGCTGTTTTGCTTTTGCAGCGAATACAGAAGGGGCATTTGGGCATGCGCAGGCATCGCGCTCCGGGCATGCCCGTGTGGATGCGGTGCTCGCTTGTTCGGAAGCGGGCGAAGACTGCCGCGTGCTTCGCGATTTCTGCGCTTATGAGTGACGCTTGCCAAGTGTCCCGCTAACCTCCAGTATTGTATTCAAGTAGGCTCCAAATGAGCCTCACAATAACATATGGTGGCAGGCATGGATTTCGAAGTTGTTGCAAGCGGGTTGAATTTTCCTGAAGGGCCGGTCGCTATGCAGGACGGGTCTATCATACTCGTCGAAATTGCGAGCGGCGATATTACGCGGGTATGGGGGCAGGATAAGCGCGAGGTCATTGCTCATACTGGCGGCGGACCGAACGGGGCTGCGATTGGTCCTGACGGGGCGCTTTACATTTGTAACAATGGTGGCTTCGAATGGTCAGAAATGGCAGGAATCAAAGTTCCGGGCCATGCCCCTGAGGATTATTCCGGTGGCCGTATCGAACGGGTCGACTTGAAGACGGGGGAGGTCACGAGGCTTTACGAAAAAGTCGGCGGTAATCTGCTCAAAGGCCCGAACGATATTGTGTTCGACAAGCAGGGCAATTTCTATTTTACCGATCACGGTAAAACCTATCCGCGTCATCGCGATTTAGGCGGATTGTTCTACGCTTCGCCTGATGGGAATATGGTCAAAGAGCTCGACTGGGGGCATACCAGCCCTAATGGTGTTGGGCTGTCGCCTGACGAGAAGACAGTCTACATGGCGGACACGCTTACGGGCCGACTTTGGGCATATGACCTTTCAGCGCCGGGCGAGGTTGCTCCCAACAATCCGCTGCAACGGGGCAGGGTTGTCGCGACGATGCCTGATTTGCAATATTTCGACTCGCTTGCGGTAACGGCTGCAGGCAATATTTGTGTGGCGACCATTTTCAATGGCGGCATCACTACGATCAAGCCCGATGGAACTCACTACCACACCGCATTTCCAGATCTTCTGTGTACAAACATTGTGTTTGGCGGCGAGGATATGCAGGACGCATGGGTGACCATGTCGGGCACAGGCGTGCTTGCCAAGCGCCGTTGGGATGAGCCCGGCCTGAAGCTTAACTATAATGGTTAGCCGCCTGGCTGGACCTCGGTAAACCGCCCGCCTTCGGCTGCCAGCCTGCGTAATGTTTTGCTTGGCGCGAAGCGTTCGTTCTGCGCGCCTACCTTCTCCATTGTGGCCAGCACTTTGTCTGCACCGATCATGTCGCCATAAAGCATGGGGCCGCCTTTGTCGGCCGGCCAGCCATAGCCATTGAGCCAGATGATATCTATATCCGTTGCGCGCTGGGCTTTGCTTTCCTCCAGAATTTTCAGGCTTTCATCGATCATCGGATGGATGCAACGTGCAACAATTTCCTCGGCGCTTGGTGGGGTTCCATTGCTGATGCCGGTGACTTGGCGGACGATATCGGCGGTCACATCTGATGGGACAGGCTTTCTGTCATCTCCATAGTCATAATAACCGGCTCTGGTTTTCTGTCCGCGTCTGTCGAGCTCGCATAAGGCATCACGAATTGGGTTGGCGGTCTTGCCGCCTTTTTTCCAGCCAATATCGAGGCCGGCCAGATCTGACATCTGGAACGGTCCCATGCGAAAACCGAAATCATTCAGGGCGGCGTCTACATCCCATGGCATTGCCCCTTCATTCAACAGCTCCATAGATTGGAGACGCCGTGCTGAAAGAATGCGGTTGCCAACAAACCCTGGACAAACGCCGACAAGTGTTGCGACTTTGTTGATCGTCCGTGCAAGTTCCATACAGGTTGCAATCACATCATCTGCTGTTTTGTCAGCGCGGACAATCTCCAGAAGTTTCATGACATTTGCCGGAGAGAAAAAATGCAGGCCGATAACGTCTTCGGGGCGCGAGGTGGCCGCTGCTATTTCATCGATATTGAGATAGGATGTATTGGTGGCCAGAATTGCGCCGGGCTTCATGATTTTATCGAGTCTGGAAAAGATGCTGCGTTTCAGGTCCATGTCCTCGAACACAGCTTCAATGACGAGGTCGCAATCTGCCAAAGCCTCCATGTCTAAGGTGCCATGCAATCGGCTCATGCGGGCCTCTACTTCATCTTGTGGGTAGCGCCCTTTGTCGGCTGAGCGTTGATAGTGGCCGCGCACGGTGTTCAAACCGCGATCAAGTGCGTCCTGTTTGGTTTCGACAATTTGGACGTCTATGCCAACAGTTGCGAAATTCATCGAGATGCCGCCGCCCATAGTGCCTGCGCCAATGACACCGACCTTATTGATCGGGCGCCGCGTCAGCCCGCTGGGCAAACCGTCAACGACCCATGCATTGCGTCCCGCTGCGGCAATATAGTCCGATACTTGCTCCGGGGTGAACTTGATCATCATGTATTCCTTTCGCTTGGGATATAGGAGACGGTTTCAAATTAGCGTTGTGTCTTATCTACCGTATTCACCTCTTGGACATAAGGTGATCCGTCAGAATTTTTCATAAGATTTCTTGCCCTTAGGGAAATTGGAACAAACCACAAATGGCTTGGCATGACGCGGTGGACCGGTTTGCTTGACTCGCTTGAGGGGAGCCATAATCATTCTCATTGGGAATGCTGGTATCCTCGACCAGCATCAGTGGAGCGGAGACAAGCCATGATGAAATCACCAATTTGCGAGATGCTCGGAATCGAATTCCCGCTGCTTGCATTCACTCACTGTAGGGATGTGGTTGTCGCTGTTTCCAAAGCGGGGGGGATGGGGGTTTTCGGAGCGGTGAGTTTGCCGCCCGAGCGGCTTCGTGAAGAGCTCGACTGGATTGTCGCCAATATTGATGGCAAGCCGTTCGGCGTTGATCTCATCGTCCCCAATAAATTTGAGGGCAAGGCTGACGGGTTCGACAAGGACCGTATTCTTGGCGGGGTACCGCAGGAGCATAAGGATTACGCGGCCAGCATCATGGCCGATCACGGCATTGATGCGGTTGATCTGGAAGGGGCGCGAAGCAATTCTCTGAACTTTGCGAAGAATCTCGGGGTCGAAGGCGCCGAGTCGAGCATGGATGTGGCATTTCAATATCCGATCAAAATGATCGTCAACGCGCTTGGAGTTCCGCCAAAGAGCATGATGGACATGGCGAAGAAGCACGGCGTCGCCACAGGCGCGCTTGTGGGAGCAAAGGAACATGCGGTCAATCAGGTTAGCGCTGGTGTCGATGCGCTCATCGTTGCGGGCGGTGAGGCAGGTGGCCATTGCGGTGATGTGTCAACCATGGTGCTGATCCCCGAGGTTTACAAAGCCGTGCAAGCGATGGGGGCGTCGACGCCCATTCTTGCAGCTGGCGGGATTACAACAGGTGCGCAAATGGCTGCAGCGATGTCGATGGGGGCAGATGGTGCATGGTGCGGCTCGGTCTGGTTGACCACGGCAGAAGCCGAGACCAATCCTGTCGTGAAAGAGAAAATGCTGGCTGCATCTTCGCGGGACACTGTGCGCTCGCGCTCGCGGACGGGAAAACACTCGCGGCAACTCCGTTCGCCGTGGACGGATGCGTGGGAGAGTGAGACAGCGCCAACACCCTTGCCAATGCCCTTGCAATCGCTTGTCTCTGAACCTGCTCTGCATCACATCGACAAGCTCAGCGAGGGCGGGCATGAGGGGGCAAAGGAGCTTGCGACTTATTGGGTTGGACAAGGCGTCGGTCTGATGAACCAGTCTATGTCGGCAGGTCAGGTTGTTCAGGAGTTCAAAGAAGACTATCTGCGCGCTTATGAGCGCCTTGTTGGCACGCTGGACGAGTAAGTTGGAGCAAGCGGCAGACTTTCGGGCTGAGAGCGAAGCGCTTTTCGGGCTGCTTGAGGGCGTGGATGCTGCAATCTATGATGAGCCGACCCTGTTCAAATCATGGACTATCAATGCCGTTCTGCAACATTTGTGTTTCTGGAACCGCATGGCCGGTTTGCAAGTAACCGATCAGGCCGAACTCGTCGAACGTCTGTCAGCGGTGAGGGACCATCCTCTCGGATTGCGCGGCGTTGAACAGGAATATTTTGCAGGATTGGCAGGTCCAGAGCTTCGCAATGTTTGGTACAAGGACATGCATGTGACGGCCGACATTTATGCCGAAGTCGATCCGAAGCGGCGCCTCAAATGGGCCGGTCCCGATATGAGCGCGCGGTCGTCGGTTACCGCGCGGCTGATGGAGACATGGGCGCATGGGCAGGAGGTTTATGACCATCTTGGTGTTGATCGCATCAATGAAGACCGCATTCGCAACATCGTTGTGCTGGGCGTGAACACTTATGGCTGGACCTATAAAACACGGCGCGAAGCACTGCCCGGCCCAATGCCATATTTGCGACTAACGGCGCCTTCTGGCGAGGTCTGGACTTATGGCGATGAAAACACGCTAAGCGCTATTGAAGGGCCAGCGGAAGCTTTTTGCCAAATCGTCACGCAGACGCGGAATGTCGCGGATACCACATTGAAGATGACCGGCGCTATCGCACAGGACTGGATGAGCAAGGCGCAGTGCTTTGCTGGAGCCCCCGAGACGCCGCCTGCGCCTGGTTTGCGCCGCAAACGGATATAAGTGCTTTACTCGTCCGGTGCGGTCGGGAGAGGTTGATCTTCACCGGGCCGATAGATGGGGGCGGTTTCGATGGCCTCGAACCCGAACAATGGTTCGGCAGGCTTTGGACCATAAGTATCAAGCCAGTAGGTGACTTGTGCGGTCTGCGCTGCGATTGCGGCGGCGACCCCTTCCGCATCAAGGATGACAAAATCTGGTCGCATATTCGGCAGCCGCGCAAAGAGATGCTCCATCAATGAGTGTTGGGTTTCGACCTCGACGGCTTGGAAACAGGCCCGCTCAAGTCCGGGACTGCACATCAACGTGTCATAACGATCAGGCTCTTGGGATGGGCTTGGCGCGATATGGATGAGCCCGGCAAAGCGATGTTGCAAATCATCCATCTGTAGCCGGTCGAGCAGTGGATCAATAGCTTCATGGGTGTCCCCAATGACGACGAGCATAACGCCGCGTCCGCGATTGGCATTGGCGAGATATGCGTCAAACGCGGCGCTTAGATCATCGGCGACAAGTCGTGTCAGAGTGTCGGGACGCTCGGCGTTCGAGATCATCCGGTATTTGGGAACATAAAGACTGGCATCGGTCGGAAGTGCCTTTAGGATTTCGTCTTGCAATCTTGCATGAGAGGGGTGTGCCAGGGCGACTTCCGGATCTATCAGCCCGTGTGGCGACGCAAGGCGTGGTGAGGGATAGACCATGAAAATGTCCACACCCCAGGGCGTCTCCCATGCGCCGCTTGGCGTCTCGGTGGGCTGGCTCGCCCAGCTCTGTGCGGTGGTGTAATCGAGCGCGGCCGGGATCTCTACTGCGCCACGTGTCATCCACATATTGTAAGCTGTGTTCTTCAGTCCAAACCATGCTGCGATGAGCGCAATCAAAATGCCAATCGAGAGTTTCACGTGCCATTGTCCTTCGCGGTTGCCAGACCAGAATATCGAGGTTGATCGATACTTAGCTGGTCAATTGCGGTGGCTTTAAGGTGAGCGAGCAAATTTGGTGTGGTTTCATCTATTTTGCCCGATTGTATTAGTGTGCAAAGCTCGGAATTCAGCGTTTCGAGATCGTCGTCATTTGGTGTTCTGTCGAGAAGGGCCGCCAGTCTTACCGCTTCGGCCTGGTCAGCGGCAGGGCGCTGATCTATCTCGCGGAGCACTGTGGCCAGAACATTCGCTGCAACCCGTGCATTGAAGCGAGCATGTCCTGATAGGTTTTCTCCGGCGAGCGTATCAATGAAGCCTTTGACGGCGCTAAGCAGCTCTTGTGTGGAGGGGCTGTCATGCATGGACTTCTGCCTTCTCGATAAGATTCAAGAGGTCAATTTCGGTTTCTGACACACGTCGGCCAATCGCTGCGCGCTCGACCGTCGGGGTCGCGCCTGTGCGGAAACTTTCATACATCATCATGCACATAATGCCCCATTTGAGCGAGCCAAGCATTTCCCACCAGCCTATTTGCTGGGCGGTGAATGATGGCCCGCCGGCGGCTTCATAGGCTGAAAGAAATGCCTCCAGTTGGCCAAAACCGCCAACCCGTTGTGCGCTCTGGCCAAACCGCCATGAATTGACGCAGATCCAGCCAATGTCCTCTCGCGGGTCGCCGATGTGGGCCAATTCCCAATCGAGCACGCCTGCAAGTCCTGTTTGATCGACCATGAGATTGCCGAGCCTGAAGTCTCCGTGCACGAGCACATTGGGCGAGGGAGCGGGCACAGTTTTCTTGAGATATTGGAACGCCAATTCAATAATCGGTCGCGGGCGATCAATGCTGCGGTAAATTTCTTCATATTGTGCAATTTGGGACAGGCCGTCAGATTGCGGCAAATCCATTGTCGCCGTCTCGCTTAACGGTAATTGGTGAATGTTGGCCAGAGCTTTCCCGCAGGTTTCAGCCAATTGCGCGCGCGCCTTGGCATACGCGTCATCCCGCAAAATTTTACGCGCAATTGTTTCCCCGTCAAGAAACGCCATGATGAACCCGTCGCCGAGGCCGTCATCGGCTGTGCAAATGTGTATTACCTTTGGTGTTGGTGTACCCAAACCGTGCGCCAAGTCTATAAGTCGGGCTTCGGTTTCAAGTGAAATTGCGGCTTGGGACCGGTCAATGGCCTGACCGCCGGGCGCCCGGCGCAGAACGTAGCGCGCTGTAGCGCCATCATCATCGCTGATTTTGAACGCCCATGTCTCCTGACTTGCCCCGCCAGAAAGTCTAATAAGATCAGTCACGCGGCTGTTTTTGGCAGCGAAAATGACGCCTATCTTGTTAAGAGCACTTTCAATCTGTTCTGTCATACTCATATTGGCCACAATTACGCTGAACCATTGAGAAATCCAAGTTTTATAGTCGAGAGCATCTATGACAACGAATAAATCAGGCCCGACAGGCGATGGTCCCCAGCCAGTCAAGCAAAGTCTGTTCGCCTGGTTGAGAGGCCGGTTTCTGGCTGGTGTTGTGATCGCAGCGCCGATTGTCATTACGCTTTATGTTGTTGTCAGCCTGTTTAGCTGGATGGATAAGCCGTTTCAGGCGCTGATCCGCCAGTTTGTGCCGGAAGCTTGGCATCCATCGACTTATTTGCCTGACCAGATGACCCTTTTAGGCATTACGTTCGATACGCCCGGTTTGCCGGGGCTTGGTCTTTTCGTTGCGGTAATGCTGCTCACATTGGTGGGAGCTGTCGGGACAAATTTGATTGGTCGTTCACTGGTCAAAGCGGGCGACAGGCTTCTGTCCCGTCTGCCAGTGGTCAGCAATGTGTACTCCCTGTTCAAGCAATTGTTCGAAACGATTGTCAGCAGCAAGGAAAATTCGTTCAAGGATATGGTGCTTGTCGAGTATCCGAAAAAAGGGACATGGTGCCTCGGCTTTGTGACGGCGCCGGTCAAGGGCGAAGTGCTGGCAAAGCTTGGTGATGGCATGATGGGTGTGTTTGTGCCGACGACGCCAAACCCGACCTCCGGGTTTTACATGTTCGTTCCCAAAGCCGAAGTGATTGATTTGAACATGACGGTTGAAGAGGGTGCCAAGATGATTGTTTCGGTTGGCATGGTTGTTCCCGAGCATTTGACCGAAGAGCAGGTGCAGGACGTGATCGCGCAAATCCCGGCTTCTTCAGAAGACGGCAACGCCTAGATCACGGCTGTTTACTCGTCGGGTGTTTCTACGCGCGGTGCAAGTAAGGTCTTTAGCGTGACCAATGCCCGTCCACGTTTCGAATGGAAGAACGGATCATCGAGCACACAAGCTTCTGCATCCTTGCGTGCGGTTGCGATAATGTCGCTGTGTTCACTGAGGTCAATAATCCGGAACACCGGAACACCGGACTGACGTAGGCCCAGCATGTCGCCAGGGCCGCGCAGTCTGAAATCGGCTTCGGCAATTTCAAATCCGTCTTCGGTCTTTCGCAATGTCTCCAGTCGTTCCTGAGCGGTTTCTGTGAGCGGCGGGCGGTAGAGCAGGAGGCAAAAGGAAGGTTTCTCCCCACGTCCGACGCGGCCGCGCAATTGGTGTAGCTGCGCCAGTCCAAAGCCTTCGGCGCGCTCGATCACCATGATCGTCGCATTGGGCACATCTACCCCAACTTCGATGACGGTTGTTGCCACGAGGATGCGAGTTCGTCCTGCCCGGAAATCCTCCAATGCGGCATCTTTCTCGGCGGGCTTCATGCGTCCATGCACCAGCCCGACAGGGACACCGAGTTGGTCTTGTAAGGCGGCATGGCGGGACACAGCGCTCGAGCCATCATCATCAATGTCAACTTTCGGGCAAACCCAAAAAGTCTGTTCTTCCCGCTCGCAGGCGCGTCCCACAGCAGCGGTCACTTCTTCGATACGGCTATCGGGAATGGCGCTCGTCTTGATCGGTTTGCGGCCAACCGGTTTTTCGTCGAGCACTGAGATATCAAGATCGCCGTTGACCGCGAGGGCCAGCGTGCGCGGAATAGGGGTCGCGCTCATGACCAATATGTGCGGACTGAGTGCTTTGTCTGCGAGCTTGGCGCGATCCATAACACCAAACCTGTGTTGTTCATCCACGATAATGAGGCCCAGTCTGGCGAAGGACACCGTTTTCTGGAACAGGGCATGCGTGCCAGCGACCACCTGAATGCTGCCATCGGCCAGCGCCATAAGGCTGGCCTCTCTGGCTTTGCCTTTATCGCGTGCAGTCAGTGCGGCGACGGAATATCCCAAAGGTGTCAGAAGCGTATCGAGCGTGGCGTATTGCTGCCGTGCCAGAACTTCCGTGGGGGCCATGAAAGCGACTTGAAACCCAGCTTCGATAGCCTGTACCGCTGCGAGGGCACCGACAAGCGTTTTGCCTGATCCGACATCACCTTGCAGCATTCGGCGCATTGGGTGGGGCTTGGCCAAATCGTCAGCAATGTCTTTGACAGCTCGCATTTGTGCGCCTGTTGGACGAAACGGTAAATTGGTCACCAGCCGGTCTTGCGCTTTGAAGTCTGTCACCATTGCTGGTGCCTTGCGGACAGCGCGCGCAGCGCGGGCCAGGGCAAACGCCATTTCGCGAGCGAGCGCTTCGTCATAGGCGAGCCGCGCGCGGGCATTGTAGAGTGCGAGTTCGTCAAAGGCCGTTGGCGCATGCAATGTCCGGAGCGCGTCGGCAAAGCTTGGCCATTTGCGCGCGCCGACCAGATGTGGATCAATCCATTCTTCAAGTTCTGGCAGCGTTTCCAATGCTGCGAGAATGGTCGTGTGAACGCGCTTATTGGTAAGCCCTGCTGTGAGGCCATAGATCGGCTCAACGGGCGGTGGACGGTCGTCACGGTCCGGGTTGCAGATATGGTCCGGGTGGACCATTTGCCGTTCGCCGTTGAACTCTTCAATGCGTCCCGAGACGATCCGGCGTTTGTTTATCGGTAATTGACCCGACAGCCATCGGCCATCGCCGCGAAAGAAAACCAGTGTCAGAAATCCGGTCTCGTCAGCCAGCCTTACTCGATAGGGCTGATTGCCACCCTTGGGTGAGATGTGCGACTGGACTTCGCCTTCGACCGTGGCAACCTCGCCGGGCGTTACCTCTTCAAAACTGTTGCGGACACGGCGGTCGAGCCAGCGCTCCGGCAAGTGCAGGAGGAGATCCCATACCGTATTGCCGCCCACCAGCCGCGCCAATGTCGGCTTCAGCTTTGGGCCAATGCCAGGCAAGGCATCCAGCTCTGCAAATAAAGGAAAAAGTCGCTCATCCCGCATGCGGCAAACCTAAAGCGAGTTGTCTGATGCGGCAAGAAGCATGCGTCGCTATCGCGCCAGAACGGCTGTCTTGATCAGCGCGTGAATGCTCTGGCCCTCCCTGAGGGAAAGTGCTGTTACGGCTGCGCGTGTGATACGGGCGGCCAGCTTCACGTCTTGAGCCCCGTCTAGCGATATCATCACAGTTGCCATCGGGGTGCTGGGGCTCGCGTCTATCCTCGCAACCGTGCCGGTCAACGTATTCTGCACGCTTAGCCCGACGGGCGCTTGCGTGGACAGCACGACATCATTTGCATGGACAATGATGCGCAGCATGTCGCCAACGGTCAGTGAGGGGTTCATAGGCAGCTTGATCTTATGAGGCCCGATGGAGATGCCCATGAGTTCGGTGGCCTCATCATGCTCCGACACCGTGCCTGCAAGCAGCGTTCCTGAGCGACCGCCGCTGCCAGTTTGAAAACCATGCCGGTTCAACACATCAATCGTTTCCCCACGGTCGATAATTTTTCCTCTGTCCATAATGGCAACATGGTTCGCCACTTGCGAGATTTCAGCAACATCATGGCTGACATAAATGATTGGCAGCGGGTGGTTTTTTTGAAGCCGGTTCAGATATGCCAGAAGTTGGGTCTTTCGCTTTTGGTCGAGCGCTGAAAGCGGTTCATCCAGTAGCAGCAATTTTGGTCGGCCGAGCAGGCTTTGTGCAAGTGCAATACGCTGGCGTTCTCCGCCGGACAAAGTCCCAGGTTTGCGGACGAGCAAATCGTCGAGCTCAAAGGCTGTCACAATCTCGTCGATGCTCGGCATTCTGGATGCATCGGATGGCGCGCGATTGGCGGCCCGTGTGTTAGCAAATTGCAGGTTTTGCAGAACGCTCAGATGCGGCAGAAGGTGCCCGCCTTGATGTACAAAGCCAACAGGGCGCTTATGGGGGGCACGAAATAGGCGCGTGGTGGTGTCTGTCCAAACACTGCCGGCAAATGCGATTTTTCCTGTCTTGGGTTTTGTGAAGCCTGCAATGATACGCAGGAGACTGGTCTTGCCGCTGCCGCTCGGGCCGAAAAGTCCAGTGACGCCGATGCCCCATTGCTCGGACACTTGCAATTCCATCTCCCCGACTTGGGTCTCTATGGTGAAATCCAGCATACTATCCGACATGGACCGGGAACCGTCTGTTAAAGATATAGACAAACAATAGGACACTGAATGAAAGCGCGAGCAGTATCATGGACAGGGCATGAGCTTGTGCATATTGCAGCGTCTCGACATTTTCATACACGGCGATCGAGATCACGCGTGTCCGCTCCGGAATGTTTCCGCCAACCATCAGCACAATCCCGAATTCGCCTAAAGTGTGTGCAAAAGTCAGGACGGTTGCGGTTACAAATCCGCGTGCAGAGGCTGGAACCGCGACTTTGAAAAAAGCATCGAGCGGGGAGGCTCCCAGACTTGCGGCCAACTCCATGGGCTTGCGGGCGATGGTCTCGAAAGCAGACTGTAATGGCTGCACCATAAATGGCAGAGAATACAGAACGGAGGCCAGCACCAGTCCGGAAAACGAGAAGGTGAGCGTATCGCCTGTCAGGGTGAGCCACAATCCGCCGATCGGGGACTTTGGATTCAAAGCTATCAGCAGGTAGAAGCCGAGGACGGTTGGCGGCAGGACCAAAGGCAGAGCCACAATGGCTTCGATGACGGGCTTGGCGCGCCGCTGGGTCCGGGCAAGCCACCAGGCAATTGGCGTGCCGATGAGCAGAAGGATCACCGTGGCTGCCAGCGCGAGCTTAAGCGTCAGCAAAAGGGCGGAAATATCAGGTGCGGTCATGGCACTGCGTATCCGGAACGCTCGATGACAGCTCCGGCTTTCTCACTGAACAGGAAGGCGAAAAAGTCTCTTGCTGCCTGATTTTGCGTGCCCCGCTCGAGCAACACCGCGTCTTGCCGGATAGGGGTGTAAAATTCGGGTGGGGGCAGCCAATGCGTGCCGCGCTCGCGGGTGGGCAGCGACAAGATCTGGGACAGGGCCACAAAACCCAGTTCGGCATTTCCGGTTTGCACGAACACGAAGGCTTGGCCGACATTGTTGCCTTGGACGATCCGGTCTTTGAGGACATCTGCCAGTTCCAGCCGGTCAATGACTTCGCGGCCGGCCGTTCCATAGGGGGCAAGGTCGGCATTGGCGATGGCAAGAAACCGAAAGTCGCCATGTTTGAGTGTCTCGGCTGTCAGCTGGGGAAGATCAGGAGACCATAGGGCGAGCTTGCCAATGGCATAAGTTCTTGGTGGCTCACTTGCGGTTTGCCCTTTGTGGGACAATAGCCGGGGCCGGACACTATCTGCCGACAAGAACAAATGAAATGGTGCGCCAAGCTCGATCTGTGCATGAAATTGCCCCGTCGCGCCATACGAAATTTTGAGTCTGTGGCCGGTGTCCCGCTCGAACAAGGTTTGCAGCTCCTCCATTGCAGGCCGGAAGTTGGACGCGACGGCGAGGGTGGCTTCCTCGGACTGAGCCTGCTCCGCGCCAAGCGTGAGCAGGACGGCAAATAAGCACAGAAGAGCCGACCGTAATGGCGTCAATGTGGAGCGGTTCAAGTTCATGCGCTAAATGTGTCAGGAATTGCGTGCCCTGAACAGGTTTTGTATCGGCCGATGAAACAATTGAGGTCAACGAAAAGCAGGCTTTATGGTCCTGCGCAGGCGTTTTCGGCGTTGACGTATGGGCCAGAGAGACGTATCCCAACGGCTCTTTGCTACCCCGTGCCCAGATGGCGGAATTGGTAGACGCGCTACGTTCAGGTCGTAGTGTCCTTATGGACGTGGAGGTTCGAGTCCTCTTCTGGGCACCA
>CAZXXY010000009.1:0-38137 GCA_964644755.1 uncultured Hyphomonas sp. | reverse complement strand
AATTTCGGGCCGGTTTCCGAAGAAGTGACAGCCATGTCGCTGAAAGTAACCGGAGAGATTCCCAAGGAGCTGAATGGCCGTTATTTTCGTAATGGCGCCAACCCTAGAGTATCTACCAGTTCTGATTGGTTCCTCGGCGAGGGCATGATCCACGGGGTGGAGATTGAGAACGGTAAAGCCAATTGGTATCGTAACCGCTATATCCAAACGCCTTTGTTAGAAGAAGACGTCATGACCCGCGAGGTTATGCGGATCCCTGGCAACTCTCTTGCAAATACACACGTCATTGGTCATGCGGGCAAGGTTTTGGCTCTACAGGAAATGCATGCTCCTTACGAGCTTACAAAAGACCTCGAGACTGTGGGGACCTATGATTTTGGCGGCAAGCTCGAACGGAACATGACGGCACACCCCAAAGTCTGCCCCAAAACCGGGGAAATGCTGTTTTTCGGCTATGGTGTGATGCCGCCCTTTCTGACCTACCACAGAGTGTCTGCAACCGGCGAATTGGTTCAATCCGAAGAAATCGATGTCAAAGCAGCCACGATGGTGCATGACTTTGTTATCACTGAAAATTATGTGATCTTCATGGACTTGCCCATGCTTTGGGACGTCAAGAAATTTCTCGAACCGGGTATCCCGGTAAACTATGACGAGAACTATGGTGCCCGCTTGGGGGTTATGCCCCGCAATGGTAGCAGCGCGGACGTCAAATGGTTCGAGATTGATCCATGCTACATCTACCATACGATGAACGCCTATGAGTCCGGCGACGAAATCAATTTCTTTGCGCCTCAATTGGTCGGATATACTTCCGTTGGGATGGCAAATCCGCCGATCCCGAAACTTCACAAATGGACCATCAATCTCAAAACAGGTCGGGTCACAGAGACAGCGATAGACGATATTGGCGTGGACTTTCCGCAAGTCCCGCCGACCCTTGTCGGCCAGCCCTTTCGCTATGGTTATGTTGCAGAGTTTGACACAACAGGAATGCCTTGGGTGCTTGGCTACCACAAATATGACCTGAACTCGGGCGGGCGCAAATCGCATATGCTCAAGAATGGCCGCACGGGCGGAGAGGCCAGTTTCGTCCCGTCAATGAATGCAAAGTCCGAAGATGACGGTTTCCTGATGAGTTTCGTCTATGATCCTGAAGACGACAAAAGTGAACTGGTGATTTTGGACGCCCAAAATCTTGAGGATGAGCCTCTGTGCCGCATTCACCTTCCCGCGCGAGTGCCCGCTGGCTTTCATGGATCATGGATCGCTGACGGCTAGGCCACTCTTTCAGTTGCCACTATTATAAGTGTGCATTGCAGCAGCCTCACGCCTCCTTAAGCTAAGGCAAGCGGGAGATGTGCAATGGCAACGGTTGGTGTAATTGGAGCGACGGGCCGGCAAGGCTTGGCCCAAATTAAGCAACTTCATCTGGCAGGACATACTGTTCGCGCTTTCTCGCGCAGCGAAACACCCAGGCTTTTTGGCATTGAAGGGGATGTGGAAACCTGCCTTTTCGATTTGGAAGATGAGGCAACTCTGCGTCCGGCTTTGAAGGGGTGCGACGTTCTGTTTTACAATCACCCGCTTCACATGAAAGCTGACAGGGTCGCGCACGTTGCCAGAATTGCTGCCGCCTGCAAAAGCGCAGATGTCTCGCGCATCATTCACAACACGTCGAGCTGGATACCGGACAAACCGGGTGATCCTCATACCTATGACCGGAATACCGGCAGCGTTCAGGCGCTTTGGGCTTCGGGTGTTCCCTCGACAGTCTTCGGTCCGGTCTTGTTTATGGACAATCTCCTGACAGATTGGGCGCGACCTTATCTGACCAAAGAACACCGCTATATTTATCCACACGACCCCAAAATCGGTGCGAGCTGGATCAGTCTCGATGATGTCGGGAAAGTCATGGTTGCTTCACTTTCCCGTCCCGACTTGGTTGGGAGGTGGATGAATATTGGCGGTCCCGAAAGGCTTCATGGCCCACAAGTCGCAAAAATTCTTTCAGACGTTTTGGGTCATGAAATAGTTTATGATCCCTGCACAGAAGAAAAATTTGGAGAATTGCTCGTGGACGCTATGGGGGATGTGATTCCCGGCAAGCAAAAAGCGGCGTTCGCAGCAAGCATCGCTGAATTTTATCGATTTAACAATGAATCCGCCGCTAGCCCATTTTCCGTGAACACCGAATACATGATGGAGTGCTTGCCGGAGATTGAATTCGAGACCATGTTTGATTGGGCAACGCGTCAAGACTGGGGCGAGCAGGCAGATCGACCGTCGGCTGGATAGATGTAACTGCGCAAGCACGTGCAAGGAGGAAACAAAATGACGATTTCAAGAAGAGCCGCACTGGGCGGTCTGGCCACCGCTGGTGTTGCTGGTGTTGCGGCGTGCTCAGGGGCATCAGGGCCCGCTGATGCTGATCCGGCACCATTGGCGGATCAAGAAGCAAGCGGGCCGCCTCTCGCCGCCTGGCCGGAGCCCCATAGCAGCCTGCTGCTCAATTATGACCGGGCTATGAATGTGATGGAGGAGGCCGGGGTTGACCTGATCCTCTGTGCTGATCCGATCAATGTTTATTATCTCACCAATGCCCGTCCTGTCTCGGCACGCCTCGGGATGGACAATCTTTTTTATGCAGCTTTGGCAGGAAGAGGACAGGGCAAGCCAACTTTGATTGATGGAGCAATATCGCACTATTTCGGAACTGGTCCTGCCGAAGAAGACGGCTTGATCGAGCATAAATATCTGGCCATTCCTGCAGACCCCGAGGCATTTGCGCAACTCACGGACCCGCGCGATATCGCGAAGGCACCTGCAAGTCCTCTGTACGTCCCCCGCGCGCACGATGACTACCCAGACAGTGAACTCGTTGAACGGCGCCTAAAGGCGGCTTTTGGCGGAAAAGAGAATCTGTATGCTGGCATCGAAGCGGCGATCCTGAGCGAATTGTTTGACACTGACATGCCCAATAAGACAGTTGCGATCGATCACCCGATCTTGCGCCAATTTATTGCCAAGAGCGGGTTGGATCTTCGTATTGTCGATGGGGAGCGGTTGCTACGCCGGGTGCGGCTGCAAAAGTCACCCGCGGAAATCAAAATGATGCGCTATGCCGCCGCTGGTAATGCCCGCGCGGCCCATTTGGCCGCCAAATCAATCCGCGATGGCGCAAGCTTTCGTGAAATTCGTCAGGAGTATCACAAGCAATGCGGGATCAATTCTATGTCCCCGCAATATATGATGATTGATACGCTGGTCCCCAATCTGACACCCGGTAAAGTTGAGGAGGGCCGATCATTCCTCATTGATTGTGTCAGTGACTTTGAAGGGTATCACGGCGATTACGGCCGGACGGTTTGCGTGGGTGAACCAAATGCGCGGATGGGCCAGATCATTGGAGCGCTTTCAGACATTTGGGACCGGTTATTGCCCGAGCTCAGGGCGGGACTAACCTATGCAGACCTTTACGAGTTGTCGGGCCGTTTGATCTCGGATGAAAATTTAGGGACCAATCTGGTTATCAATCCGCACAATGTCGGATTGCATCATTCAGATGAGCCGAGCGCACAAGAGTTCGGATACTTTGAGAAAGAGAATATTGTTCTTCAGGAAAACATGGTGCTGAGCGTCGATTTTCCTTTCCTCGATACAGGATTGGGCGGTAGCGCGCACCTCGAAGATCTCGTCCTTATTGGCAAGGACGGCCCTGAACTTCTCAACCAAAGTGATGACCGCTTTATCCTCGTATAAGGCGCCTTGATTCTGGGGCTAATGTTTAGGTCAAGCCCCCAACCTCTCCCCGACGGGTATATGCAGTCGGGGGATTGGGTTTGGGTGCGCGCCCCTCATGTCGCTTCTTGATTGTGCGGATATGGAGCGTGGCATTTCGGAAACACTTCGTGGGCCAAAGCTGCAAATTAGGGAGGCCTATTCATTTTGGTAATTGAGAAATGTCCGCCTCTCAAAGAGGCTTAAATCACAAAAAAGAACCGGGCGGTGCGACCTCACCGGACAATAGTTTTATCAGTCTTGGGAGGAATCAAGATGAAGAAGAACCTGAAAACTTCAACCAGCGACCTTATCTACCGGATGGTTAGGTTCGGCACAGTAGCGGGCGCAGTCAGTTTGCTGTCTCTATCTGCGTCTGCGCAAACCGCGTCAGATGAGGTAGAAGATGAAGTGAGCCGTCTTGAGACGATCACTGTAACGGCCCGTAAGAAGACCGAAAATCTACAAGATGTACCGATTTCGGTCACAGCTTTTACAGGTGAGTTCTTTCAAGACTCGGGTCTTATCGAGTTCGCAGATATATCTGCACTGACGCCAAATTTCGACGTGCAGGAAGATGGGGTCCAAGGGGCTCTCTTCTCTAACATTACGATTCGCGGACAAACAGCCTTGAACGCTCAGCTCAATGCAGACCAAGCTGTTGGTATCGTTGTTAACGGCGCCCCAATTACGCGTGGCACAAACCTGTTCTCCAATCTGTTTGATGTCGAGCAGGTCGAAGTCCTAAAAGGCCCGCAGGGCACTCTTTTCGGTAAGAATACGACTGGCGGTACCGTCATCGTCCGCACGACTGCGCCGCAGCTCGGCGAGTTTTCAGGATACGGCGAAGTAGATGTCGGCAATTTTAACCGTTTGGATTTTGAAGGTGTCGTGAATATTCCAATCGGCGACAAGTTCGCGCTTCGGTTTGGCGCGGCCAAGCAAGACCGGGATGGATTTGGATTTGGTCTGCAAAGCCAGGGCGCGGGCGATCCTGTTGGCATCGAAACCGGCAACGACTTTGCTGATGATGATGAGCTGTTTATCCGCGGTTCTGCATTGTTCGAGCCGAATGACAGATTTTCAATTCGTGTAAATGCCGACTATCACGATGTTGATGAGGCCGGTTCGGTCAACCGTGTCTTGAATGATGGTATCCTCGTGCTCGGCCCTGGTATCGAAATTCCGATTGCGTTGGCAACCCCGGGAGACGACATCTTCGCGGCCGCCGATCAACAAGCTTTTCCTCCAAGGGTCGAGGCAGAGGAATTCAATATCAATGCCACGGTTTCCTATGACTTTGGGCCGGTATTATTTGAGTCGATCACCAGTTATCGTGATCAGCAATCTGAAGGTGATAACCCGTTTGCGGCAAGTGCAGCGATCTTTAATGGTCAAGACGCAGATATTTTTGCGCAAGAATTACGGCTCAGCGGAGAGCAGGGTCCTGTCAAATGGCAAACTGGTTTCTTCTTTGCGACGGAACAGGGGACAGATCTTGATGATGTTGGTGGGTCAGGCCAGATTACCGAGGCGCAAAACGATACGCTCGCTGTCTTTGCTCAGGCAACTTATGCAGTGACGGATCGCTTGAATGTTACTGGTGGTCTTCGCTGGACGGATGAGGAGCGAGGGCTTGCGCAAATTGCACATGCAACAGAGTCACTGGTTCCTGAGTTCGAAACCTCCTTTGATGACGTGTCTTGGACGATCGGTGCTGACTACGCGATAACAGATGATATTCTAACCTATGCGACCATCTCGCGCGGCTTCAAAAGTGGTGCTATCGATGACGAGGCGCTTGACGTGGCTTTCGATGATCCTCTCGTTAGCTTCGATGATATCATTGTTGCTCCGGAATTTGTACTCAGTTACGAGATTGGCCTGAAAGGCGACTTCTTTAATGACACTGTGCGTTGGAACTCGGCCCTGTGGTTCTCGGACTACACAGATATTCAGGTGCAAGTGTTTGATCAGACGGCTGTCGACGTCAACAACACGCCAATACTTGTTCTAAGAAATGCCGGTGAGGCGACCCTTTGGGGCTTTGAATCCGAAGTTCAATTTGCTCCGACTTCGAATATCACACTGGGAGCCTCTCTGGGCTATACAAATGGCGAGTTTGACGAGTTTCTCGATGAAACATCGCCCGGCGTATTTGATGATCGGTCTGATGAACCGATTGGCGGACCAGAATGGCAGTTTAGCGCTTTCGGGCGATATGAATTCGATGTTCTGGAATATATCCGCGGCGGCGCGCAGTTGAACCTCCGCTTTAGAGGGGATGAAGAGCTTGCAAGCCCTGATGATATTCCTTTTCTGCAGCCAGGCCAGGATGTACTGGATTCCTATTGGACCCTTAACGGACAGATTGATTTCGACATTGATCGTTGGGGCGGCTTGAACGTCGCCTTTTACGGTCGGAACATTACGGACGAGGAATTCGATAGTTCTGGTTTCGCGTTAGTTGCTGTAGGACTTGGACTTGCGCAACGTATTCCGGGTGCGCCTGCGACATATGGTGTGCGCGTCAGAAAAACATTCTAGACGCTTGATAAGCTGACAAGACCAGGGAAGGCCTAGCAGTTTTTGCTAGGCCTTTTCTTTTGGGGTTTGCTCAAAGCGTGAGCCAGGGAACGTGGTCGAGAAGGGATTGGGTTAACCATACCGTAATTGCCAAGCCAAGGAAGTGAGATATACTTCTGCCGAGGTCGATGGAGGGTGCCAAGGCAGATGACCGAAAATTCGCTTGATATAGAGGCTATGGCACTCTTGTCACAAGCGCTCGATCAACCTTCAACCGAGCGGGAAGCGTGGGTGCGTCAAGCCTGCGGCGGCCATTCGGCGCTTTATGATCGTGTGATGTCATTGCTTGCAGCGGACCGTCAGCATAGATCCATTATGAGAACGGGCGGCGCCGGTCAGGAGAGCACAGTTCCGCCTGCGCCCGAACGCGTTGGGGCTTACCAAATAGAGAGCCTGATCGGGCAAGGCGGTATGGGAGCGGTATATGAGGGCAGACGTGTCACGGACAATTTTGAACACCGTGTCGCCATCAAGATCGTTCGCCCCGGTGTGCTTTCTGACACTCTGTCCGAGAGATTTGAGCGTGAACGACAAATACTGGCTTCGCTGAATCATCCGAACATCCCGAATCTGTTTGATGGCGGACAGATGGATGACGGTGCGCCTTACATTGTCATGGAGTATGTCGATGGCAAGCCGATTACTGAATGGGCTGAGGCCAACAAACTCTCCTTGGATGACCGCTTCTGGCTGTTTGTAGACCTTTGTGGCGCGGTTCGTCATGCCCATCAAAACTTGATCATTCACCGTGATATTACGCCTTCGAATGTACTTGTCGACGAGAAGGGCGTGGTCAAGCTTATCGATTTTGGTATTGCCAAGCCACAAGCAACAACCGCGCCGCAAGATAGTGATGGTGCTGGTTCTCTATCGGGTTTGAGTTTTACTCCCGGATATGCCGCGCCCGAACGTTCAAAGGGGGCTGCACCAAACACACTATCGGACATCTTCTCACTGGGAAAAATCCTGGAAGCACTCGTTCAAAACCCCGCGCGCAACCGTGACATCGATGCGATTATCGGGCGGGCTTGCGCGCCGGACCCCGGTGCCCGCTATGCTTCAGTCGATGCGCTCATGGAGGATATACAGAATTTACGAAGGGGCTATGGTGTCGAGGCGCGAGAAGGCGGAGTGTTTTATCGTCTTGGAAAATTTATTCGGAGACGTGCATTGTGGGTCTCACTGGGCGCGGCGGCAGTGATGTTTCTCGTCGGGTCGCTTATTACTGTTACCGGACTTTACAATGCAGCCGAGCAGAGCCGGAAGGCGGCTGATAAACGGTTCAATGAAGCGCGCGATATGGCGAACTTCATGCTGTTCGATCTTTTCGACGAACTGGCACCTGTCTCCGGTAATAGCGCAGCGCTGCAAGTCATGGCCGATCGTGCGCGACTATATTTGGATGACCTCTCGCAGTCGTCCCGGTCGGAGGCGTCATTGGAGCTGGAAACAATAAAAGGTTACCATCGGCTCGCCAATATTGAAGGGAACCCGGTTGGCTTAAACCTTGGGCGTAGGGATCGCGCCGAAGCGATGCTGACGATAGCTGACGAGCGCCTTGCTGTATTGGGCGAAGCTTTGCCCGATGATGCGGATGTTGTCCGAGAACTGGCAAGGCTCAATTTTTCCCAATCAGTATATGCTTATATCGCGAAAGACGATAGTGAGCTGAGCATCGAATACGCACAGCGCAGTGTCGATCACTTTGATCAGCTCATCGCGTTGAATGTTGCAGGCCTTGCAGATCATATCGGGCGTTTGGGAGCGCAGGAAATGACAGCCAAGCCCCTGATTTGGATCGGCCGAAGCGACGAGGCCGTCGCGCGCTATCATGAGCTTGAGACCGAGATGCTCGCTCTGGAAGCCAAGCACCCGGAGGACGTCGAGGTTGAGTATACGGTCGCCGATTTTTATGCGGATTTTGCGGAAGTATCCAGTTGGCACGCCTATCTGGAAGGTGCACCGGCGGACACAATGCTACGTGTTGCGGACGAAGGCGTTGCCCGCATTGAGGCGATAATTGAGCAGGATGAGAAAAGTATCAGCTATCGCAGATCAAGAGCGATGGCTTATATCCGACGTGCGGGCATTATGAGTGACATTGACAGGTTTGAACAAGCCATCAAGGACTTGCAGATCGCGCGCGAGATCGCGGTCGAATTGAATATGGAAGACCCCGATAGCAAATCAGTAGAACTTTTGTTCTCCGCGATCGATAGCCAGTTGATGTCGGATCTCGCGTCGACTGAAAGATATGCCGAAGCCATCGAAGTGGGCGAGGGAATGCTTGCGCAGGCTACTCGCGATTATCAATCCGAGCCTGAGAATCCGGGGTATTGGCGCAACTATTTTCTCAAAAATCAAATGGTGGGTCAGACGTATCACTCTGCCGGCGATTTTGTTCAAGCTTGCGCCAAGTTTATAGAGGCGGCTGAAATTGGCGCACGCTTTGATGATGAAATCGGCATCAGTGAGGCAGATCGCCAAAATGCCTATGATGACTTATTGCTTGAAGCTGCAGCTTGCCGGGATGGCACCATCTCAGAGATCGAATTCCCGTAAGTCTTGACCCGGAACGCTGTCATTTTACGCCTATCAAATTGACATCCTTCGTGGAGATATGTTGAGAAGCGTGATGCCAGAAGCTGAAAAGGACCAAGTGATTTATGCCATTGGCGATGTGCATGGCGAAGCAGAACGGCTTCGGCAATTGCACGAGCTCATCTTCGAGCGGCATGCATTGAGACAACCGGAAAAATCGATGCTTATTGTGCATTTGGGTGACTATGTAGACCGAGGGAACGATAGCGCCGGCGTGATTGACACGATCATGCAGCTTGAGACCCGAGAGGATGTGTCATGCGTTAGTCTGCGCGGCAATCATGAGGAGATGATGTTGGATGGCATAACAGGTGCCTTTCCAGCAGCGTATGACAACTGGCTGATCAATGGCGGCGAGCAAACGATGGAGAGCTATCGGGTTCGGGGCCAGAATAAGGTGCCTGATGACCATATCGATTGGCTGGAGTCTTGCCCGTCCATCCATGTTGAAGGCGCACGAAAGATGATTTTCGTCCATGCGGGTATTCGGCCAGATGAATATCCGAATGAAGCTGAAAGGACGTATCTTTGGACACGATCTCGGCGGTTTTTTGATGTTGAAAGCTGGGACAATCCGAGTCTTGTCGACTGGACGATTGTTCATGGTCATACGCCAACTGACGATTTTTATCCAGAAGTATGCGCCGCCTCTGCGATACGAATCAATATTGATACGGGGGCTGTGTTCGGTGGTAGGCTGACAGCTGCGATCTTTGAAAATGGAGCAGCTGTTCGTTACATCTATGCTTAGCTCTATACGTGACCATTGGCCGCTTGCATTGTGTCTAGCAGCCAAGCTCTGGCGACTCTCCATTGACGCTTTACGGTTGATGCCGAGGCGCCGGTCACCTCCGATATCTCCTCTAGAGTCATGCCGCCAAAGTATCGTAGTTCGACAATATTCGCCTTTTCGGAATCAATGGCGGCCAAGCGGATAAGCGACTTTTCAAGTACATCCAGATCCAGCCTTTGAGCGCCGCCTTCAAACCGGGTTATCAGCGTAACACGGTGATGATGACGCTTGTCGGCACTTTTCTTCCGCGCGTGGTCAATTAGAACGCGCCTCATGGCGCGAGCTGAAAGGGCTAGAAAATGGCTTTTGTCTGTCCATTGGATTTGATCAAGTTGTATGAGGCGTATCGAGGCTTCATTGACGAGATCTCCGGTGGACAGGGAGTTGTTGCTTTCTGCCCGTAGCAGTGCCGCCGAAACTTGCCTGAGTTCTGAATATAGAAGCTCGAAAAGCTCATCACGTGCCGACATATCTCCGGCGCGCCAATTTTGCAGCAGTGCTTTGCTGTCGGTTGAACTGGCGACCATCCACCTATCCCTTTCATTGCCAATAAGTCCCAATTATCGCGAACAGGCAAGAACTGGGCCTAAGAAAAATATTTTTTCTTTTTGACCCAATCAATCAACCCGCTGCGCCTCTCATTATGACGGAAGACATTGAGGGAGGAAGGAAATTGCAGGATGTTGTAATCGCAGTCCCGCAAGAAGCATGGCCACTGATCAACACACTGTTTAACATTGTGATGGCGGTCACGGGTGTTTGGCTTGCATGGACAGCATTTATCTGGTGGCGCAGGTCGGCGTCCAATTTGACAACGATGAGCGGAGCGACGCCCAACAGGAAAGCAACTCCGGATTTCTTGTCGGTGGACGAAAAGGCGCGAAAAGAAGCGATCAAGCGAGGGGAGTCCTTTGACAAGGAACTAGACCGGCGCGAACGCGAAGACGAAAAGGCGCTCGCGAAGGCTGCCCGAAAAGACGAAACCGTGATTGGTCGCATTGGCCGGCTGGTCTCATTTGGCATGGCTCTTTTCTCCGTGGCGACAATGATCTCCGGTACAGTTTTCCAGGTTTCGATCATGGGCCGCTACTGGGAGCAATACTCTGCAAGTGAACGCCTTCTGGCGGTCATCCAGAACCACCCGATCGGTGTGACGGTGACGGTGCTCGTTATTGTCTACAACATTGTCAATTTTGTAATGAACTACAAAACGGAAAGGAGCTAAACAGATGGCTTCCGAACCAGTTATCCTCAGCGATCCACGGATTATTGCCGAGTTTTTGCGCCAGAATGAATTCCAGGGCATTTTCGAAAAACGATTTGCTGTGCCACCTGATTATGCTGCGCTCCTGTTCAAGAATGGCGAGCTCATGGATGCCTTTAAGGGGGGGCACTTCTCGGTTGGCGGTGTTGTCGACAAGTTGAAGGGGCTTGTCGGCGGGTCGACCCATATTGCCATGATGATCGCCGATCTAAAACCGTTTCAAGTGAAGACGGTGATTAAGGCGCTCAGTCAGGACAATGTGGATGTTGCCGGAGTGGCAACACTGGAATTGCAGGTCAATCCGGACAAGCCATCGAACTTTCTGGGCATGATGCACGGCATTGACCGGGCACCGGGTGACAATAATGAACTTGGCCGAAAAGTATTGACGAAAGATGCCGTACTTGCACGTATTCGCCCCCATCTTTCCGACCGCGTCTTCGAGGCAGCGATAGGACGGGTTGCCGCTGCCGATATACGGGGCGATGTCGGGTTGCAGGACAAATTGCAAGCGGACATGATGCTGGAGGTTGAGCGGGTAGCCGGTGATCTCGGCTTGCTTGTTCGGACAACTTCTGTGGAGTGGGCTCAAAATGCGAATGAGGTGGCCGAGCAGGCCCGTCAGGAAGCTTTGCGTCAGCAGGATGAGGTCGACTTTCAAATTGAGATCGCCAAACGCAATGCCGAGCGCATGCAAGAAGCAACTATTTTCAGCATCGAGAGTGAAGTTGATCTCGCGAAACTACAGAACGCCAGCGAAGACGAACTCAAGCACATGGCGCTCAACAGTGAAATCAGGTTCATCGACGCACGAGAAGAGGCGAAGCGGCGGCAGGAATTTGATGAGCTGGAACACCAGATCGCGTTTCTCGAAAAGGAACGGGCCGCTACATTCCAGAATGCGATCGCAAATGCTCAGAATACGACTGAGTTAAAACAGATCGAACAGAAGCAGCTCAAGCTCGATATCGAGATGGAAGCTATGCGCCAATTGCATTTGCAGAAAATGACACAGTCTGGTGCGTTCAGCGAACTGGAAGTGACCGCCAAGGTTCAGCAACAGCAACGTACTCACCTCTCCGGTCTTCAGGATATTGAATTGCGAGGAGAGCAAGTCCGGTCAGAAATTAGACGGCGCGAACGCAAGGAAGAACGAGACTTCGAGCTTGAAAAACTGCGCGCCCAGCAGGACATGACGGCTGAGCAGTTATTGGCTGTCCAGGCCGGTCTTTCTCCGGATGTTGCAGCGGTTCTGGTCGAACGCGCGCGTGCAGATGGCAGTGCAAATCAGGATACAATGGCGCTGATGCGCGAAATGGTTGATGCCGCAACCCGGAACCAAATTCGGTCTGAAGCGCAGGCGCGTGAAATGTTCCAGATGGGCATGCAAGGTGCTGTGGGTGTCGCTGCCGGCGCTGGCGGCACGGTAACCCCTGTGTCCGTCGGGCAGAATGAGCAGCCTACAGACACTTCCACTATCGATTGTCCAAAGTGCAGCACCCCGGCGGCAGCAACGTCGAAATTTTGCGCGAAATGCGGCTACCAATTGCGGACCTGATCAGATGACGATGTCTTCCGAAAAATGCCCATCTTGCGGGGCGGCTTTGCCTGACGCCGCACGGTTTTGCGTCGAATGCGGGGTGGCTATTGGTGCGGCGGCATCGGTGTCGGCTGTGCATACCGTCAGCGGTCTTGAAACTGCCCCGCCTCAAAACCTGCCCGGCCAACAAGAGGCAGCGGACACCGCCATGCTCAAGCCCGGTGATGTCGTGGCAGGAAAATTCGAGATTGAGCGGGTTATCGGTCAGGGCGGCATGGGCGTTGTTTACAAGGCCAAGGAACTGGTTTCAGGCCAGTCAGCTGCGCTCAAAATTATCGGCCAAAATTCTACAGGCAGTGAGAGAGCCGTCCAGCGCTTGATTGACGAAGGAACAACCACGCGTGGGATATCACATCCGAATGTGGTGCAGATATATGATATCGGCTTGTACGGATCGCAGCCATATATTGCGATGGAGTATATCGACGGCAAGCCTCTACATATTTGGCGCGGCGAGAAAATGGCGAACGGCGAGCCAGTGCCCATTCAGGTGGCGGGGCAGATCGTCAAGGAAATTCTCAATGGCTTGGAGGCTGCTCATGATGTCGGGGTCATCCACCGTGACCTGAAGCCGGAAAACATCATGTTGCTTGATGAACCGACAACCACTCTAGCGCGTATCAAGATAGTTGATTTCGGCATTGCGCTGGCCACAAAGACGGCAACTGGCTCCGGCACAGGCACGGGGCTTGGAACTCAGATGTACATGGCGCCTGAACAGATCCGGAATGCTGATGCGGCCAATGCATCGGCCGATCTCTATTCGCTGTCAAAGATATTCTATGAGCTTATTATCGGTGTTTTGCCGATGGGACATTGGCAACCGCCTTCGAGCGGACGTGCGGACGTGCTGCCACAGGTGGACGCGCTGATAGAGAAGGGGCTGTCGGTCAATCGCGATAGTCGGCCTCAGTCCGCTGCCGAATACAAAGCCGCCCTGATTGCAGCGATGAATGGCGTCGTTCCGAAGGAACAGGTCAAAAGCGGATCGAATAAAACTGCGCTGATGGTTGGAGGAGCGGTTGTGGCAATGATTGCGACTGTGGCTGTGTTCTCTGGTGGCAGTACTGGGCCGGCAGATGATCCGAACTGGGGAGAAGATGTTCGCGAGCATGTTGCGATTGACGACGACATAATTGATGAGTCTGATCTCTCGCCGCCATCGCCCTCGTTCGCTTACTATAACGGGGTTTGGGTAGACCAATCTGGAGGGGCTTTCCGTGTTAACGTGTCAGGGAATGGCGAGTTCAGTGGGACAGGTGCTTTCGGCGACGGGACGAATGTCACGATTGCCGGGAGGATGGACAATCGGAATTTGGTCTTCTCGTTTGGCTTGAATGGTCAGGTCTTCGTGGCAGGGGAAGGAGAGCGAACGGACCAGTGCCATTTCAGCTTTGAAGCCGAAAATTTCATCACGGGTCGATATGCAAGCGGTGTGTTTCATGTAAACCACCAACCAGGCGAGCCGTGCCCATGACAGGCGCGAAGGCACTCCCCTTGAGCACGACGTGTTGCCATCATTCCGCATTGGAGTCCGAGACAAGTTTTTGCACTGAATGCGGCAAACCTCTGATCCGCTGTATGGCAGTGGCCGAATGCGGATCATTGTTGAACGAGCAGGGCTTGTGCCCTGTTTGTGTCGCGCCGGCTTTGTCCCTGGATGCAGGTGCTGCAGCAACGGTGCGTGAAGGCGGAAAACTGGCTTTGCCCTTGGCGATTTCTAACGCGTCACCGCTCAGCAGGCCCCTCTTTGTGACCGGCCTTTGGATGAAGGAAGATGATGGGGATTTGCGGGAGATCTCCCTGCCATTCAAGCGTCTGGAGCCGGGCGCAGTTGCCAATGTAGCCGTTCGGACGGGCGTACTCGACCATGCTGGCGTGCATCAGGTGGACTTAAGAATCGCCGTCGCAACACGATATCAATGGCGTGAGGAGGAATATGTATTCTCGAGCGCAATTGTTTTTCCCGTTGAAACGAAAGACCCTGGTGGGCCTGTGACCAATATCCATGTCGATGGTGATGTGGGGGCTGGGTTTACAGTATATAACCCGACACGGATCGAGGATGATCGTGCCGCCGGAAGGGAGACCCATATTGCCCCTATCCGGTTGAATGCAATACGTGCTGATCAATCTGAGCGCTTGCTGAAGCGGCGAGGCTATGAAAGCGGGTTGACCGTCCCCCGCAATGTCGAGTTCCAGTGGGAAGGCTTTGGTGAGGGGAACGCACCCTTTGCAGGCCCCATTTTGCATCCCTCAGGTTTGCTTTGCTTTGGACGAAACGCGACCACTCTGGAGACCGGAGCGAATGCCGCACGTTTGCTCGTTGGGCCGATTGACAATATTGACGTGCAGGCGTCGCTCGCGATTTCACGCCAGCATTTTACTATCTATACCGAAAGCGGGCGATTGATGCTGCGCGTCGACAGCCAGTTCGGATTACTGGTCAATGACCAGGCGCTAGGGCGTACCAAGACTATAGAGCTAAAAGATGGCGACGTGATCCGGCCATTGCAAAAGACGCCCGACGCGCTCGCCGTATCAATCTGCTTCGAGGCGCGACGAGACACCGTGCAACGCATCATCGTAAAGCGATGGAGCACATAATGGGGCGGAAAATCATCAGCCTTGCGTACAACATTTGCCCCGTTTTTTCGGTGATCTTGCCCCCTGCGATCGCATGCAAGCCAAGCTCTCTTTCTGCGGCTGATGATGATCACACTGATCCGAATGGAGAATGACAATGGACACTGCAGCCAATCAATATTTCATTGGTGGATATCTGCCAGCCGACACGGATCAGCCTCTGCCGAAGCTGGAGCTTACGCGTGAGACTGGCCTGCCTGAAGGCATAGATCTGCGACCACATTGTTCGCCGGTAGAGGACCAGGGCCATGTCGGTTCCTGCACGGCGAATTCCATTGTGGGTGCGCTGGAGTATCTGCAAATCGCCAGCGGGGCTCAATTGACGGATCTTTCCCGCCTCTTCGTTTATTACAATGCACGCAGGTTTTCGGACCGCGAAGGGGACGATTGCGGCGCGTCCATGCCTCACGCAATGGCGTCTCTTCTCGGGTTTGGAGCCTGTCCCGAAGTGTTTTGGCCGTATGACGAGGCGCGCTGGAACAAGAAGCCTGAAGAAGCGTGTTATCAAAACACAGTCCGGTTTGATGGGCTGCATTATGCGAGAGTTGCGCCGACCGATGAGCGTAAATACGTTCTCGCCTCTGGCCTGCCCATTATTTTTGGCATGGGTGTGCCTGAACAGTTGCTTATGGTCGAGGGGAACAAGACCGGATACATGCCGCCTCCTGAGGATGGAAATTGGGAACCGGCAAGCAGCGGCCACGCCATGCTGATCGTTGGATATAGCGACGCTCAGAATGCGTGGCTGGTCAGGAATTCCTGGGGGACAGGTTTTGGCAAAGAGGGGCATGTCTGGATTGATTATCGCGTGATGGATCACTATGCGATGGGAGCTGATGCTTTCTGGACCGTCGGGCCGTTAGACCGAAATAAGTTCTTTCGTCTCGCCGGAGCCACGCCACAAACAGCGCTTAGTCATACGGTTCGGCAGGCCCCACCACAGACGCAAAACCTTATGTCGAGGTTTCGTCAGGAGGTCAGAGCTGACCTGACAACGCATCTTGATGCAACCCGCAAAGGATTGCGCGACCGGCTACGGGGGCCGGGCGCAGGGGGAGGATATGACCGTGGTCCCGGTGCAGGAGGTGGATACGATGAGTAGTCTTGTTGATGGAGTATTTGTGGGGGGGTGGATTCCCGATGCGGGCGATAATGATGTCCCGAGGCTTGAAAAAGTCGTCGAAATAAAAACGCCGGGATTGGTTGATTTGCGGGCGAAATGTTCACCGGTGGAAAATCAAGCCCAGATTGGATCATGTGTTGCAAATGCAATTGTCGGTGCGTTGGAGTATCATCAAATCCGGAATGGCGCCAAGATGATCGACCTGTCGCGCCTGTTTGTCTATTACAATGCGCGCAGGCTCGGTGATAGGATTGGACAATCAGGAACAACTGTCCAACGCGCAATGGCCGCCATTTTTGGCTGGGGCGCTTGTCCTGCATCAATGTGGCCCTATCAACCAGCTATGGTCGACGAGCGACCGACCGAAGACTGCTACAAGGCAGCTGACAATCTGAAAGGTATTCAAATTGCGCAAACCAGTTGGGGCGCAGGGTGCCGTGAGGCCTTGGCCAATGGGCTTCCGGTAGCTTTCGGCATGAACATCTCAATGGCAGATTTCGGGGCAACCAGACAAGGCGGAAGAACCGGCGCGATCAAACCACCCATAGATGGCAAATGGCCTGAGGCCGAGGGTGGTCACGCGATGCTGATGGTTGGATATGATGATGCCAGACGGGCGTGGTTGGTCCGCAATTCCTGGGGGACGGCATGGGGCGATGACGGGCACGTCTGGATCGACTATGATTATATGAACTATTATACTGACAATGGTCGACGCAATGCGCCCTTTGTCGTTGGCCAGATTCAGGACATACGTGCCTATCAGGTCGCTGGTGTATCCAATCGGGACTTCCTTGCGCAGGCCCTGTCGGGCGCTCCAGCTATGGTTCAGGAGATGCGCCAACATTTGGGATCAGACATGGATGCCAACCTGTCGAGCGCGCGTAAGGGTATTCGAGATCGATTGCGTGGCCCAGGCGCCGGTGGAGGGTACTGACATGCCAAGCCCTGTCCACCTCGCCAAGGCAAAAGGCCGTAGCAGCTTGCGCAAAGACGGCATGTTGCGAAAGGGGTTTATCGTCTATCCTCTCTTATCTATCCCTGTGCTGATATATATCGCAATGGCTATCATGGCAGGCAAACCGAACGACCCCGCTTTGACCAACATGCAAGGAGCCCTCGATTACGCGCTTTTCAGCTTGCCCATGGTGTCCGGTGTCAGATGGCAATTGCGTGCGGCGGACTTATTGTTGTTGTTCGCATTGCTGATGCTCTCGCTTGAAATAGTGAAATCTACCAGCACGAAGTCTGTCGCAATCGTAAATCATGCGGTGTCGATGGGGCTTTTGATTTTCTGCCTTATTGCGTTCCTCGTCTTCGGCAACTTTGCAACATCGGTCTTTTTTATCCTGACGATGATGTGTTTGCTGGATGTGCTGGCTGGCGTGATGGTCACGATTGTATCTGCCCGCCGCGACTTTGGTGTCGGCGACGGGTTTGGCTAGTGCGGGGTCAGAACGAATACCCTAGTTGAAGGCCGAACCGCCGCTGGGCACCCGGAGAAATAAACGAACCGCCAAACTCGGGCGCCGGGATCACTTCGGTCAAGACATCTTCATCAAAGATATTGTCGGCAAATGCTGTGATGCGCCATCCGTCCCCGCTTGCCAGACCGAGGCGCAGATTTACAACGCTGAACGAGCTGCGCTCCTGATCAGAAAAGTTCGCTGTGCCGAGGCCGGCGGGCAGTCCTGCAAGGGGCAGAATTGCCGTAAAGATGGTCGGGACATCCTCGTCTTGCGTGGTTGCAAAATTCGTTGGCCCTGTCAGACGCCAATCTACCCGCAGCGTTGCGCTGATGTTCTGGAACAGCGGATAGTCGATTTGTCCACCCAAATTGAACGTATAATCTGGCGTCGATGGCGATTCATTGCCCACGGTATTCGGGCGGGCGGAGTTTTCCTTGATCTCGCTTTCTGTCAGACTGAATGACGAGTAGAGCGATAGCCAATCGAGCGGTTGCACGGAGGCCGATGTTTCAAACCCGTAAAGCTCGACTTCATCAATATTGGACACAACACGTAGCAAACCGAACGTGCCAACGAAGAATTCGAAGAACTGGAGATCGTCGACATCGGTGTAGAAGCCTGTCACGTCGAATGAGGCGCGGCCATCCCAGAACGTACTTTTGAAACCGGCTTCAAAGGCGCTTGAGGTTTCTTCTTCAAATGTATCTGCGATTGTCACACCCGCATTGATGGCAGGATTGTTGAAATTGATATCAACCGTCGCGGCGCTGCCCTGATTGTTAAAGCCCCCAGCTTTGAAGCCGATCCCCCAATTGGCAAACAGGCTGAGATTGTCCAGGGGCTTGTAGGTCAGACTGACTTTGGGCTGGAATTCGTCGAAATTAGCGCTTTGCGGCAAAATCGGCCCGCTGAGCAATCCGGTATTGAGCGGTGCGCCGCCCGTGAAGGGGACGCCATCAAAGTCAACAAATAGGGTCGTTGCATCGGCCGGAACGAGGTTTTCAACCGAGCGCTCCTCGCGGTCCCAGCGTAAGGCAACCGAGGCTGTGAGTTGATCTGTTATGTCTGCTTCCAATGAACCGAAGATCGAAAAGACATCCGTTTCGAAATCATCAAAGGCAAGCTGCTCGGTCGAGTTTGGCTGACCGGCCGGTGTGAACAGGCCGCCGACAGCGCCGTCACCCGTATCAAGGCCGAGCGCGACACCGACCTGCCGGTCGATGTTTAGATAGTACGCGCCGATTGACCAGCGGTACTGGTCGCCCCCTGCCAGGCGGGCTTCAAAGCTGAAATCCTCCTGATCGCGAACCTGAAATTGCGTGCCGTCGCATGTGGTGGGTGTAAACCCGCCAAGGATGGAGCCGTTCGGGTCAAAGAAAAGCGAGTTGGGTGTTTGCCCAAGTAACTGGGGCGAGGGCAGGGTTACACCGGCTGCATTGAGCGCGGCTGTTGTGTCTATGCAGAGTTGGTCAGCATTGAAAAAGCCAAATGCAGCGGAGGTTCCATCACCGGAAAACTCTTGTTCGACATCGGAGTATAAGCCCCATGCGGTCAATGTCGCCCAATCGAAGTCATAGTCGAATTTGACGGATGCTTCGAAAGTTTGCTGATCATTGTCTGGCCGGATGTTGCCTTGGAAGACAAATTCGGTGTCGTTGACATCGGCCACAAGGTCTGGATTTCCGAAAGCGGCGGCAAGGCCGGGCAAGGCGAATGAGGTGTTGAAGGCAACCGCGGCAGCGTCAACTTCGCCATAGCGAAGCTTTGCATCAATGCTCAACTGATCCGTCGGATCGAAAATGAGGCGGCCTTGGAGATTGAAGGCTTCCAGACGATCGACGGTGTCTCCAGCTGAAATTTCCGTTGGTCCCGTATTTTCGAAGAAGCCGTCCGATGTGCGGTAGTCCGCAGAAAGGACAAATCCGAGCGTGTCGCTGATCGGACCATTTATGGAGCCTGCAACTTCATATGTGTTGTCCTCGGCAAAGGAGGCTTCGGCGCGGCCTTGGAGAACGTCTCCGGGGCGACGTGTCGTTTGTACAATCGCACCCGCTGCCGCGTTCCTGCCATAGAGCGCGCCTTGCGGGCCCTTAAGAATTTCGACCTGTATGAGGTCGCCCTGATTCTGGTTGAGTTGGGCAGTGTTTGTTTTCAGAATGCCGTCAACCACGAGTGCAACCGAACTTTCCGCATCGCGGGTGCCATTGATCCCGCGAATATTGATCTGGGTGTCGCCAACTTCTGCGGTTCCAGTGATAATCGACACGCCGGGTGTGAGAAGAATAAAGTCTTCCGCGCGGTCGATATCGGCTGAAAGCAGGTCGTCTTCGGTGAAGACGTTGATCGTTGCCGGGACATCAATGAGCCGCTCTTCATCTCGCCGAGCCGTGACAACGACTTCGTCGAGCCGCCGGACATCATCCCCATTTGCTGGATCGGCAGTATCCTGAGCCATCGCAGGAAGTGCAAGCGCAATAGAAGTACCCATCAGTAAAAGAAGCTTCGATGTCATTTTGTAATTCCCCGTCGTGATTGCGATGTCACCAATGAAAATATTCTGTATTCCGAGTGTTATTGATGGTCGCCGTTTTCATTTTCCATTGGTTGGTTTGGTTGCTTGCCGAATAGTTGAACCAAAAAAAAACATTTTGTATACAAAATTCTTGAACCGATCTGGAATTGAAGGCAAGTTGTCCCAATGTCGAAAGCATCAAATATTGCCTATGAAACAATTAGGTCGCTGATTTTCCGGAATGAAATTCGTCCGGGGGAGCAACTCAAGGAGGAAGAATTAGCCGTCTTGTGTGGTGTTTCGCGCACACCTATACGCGACGCATTGGTTCGGCTTGAGTCGGAGTTCCTGGTAGAAAAACGTGACAATCAGCGCAGTTTTGTCGCCAATCCAAGTCGTGATGACATTGACGAATTGTTCGCACTGCGCGCCATGCTGGAGGGGCATGCTGCTGCAAGGGCGGCTGAACGAACGTCGCTGGAATTGGTTGCGCGCCTTCAAAATAGTCTTAACTCGGTCCAAAATAACCAATCCGTAAAGGCGTTTCTGAGCCACAATGCCGATTTTCATAAGATTATTATTGAGGCAGCGGGGTCTAAGCGCCTGGCCTCAATGCTTGAGCGGCTGATTAGCCAGCCTGTTGTGCATCACACCGCTTATGCCTATTCCGAAGGCCAGATTGCGCGAAGCATTGCCGAGCACAAGGAACTGCTGGAGGCGATCGAGCGCGGCGACGCTGAATGGGCCAGATCTGTTATGACGGGGCATATCCGGCGTGCATTTCATGTTTATAGTGAAACACTTGCGGGGCTTTCCGATGTGCGTTGCGATGACGCTGTCGCCTGATTTGCCTTGTTTGGACCAGAGAGCGATTTGCGTGTTTTTGAGTGACGATAATGTACAAGAAACTTTTGAATGTATACAAATATGACGAGCAAGACATTTGACCTTATAGAAGTCGGCCCACGAGATGGATTGCAAAATGAATCCGTTCATATGGGAACAGATGATAAATTGGCGCTTATTTCCCGCATGCTCGATGCGGGGGTGAGGCGGATCGAGGTGGCGAGCTTTGTTCACCCCAAACGCGTTCCGCAAATGGCGGATGCCGAAGCCGTTATTGCTGGTCTGCCGGATCGGGAAGGGGTCAGCTATATCGGTCTATGCCTGAATAAGCGCGGCGTCTTGCGGGCAATTGAGACACGTTCTGGCGGCGCGCGCGGGGTTGATGAGGCTGGTTGTGTCCTGGTCTTGACCGATACGTTTGGACAGAAAAATCAGGGCCAGAGCGTGGCTGAGGGGCTCAAAGAGAATAAGGATATGATCGCTTTGGCGCGATCTGAGGGGCTGGTCCCACAAATCACCCTGTCGGCGGCTTTTGGCTGTCCGTTCGAGGGGGAGGTCGATCCGGGGCATGTTGTAGACATTGCGTGCCGAATTGCAGAGGCGGAACCGGCAGAGATCGCATTTGCCGATACAATCGGGGTGGCGGTGCCGGGACAGGTTTCGGACTTGCTGGGACGTGTTCGCGAGGCTTTGCCGCACATTCCTCTGCGGGCGCATTTTCACAATACGCGCAATACCGGTCTGGCCAATGTCTGGGCTGCCATAGAAGCGGGTGTGACGCGGATCGATGCTTCGGTTGGCGGCATGGGCGGATGCCCGTTTGCGCCTCAGGCCACCGGCAATGTGCCGACCGAAGATGTCTTATACCTATTGCACCGCGCAGGCTGGGACTCTGGCATTGAATTGGCGCAGGTCAATGACACAGCGCAATGGCTGACGGACGTGATGGGGCGGCCTCTGCCGGGCATGGTTAGCCGCGCAGGTGTATTTCCCAAACAAGAGATGTTGCAAGCTGCTGTCTAGGCGCGGGCAAGGGGTTGGAGACAAGAATGATGAGATTATTTGGCAAAGGCAAGAAACAAGGCGGCTCTGATGCGCCTTCTATTGAGGAGAATGTGGTGGCTGAAGGTGCTGCAGAAACGGGCTTGTATCGACTGGGTGTCGATGTAGGCGGGACATTTACGGATTTACTCCTGTTTGACGAGGCGGATGGCAGATCATGGCGCGCCAAAGTGCCGTCGACGCCGCATGATCCATCACAGGCTGTTCTTGCGGGAACCCGCAGGATCTGCGCTGATGCGGGGATCACAGAGAGCGCTATAAAATATTTTCTGCACGGAACAACTGTGGCCACCAATGCGGTGCTCGAGGGCAAGGGCGCAGTGGTTGGACTGGTTGTTACGGATGGATATCGGCAAGTGATGCAGATTGCCCGCTCGCTGGTACCGGGCGGCTTGGCGGCCTGGATCATCTGGCCGAAGCCTGAACCGATGGCGAAGCTGGAAAACACGGTGGAAATCCTTGGCCGCATGAACGCGCAGGGAGAAGAAATTCGCGCCCTCGATGAGGCGAATATCCGTGCGCAATTGGAGGTGCTCAAAGAGCGCAAGGTCGAAGCGATTACCGTTTGTTTGATGAACTCCTATTTGAATGGAGCTCACGAGCAAGTTGTGGCGAAACTGGCAGCGGAGATTCTGCCGGATGTGCCGGTATCGCTCAGCTCGGACATTCTGCCAGAAATGCAGGAATATGAGCGGACTTTGACCACCGTTGCCAATTCGGCGGTTAGGCCTGTGGTTGGCAAATATGTTGATAATCTTGCCAGTGAGTTGCGCGGGCTTGGCATGGAGGGGCGGATTTCACTTTTGCGCTCTGATGGCGGTTTGATGGCGGCTGACAAGGCGGCAGAAGCGCCGGTGAACCTGCTAATGTCTGGGCCTGCGGGCGGTGTGGCGGGCGCGCTTTGGGTCGCCAAGCATGCCGGATTCGAGAATATTCTCACACTCGATGTTGGCGGCACGTCTACGGATGTTGCGCTGATCGAGAAGGGCGAGCCGCGCTTGGTGCGTGACACGAGCGTGGGCGACCTGTCTGTGCGTGTCTCCTCGCTCGATGTAAAGACGGTGGGCGCCGGCGGCGGCTCTATTGCGCACGTACCGGAGCTGACCAAAGCCTTGCGGGTTGGCCCTGAGTCGGCCGGGGCATTGCCTGGCCCTGTTGCGTATGGGCGCGGCGGTGAAGCCCCTACGGTGACGGATGCAAATGTTGTGCTCGGCTATTTGCCCGATTCCCTGATTGGCGGAGAGATGACGCTCGATCGCGATGGGGCGAAAAAATCGGTTCAGACCATTGCGGATGCGCTCGGAATTGATCTTTTCGAGGCCGCACGTGGCATTATCGACATCGTAAACGAGAACATGTTCGGGGCGTTGCGGATGATATCTGTCCAGCAGGGCTATGATCCGCGAGAGTTCGCGCTGATGGGCTTTGGCGGGGCGGGACCACTGCATGCCAATGCGGTTGGCCGCTTGATGGGGGCGTATCCTGTGATTATTCCAAATTCGCCCGGCGTGCTTTGTGCGCTTGGGGATGCCTCGACCCGTATGCGGGCAGAGGCCGCGCGGTCATTCTCAAAGCGTCGTTCGCAAACCAGCGATGACGAAGTCAAAGCAGCCTTTGCCGCTCTGGCCATTCAAGCGACAGAAGAGCTGAGCGCAGAAGGCGTCGCGCCTGAAGACATGCTCATCCGCTATGAAATTGATGTGCGCTATGCAGGGCAGGCTTTCGAGGTTGCGATGGCAGTCGACATTGATCAGCTGGGAAGTGACGGCATCGCCAAGATTACAGCTGCATTTGATGCCGAGCATCACCGGCTTTTCACCTTCAATATGGAAACCGAACACGAGCTCGTTAATTTGCGCACTGTCGCGCTAGGCAAGGAACAGGCCATTCCGGCGCGCGAGATTGCAAAGGGCAATGGTGCGCCAGACGCGGCAAAAGTGCGCGACCATGAGGTCTGGATGGATGGCGGGGCGCAGGCGTCGGCAATTTATGACCGGGCAGGTCTGCGCGCTGGGGACAAGATTCCCGGGCCAGCGATTATCACCGAAATGGATTCCACCACGCTTATTCTTTCTGGCGACCTCGCCACTGTCGATGCGTTCGGCAATATCCTCATCACACCAGCATAAAGGGACGCTCTGTTATGCCAGCTACAATTGTTCAAACCAATGACGCCCCGTTTAACCCGGTCGATATTGATCCGGTCAGCCTAGACATTATCGAAAACGCATTGCGCAATGCGCGCATCGAAATGGACGCAACCCTGTTTCGCACGGCGCTGTCGCCGGGTATTCGCGAACAGGGGGACGCTTTCCCGATGATTGCGGATGCCAAGGGGCGCATGATTGTGGGCCAGTTCGGCTCGTTTCTCGACGGTTTTTTGCGCGGCTATGATGGCACGATTGAAGAGGGCGATATCTTCCTTCTCAATGACCCTTATGCGTGCGAAGGGGCGGTCAGCCATTTGAGTGACCAGCTTGTCGTTGCGCCGGTTTTCTTCAATGGCCGGCTGATCGCATGGGGTGCTATGTTTGGTCACATGACCGATGTTGGCGGCAAGGTACCAGGCTCTTTGCCGACCGATGCGAGCAGTATTTTCGAGGAAGGCATGCGCCTGCCGCCGGTCAAGCTCTACCGCAAGGGCGAACTTCAGGAAGATATATTGCGCATTGCCTGTAATCAGTCGCGCATGTCGGAATGGTATCGGGCTGATCTGCATGCGGTTGTTGCGGCCTGCAAGGTCGCGGGCCGTGGGGTTCAGGAGGTTTGCGAGCGTTTTGGCGATGACACGCTGAACGGCGCCATGGAACAATTGCTCGCGCGGAATCACCGCGCCATGAAAGAACTTATCACCACCCAGATTGGCGAGGAAAAGGTCTCCTTTGAGGATTATCTGTGCGATGATGGGCGCGGAGCAGGGCCGTTCAAAATCAAGTGCACCATGTGGCGCGAGGGCGACAAGGTCATCTTGGATTTTGAGGGAACTGATCCGCAATCGGATAGTTCGATCAATTTCTACCTGAATGAGAACATGTTCAAGATGTTTTTCGGCATCTATATGATTATGGTGTTTGATCCGCAGGTTCTGGTCAATGACGGGTTTTACGATCTCGTTGATGTGCGGATACCGGAAGGCTCGCTGCTGAAGCCGAAATTCCCGGCAGCGCTGTCATGCCGGACTCATGCGCTTGGACGGATATTTGACGTGCTCGGTGCTTTGCTTGGTCAAAAGACACCGGATTTCCTCAATGCGGCCGGCTTCTCCTCAAGTCCGCATCTGATGTTTTCTGGTCATGACAAAACCGGTGAATGGTTCCAGCTCTTCCAGATCGGTTTTGGCGGCATTCCCGGACGGCCAATGGGCGACGGGCCTGATGGGCACTCTCTCTGGCCGGGCTTTACCAATGTGCCAAACGAGTTTCTCGAGCGATATTTCCCGATGATTATCGAGAGATATGAGTCTGAGCCTGACAGTGGCGGGGCAGGGCTGCATCGCGGCGGAAATGGTATCAATATGGTGTATCGTTTCACGGAAGCGGGCACGATTTCCATCCATGATGATCGCTGGTTCATTCCGCCTTGGGGCGTAAATGGCGGCGAGCCAGGCGCGCGCTCGTGGAAGAAGCTGACCAGAGTAGATGGCAGCGAGCAAATTCTCGGCTCGAAAGTGGACGATGTCAAAGTCGAGGCCGGCGACAAGCTGCATTACGTGACTTGGGGCGGCGGCGGTTGGGGCGATCCGCTCGAACGCGCTCCGGAGCTGATTACGCTGGAGATCAGGCAAGGCTTGATGACCGCTGAAGGTGCCAAGCGTTATGGCGTGGTCGCTGATGGCGAAGGCGTCGTCGATGCAGAGGCGACGGCCAGTCTACGCGCGGAGATGAAAGCTGCTCGCGGGCCGACCCAATTGTTTGACTATGGGCCTTCCATTGAAGAATTGCGGGCGTCATGTGAAGCCGATACAGGGCTTGCAGCGCCCGTTCAACCGGTTTGGCGCAACGCGCCAGAGCCAGTGGCTGCCGAATAAGAGATAGGTAAATTCATATGAACGACTCATCTCGCAAAGGTCCGTTGACCGATATCCGCGCAATTGAACTTGGGCAACTGATTGCCGGCCCCTATTGCGGGCAATTGCTCGCGGATATGGGCGCGGACGTGATCAAGATTGAGCCGCCCAGTCAAGGCGATCCGATGCGTGAATGGGGGCGGGGGGAATACCCGCTCTGGTGGACAATATGTGCGCGCAACAAAAGGTGCGTCACGGCCAATCTACGTCTCGAAGAAGGCCAGAAGATTGTGCGTGATCTTGTCGCCAAGGCCGATATCCTGATCGAAAATTTCAGGCCCGGCACAATGGAACGCTGGGGGCTTGGCTATGATGTGCTCTCGAAAATCAATCCTGGCCTGATCATGGTGCGTGTGTCTGGCTATGGCCAAACGGGACCTTATTCGCATCGCGCCGGTTATGCCTCGGTGGGGGAAGCGATGGGCGGTATGCGGCACTTGTGCGGTGAGCCAGACCGCCCTGCCAGCCGCGCGGGTCTATCCATTGGTGACACGCTGGCTGCGACATTCGCTTGCAATGGCGCATTGGCTGCCTTGCACCATAGAGAGAAAACCGGACGCGGGCAGGTTGTCGATAGCGCAATCTATGAGGCTGTGCTCAATGTCATGGAAGCGACCATTCCGGAATATACAGTTGCCGGCCATATTCGCGGGCGCTCAGGGTCGAAGCTGCCGCAGGTTGCCCCGTCAAATATATATAAATGCAAGGATGGCGACTTTTTGATCGCGGCCAATCAGGACACCATCTTCAAGCGCTTGGCCACTGCGATGGGACAGCCAGATCTCGCAACAGATGCGCGTTATGCAACTCATGTTGCCCGCGGGGACAGACAAGACGAACTTGATGATCTGATCAATGAATGGACGCAGACAAAAACCATTGCAGAGGTTGCTGCGCTGATGGAAGACAATGCAGTCCCCGCCGGACAAATCTACCGTGCGCCCGAAATGCTGGAAGACCCACATTATGCTGCGCGCGAGGCGATCATCGAGGTTCCGAATGACCGTTGGGGCAGCGTGAAGATGCAGAGCGTGTTCCCAAAAATGTCCGAAACCCAAGGTGAGGTCCGTTGGACCGGACCTGATCTCGCTGAGCACAATGATGAGGTTTACGGAGACCTCTTGGGATTGGATGACGCAGAATTGTCAAAACTACGCGAACTGGGCGCGATATAGGCTCCTGTAGATTTGTAGCCTTCAGCGAGACACCTTGTTTAAACGTCCTCTGGAGAGACGAAAGGGCGCGGCCGGAGATTGGGTTGGCGGTATAATCTGGCGACAAGATGTTGCGAATTTGGGGCGGAAGCGTCTTCGGCAAATTACAGACTTGCCAAATGCGCTGCCGTTTCTGCTTCCGAAATGACATCGGCATATTTGGCATTCATGTCAAAGAGGTTCGCCTCATGTGGTCCTTCGGCGCGGTCTCCACAGGCCTCGCGCACGACAATGGGGATGAAGCCATGTGAGCAGGCATCAACGCAAGTTGCGCGGATACAGCCGCTTGTGGTGAGCCCGGTGATAATAACACTGTCGATCCGCGCGGCTGTCAGCGTCGAGGCAAGCGAAGTTCCGAAGAAAGCGCTTGGATATTGTTTGGTGACGATCAATTCATCGTCAAAGGGAACAAGGCCTGCTGGCCATGCCCCCATCGCCGAGCCGTTTTTGAAATTTTGCAAGGGCTTTGCTTTTCGGCCAAACACGCCGCTATTAAGCATCCCCTCATGATAGCTGACATTGGTAAGGATGACGGGAATTTTCGCAGCGCGTGCGGCTTCCCGAATGCGCAAAGCCGATGCCAACGCGTCATCGACACCAGCGTATAGGTCACAGGCTTCGTCAAAATAGCCTTCGACAAAATCAACAAGCAGCAAGGCAGGTCTCCGCCCGAATCCAAGCCGTGTATCGTAAACACCCTGATAGTTTTCCTCAGATTTATCGAATGTCATCGTCGTGTCCTAATTATTGGCCGGGAAAGTGGGCTTCATGGTTTTCAAGATACCAGTCTGCAATCTCTTCACGTGTTGCCCACCATATTCCGTCCAGAGATTTTGCGTACTCCAGAAACTCTTTGAGCGCCCGTATGCGGTAGGCACGTCCTGAAACATGGGGATGAAGGCCAACATTCATGATGCGCCCTGTTGTGGCGCCTTCCTCGTGCAGGACTTTGAGTTCTTCAATCAGAATATCGCGGACTTCGTCTGTTGTGTGGCCGCGTCGGGAGATGAGTGTAAAATCATTTATCTCATTGGAGTATGGCACTGAGACAATAGGGCCATTCTCTGTTCGGATGAGAAAGGGTTGGTCATCATTCATGATGTCGCAGTAAAATGTACAGCCTTGGCCGGCGAGGATGCTCGCCGTGTTCAATGTCCCGCGCAGGGATGAGGACAGCCACCCTTTGGCTTTCTTGCCAACCGCTTCTTCATAGGTCGAGAGGGTCCGTAGGATAATGTCGCGTTCGGCTTCGATGTCGTGTGCGTAGTCGGTTAGGAGTTCGCCCTGCTCGAAATTGTGGGCAACGATTTCGCAATCTCGCTCTAGCGCTGCGTCGAGCATCGCTTTCCTGCGTTCGGCTGTAACCGCATTGATCGTACAGGATGGCTTAACCCCGTAAGCATCGCAGGCCTCGAACATCCGGAAAATGCCGACCCGCTGGCCATATTCGCGCCAGCTATAATTAGGGTAGTCAGGAATATTTCCAGCCAGCGTATTGGGCAAAATCGGGGGGCCGCCGGCATAATAGGGCTGGTCGGTCTCCTTGACGAGATCCCATGTCTCCAGATTGAACGTTAATATCAGGGCGACCCGCGCTCCATTCGGCCATTTCAACGGGTTCCTCTGCGGGAGCGGGACATAAGGGTATTCCATAAGGCGTTCCATCGTTCGATTATCGCACGTGTGCTTGACGTTATGATAGTCGCGCCAATTGGAAAAGGTGCCTGGGCCGACAGAAGTATCCGTTTAGTGGATAAGAATGTTCTGTGGGGCCAGAGCTGTTTCCAATGTGAGAGTGTCGTCGAATTTACGATATCTCAGTGGACGACCCCAATAGATTCAACCATTTGATCCCGCTGCAGCTGTTGGAGCGGCCTGGCGAAATCTGGTTTTCTCCACCGAATGCCGTGCAAGAACAAGACCCTGCTCACTCGACATATAGACTTTCATCATGCTATTCCAGTTTTTTATGGTAGCGCTACCATGTTTTTGATGTATTGTTTCCCGTATCAGAACTTGAGCGACTCAAGTGATAGTTCGGGAGCCAGAGCGCTGGGAGCTGAGTAGGGATTGTTATGATTGTTGCGGATGTCAAAAATTGGGGTAGGGGTGTTGGAGGAAATCTCGCTGGTTTCCGATCTTTGCTTGTCGCGGGTGTTGTTGCGGTCGCCGGTTTGTCCGCCTGCACAGCAGGTGCGCCAGAAGAGGGAAGTCTGGAAGGCTCCAATGCCAGCGCGGATGCTGCTGCAACACAAGCAGGTCTCATCAATCCCGAAAATTGGCCATTGCAAAGCTCGGTTTTCGAGCGAGACGCCGAGATAGAGGATAAAATCTCCGCATTGCTCGCCCGTATGACGCTTGAGGAAAAAGTCGGGCAGGTCATTCAGGCGGATATTTCAGCGGTTACGCCCGAAGATGTTCGTGACTACAGTCTGGGGTCGATACTGAATGGTGGAAACTCGGCGCCGGAAGGGGATGTCCGGATTGAAGCACAGGCCTGGTTGAAGCTTGCGGATAAGTTCTGGGAGGCGTCAACCGACACATCCGATGGCGGACTTGGTATTCCTGCGATGTGGGGAACGGACGCCGTGCACGGCCATAACAATGTTGTCGGGGCAACGATTTTTCCGCACAATGTAGGTCTAGGGGCGACCAATAACCCCGCTCTCCTGTACGAGATTGGCAAAGTCACCGCGAAAGAGATGCTTATCACGGGTGTCGACTGGACCTTCGCGCCAACCATCGCCATTTCCCGCGACGACCGTTGGGGGCGTAGCTATGAAAGTTACTCTGAGAACCCCCAAATTGTCGCGTCATATGCTGCTGAACTGGTGAGCGGCATACAGGGTGCGGTCAATACAGACGAGTTCCTTGGCCGTGACCATATGATCGCTACGGTGAAGCACTTTGTCGGTGATGGCGGAACTGTCGATGGCAAAGATCAGGGCGATAACCAGTTCACCGAAGCGGAGCTGCGTGATCTTCAGGCGGCGGGTTATCCGGTCGCCATCCAGAGCGGTGTACAGGTCGTCATGGCGTCGTTCAACACGTTTCATGGCCGCAGATTGCATGGCCACAAAGAGCTGCTGACAGATGTGCTTGTTGGTCGTATGGGGTTTGACGGATTCGTCGTGGGTGACTGGAATGGTCACGGTCAAGTTGCAGGCTGCTCGAACGTGTCGTGTGCGCAGTCCTTCAATGCCGGTGTTGATATGTTTATGGCGCCGGATTCCTGGAAGGAACTTTACGCAAATACATTGGCGCAGGTGAAGTCCGGCGAGATCAGTGCAGAGCGCCTTGATCAGGCCGTTTCAAGAATTCTTCGCGTGAAATTGCGTTCGGGCTTGTTTGAGGCGGGCCTTCCATCGTCGCGCGCGCATGCGGGCAAATGGGAGGTTCTGGGATCCGCAGAGCATCGCGCCGTTGCGCGGCAGGCTGTGCGGGAATCCCTTGTTCTTCTCAAGAACAATGATGCCACCCTGCCGCTTGCTCCGGCATCCCATGTGCTTGTGGCTGGAGACGGTGCGAATGATATCGCCAAACAGGCTGGCGGTTGGACATTGTCCTGGCAGGGCACAGGCAATGACAATGATGATTTCCCCAATGGACAAACGATCTTTGACGGCATTCGCGAGACTGTTGAAGACGCTGGCGGACAAGCGACACTCAGCATTGATGGAAGCTACACGACGAAGCCGGACGTGGCAGTTATTGTGTTTGGCGAAGACCCATATGCCGAGTTTCAGGGGGATGTACCGCATGTTGATTTCGGTTCCGAGGAACCCTTGCGGCTTTTGAAAAAGCTGCAAAGCGAAGGCATCAAGACCGTCGCCGTATTCCTGTCTGGGCGTCCCATGTGGGTCAATCCGGAGATCAATGCCTCAGACGCGTTTGTTGCGGCTTGGCTGCCGGGCAGCGAGGGCGGAGGTATCGCCGATGTGTTGATTGGCAATTCGGATGGAAGTGCCCGTCACGACTTTAAAGGGCGTCTGTCATTTTCTTGGGGAAAAGAAGCAGAAGGCCTCGCCCCGAATGTTGGCGATGAAGATTATGATCCGCTTTTCGCATTTGGCTACGGGCTGACATATGCTGACCCCGAACCTTTGGGTTTATTGTCTGAAGAGACAGGGTCAAAAACCGGCGGATTGCAGTCAAAACTGTCATTGATTGTTGCTGGTGAGGCCAACCCGAACTGGGTGATGGTGCTTGCCGATCGTGCGGGGGAATTCCCGATCATCGGCGCGACGGCCCAGAGCCCTGATGCGCATTTGAAAACGGCGACCGTTGATTATTTGGCGCAAGAGGACTCCCGTATCTTCTCATGGGTGGATGAGGCGAGATTGGAACTCAAATCAAATCATGGGCCTCAAGACTACTCTACCGAGGCTGGCTCCGATCTGGGAATTCAGTTGACCTATCAAGTCATCTCAGCCGGAAATGGCGCAACATCCATAGGGGTTTCCTGCGGTGAAGGCTGTGATGCGAGCCTTGACCTTACCGATGCCATTCAAGCGGCGAGCGGTGAGGGCTGGCGCACCTCGAACATTAAATTGAAATGTTTCGCGGATGCCGACTTCGCCAACCTCACCTCTGCATTCTATTTGAAATCGGAAAGCGGACTGGAGATACAGATCACAGCGGTTGAACTGGCTCAGGATGTCGGCAGCGACCAGCCATGTTCTCTTTAAACACAAACCTAAGACGAGATAGGTAAGACCCTCATGCAACTTAGCACTTTTGATCTCATCATTATCGCCCTTTATGCGGTGTCGCTATTCGGCATTGCGCTCTTCGTCTCGCGGGAGCGTGGCGGTAAAGCAAAAGATACCGAGGACTACTTCCTCGCGAGTAAAGCGTTGCCGTGGTGGGCAATTGGCGCTTCTTTGATTGCAGCAAATATCTCGGCTGAACAGATTATTGGACAATCGGGACAGGGGTTTGCAGTTGGAATTGCGATTGCAGCTTATGAATGGCAGGCCGCGATCGTCCTGCTCGTTGTTGCAAAATACTTCCTACCCATTTTCATCAAGCGCGATATCCATACGATGCCGCAATTCCTTGATCAAAGATTTGGCGGCGGCGTCAAATCTTTGATGTCGGTTTATTGGATTGCGCTTTATACGGCGGTTAATCTGACCACAGTGTTGTGGCTAGGTGGTCTGGCGCTCACCTCGATTACAGGGCTGGGCGTATGGCCAGCCATGGCGGGGCTTGCCGTTTTCGCCGTGATCTATTCGGTCTATGGCGGCCTGAAGGCCGTCGCCCTGACGGATATTATCCAAGTCGTCGTACTGCTAATCGGTGGGGTTGCAATCACGTGGATCGCGCTGGATCTGGTTTCGGGCGGAAGCGGTCCTGTTGCGGGATTTGGACGGATCTACGAAGAGATGCCGGGGCATTTCAAGATGTTGCTTGCTGAGGATCACCCTGCGTATGGTGATCTGCCGGGTATCTGGACATTGCTTGGCGGATTGTGGGTGCTGCACTTCTCTTATTGGGGGTTCAACCAATACATCATTCAGCGCGCACTGGCTGCGGAGAGCCTTGCAGAAGCGCAAAAAGGTTTGGCTTTTGCGGCGTTTCTGAAGCTTCTGGTTCCATTGATCGTGGTCATTCCGGGGATTGCAGCGGTCATTCTGGCTCAGCAGGGAGCGCTTGACGCGTCTGTGTTGGATCCTGATATCTGTGCGGTTGCGGGTGATCCGGCGTCATGCGGAAAGCCGGATCGGGCTTATGGCGAGTTGATGACCATCGTGCCATCCGGTTTGCGTGGGATCGTCTTCGCTGCACTGATTGCGGCAATTGTGTCGTCACTTGCATCGATGATGAATTCCATATCGACCATTTTTACACTCGACCTCTACAAGGCTCGGCGTCCTGGCCGCTCCGAAGGGCACTATGTGACGGTCGGTCGGATAACAGCCTTTCTCGCCATGTTGATTGCGCTCTTCTTGGCTCGCCCATTCATCGGTGGTTTTGAAAGCGGGTTTCAGGCGGTGCAGGAATATACCGGCTTTATTGCACCGGGTGTCGTGGCGATTTTCCTTTTGGGCTTCTTCTGGAAGCGGGCAAACACAGCAGGCGCTTTTGCTGTTCTGATCTCTTCCCTTGCCATGAATATAGGCCTGAAACTGTTGGCCAATGATATTCCTTTTGTCATCCGGATATGGGCTGTTTTCATCGTTTGTCTGGTGATTGGCGTTCTCGTTTCGGAAGTTAGCAAGTCCAAACTTGTCAATGACCGGCACGTCAAATTGTCGGAGCTGTCATTCGGAACATCCACATTGTTCAATGTCTTGTCGGCTGTGATTATCGTGATCTTCGTCGGAATTTATTTTGTCTTCTAGGCAAATCGATAGGTAGAGGATTTGTCGTAGATGTTTTGTGAAGCAGTGACTTGGGTGGAAGACGAACAGTGGGTGAACAATGACTGAGCCAGTTCTCGTTGCCGATATTGGAGGAACGAATGCTCGCTTCGCGATAGCAGAGTTGGGGGACGGAGCAATTCGGCTCCATCACCCCCAGATTTTTCGAGCCGAAGACTTCGACACCGTCCGTGATGCAACAGATGCATACTATGAGTCCGTGTCTATTGACGTGTCGCGTGCCTGCTTTGCGGCCGCTGGGCCAATCAAGGATGGCGCGGTTAATTTCACAAACTCGCAATGGGTTTTGCGAACCAAGGATATTTCAGACCCGCTTGGCCTGAAACAGTTGCGTATCGTCAATGACTTCTATGCACTGGCAAGCAGCATTAATTATCTGGGGCTAGAGTCATATCGCACAATAAAAGCCGGCACAGGAAACCCCCGCGCACCGCAACTCATAATTGGACCGGGCACCGGATTTGGACAAGCGCTGATCGTTCCGACAGACGGTGGCTGTAAAGTGGTTGCTACGGAAGGTGGGCACACAACATTCGCTCCGCAAGGTAATCTCGAGTTCGAGATTATGAAGTTCATTGAAAAGGAACATACCCGCGTATGTGTAGAGCGATTATTGTCTGGACGCGGATTTATCAATCTACACCGGGCTTTGTGTGCGATTGAAGGTGCACCATACGTATTCATGCAGGCCCATGAAATTACAAAATCTGCCGCCGAAGGCGCAGATGTTATGGCGGTAAAGACGGTGGATCTGTTTTTGACGATACTTGGTCGTGTTGCAGGGGATGCGGTGCTTGCAACGGGTGCGCAAGGGGGCGTGGTGCTCGGTGGGGGTATCTTGCCGAAGATGATTGACGAGTTTCCGTTTACATCTTTCGTCAAGAGCTTTGGAGACAAAGATCGGATATCATCGTATCTTGATGATGTGCCTATCCGACTAATTCTCGCCGATGGTGCGGCCTTGTACGGCGCCGCTGCTCTATTGGATGAAGGTAGGGTTGGCTGACGACAAGCTGTTCCCAAAACACAGATTGAACCAGGTGAAGAGCTACTTTGGCGAAGATGTGCTGCCGCCGTGTACGATGCGGTAGGGCACTTTCAAAACATCATTCCCGTCTCCTTGCGCAGACGGCGATGGGCGTATCAGTTCAAGCAGCGTCCTTATCGCACCCGCTGCCATTTGGCCCAGTGGCTGCCGAACAGTTGTAAGCCGCGGGAAGACCGCAGAAGCCACTGGAGAGTCGTCAAATCCAACGACCGACAGATCTTCTGGCACTTTGATTCCGATGGACGCAGCATATGCGAGCACGCCCGCAGCCATATCATCATTGCCGGCGAAAACCGCCGTTGGGCGCGGGGCTGCTGCGAGAAGTTTCTTGGCGGCGCTGAAGCCGGACTCGAATGTAAACTTGCCCGCCACCAGGAGGTCTTTGTGTTGGCCTAGCCCACTCTCCGATAAAGCATGCTTATGCCCAAGTAACCGCTCACCTGCAGAATAGTGTTTGCGTGGCCCTTTTACAAAACCAATTCGCGTGTGTCCGAGACTTATGAGATGGTTCGTGATCTCCTTGGAAGCCTCGAAATCATCGATACATACCTTCTTCGTGCCGCTAACCCCTTCAAAGCTCGACAAAAACACCGCGGGCATCTTGTTCACCGAAAGGAAGTCACGAACATTGGTAAAGTCAGCAAAAGGCCCCGGAACGATAACACCGTCATACTCGCCAACAAGTTCCAATAGGCTTTCTTCAATCACTTCCGGGGTTGCTGTCTCTGATATTTTGTGAACGAGCAATTGATGCCCATGCTGACTGAGTTCTTCGAGAGCTCCCACCAGAAGTTCGCTTAGGTAGAAAGCCGAGGGGTTGGCATAGAGAAGCGCAAGTTTGTAAGTTCGTTTGCCGGCGAGGGCTCGGGCAAACTGGTTTGGCTTGTAGTTGAGTGCGGAAATTGACGCCAAGACTTTGCTCTTCGTCGCGTCTTTTACATATTCCTCGCCATTGATCACGCGCGAAACCGTCATCGGGGATACACCCGCATGGTTTGCAACGTCTCTCAAGTTGACAGATTTATCTTTACTTTTTCGTCGTTGAGAACCGGGCATTCGTATCCTAATAATTTTCGCTCAGCCTTGTTATTAGAGGAAATAAGCGAATTTTGCAATCTGAGTGAGTTCCAATGTTGGTTATTATGCAACAGTTTTCCGAAAGGTTCATTCCATTGAGTTCGTATGTTGACAGGGTTGCCCTGATAGAAATATGGTAGCGCTACCATAATGCAATGTCCATCATGACTGTTCATCATGTAAGAGTACGTTGTTCGGCATTAATAGACTAAATGGCGCAAGTGTTTGCGCCCCGGGAGAAATAAATGAATAGATTGAACCTATTGGGTTGCGCGTCAGTGATTGCCTTATCACTTCTTGCAGAGCCAGTCGCTTATGCCCAAGAGCAAGCGGATGCTGACGGCGCACAAGAAGAATCGCTAACGCAAGATGTTATTGTCGTTAAGGGTATCCGAGGGTCTCTCCTGGATGCGGCCTCGATCAGACGTAATGAAGCTGGTGTCGTTGACGCAATCACAGCAGAGGATATCGCCGATTTCCCGGATGCTAACCTTGCTGAATCATTGCAGCGTATCACGGGTGTTTCGATTGATCGGCAAGACAACGAAGGGAACCAGATTTCCGTTCGTGGTCTTGGGCCAAGCTTCAACTTGGTCACGCTGAACGGTCGTCAGCTACCAGTTGCTTCATCGCCAGATCTTGAAACGCTGAACAGCGCGACCCAGAGCCGGGCGTTTAACTTCGCTGAAATTGCTTCAGAGTCCGTTTCCGCAGTGAACGTTTACAAGACGGCACGTCCAGATCTCGCCTCTGGCGGTATTGGCGCGACAGTTGATATTCAGACAGCACGTCCATTCGATCATGATGCGGGCGACTTGAAAGCTGTCCTTAGCGCTGCAGGTATCCACGATTTTTCTTCCGTGCAGGGCAGTGCTGTCACGCCGGAAATCGGTGGGCTTTTCTCATACAACTTCAATGATGTCTTTGGTCTTTCAGCCACGGCGTCTTTCTCGCGCAGAAACTTCCGCAACGAGCTGAACACGACAGAGAGCTTTGACGTTAACGTTCCTGAATTCCCTGGAGATGATCCATCTGCTTTAACGCAGGCGATTGCGAGTGGGCTGGTTCCTGCGGGGACAGAAGTGCTGTTTACGCCGCGTACGTTCATCGCTGAAATCGGTGATAACCAACGTGAGCGGATAAACTTCCAAGGGGTCGCCCAGTTCAGACCTGTGAGCAATCTCACTCTGACGGCCGACTACACGCTTTCACGTTTCGAGCTTGATGAGGAACGTCAGGAAGCGGCTTTGTTCAACCTGTTTGGTGCAACGTTCGGGGATACATCAAACCTGGTAGTGTCGCCCAATGGAACAGCTATTTCCTTTGACCGTACCGGTGTTGCCTTTGACGCTATCGCAACCGCTAACGAGCTGCGTATTGAAAATGACTCGTTTGGTTTGAACGCGAAATGGGAACTTGATAACCATACGTTTGAACTCGATGGACACTTGTCAACGTCTGAAAGCCAGCCAGACGGTCAAAGTAACGATCTGGTTGCAATCTTTCAGGGTGCCTTGGGCGTTAATGTGAACATCGCGCTTGACCCGAATGGTGGCGCGCCAACGATCATCGTTGATGATAGTGGTGCATTCCGTGGCGATGAGGAATTTGGTGGCGGTACGCCAATTCCGGGAATTGATAATGCGTTCGACCCGGACGCCTTCAGCCCACTTGGTTCAATCGGCCGGGTGCTGCAAATCGAAAACGATGTCAGCCAGATTCAATTCCGTGGTACATGGCACGGAAATGAGGATGGTGGACTTACATCGATCAATTATGGTGCCGGTTATATCGAGTATGATGTAAGAACAGGGTTTACCGACTTCCCGTTCACATTCCAGGGACTTGTGCCGTGTACCGGTGCCTGTAGCGCCGATTTGTTCACGCAGATTGATACAGCATCATTCGGTGGTATCTTCCCGACCATTAACGCTTTTGATGCGCAGAACGCGATTGATAACGTGTTTGCGACACCGTCACTCTTCCCTGAAATTGGTGATATTGACACGGTTGAGCAGACATTTTCCGCTTACCTGAACACAAACTGGGAAGGCGCGATTGCTG
>CAZXXY010000008.1:0-38446 GCA_964644755.1 uncultured Hyphomonas sp. | reverse complement strand
GGAAGCGCTTTGGGGTAGAACAGAAACGCCGTTGTGACGACATTCTTGCCGCTCTCCAACAAGGCGCACACTTCATCAATATCGGTATTGCGCGGCATATAGGCCACGCAGTCAGCGTCCATATCGAGAATGGCCTGAAAGTCCGTCGTCGCCTTGACCCCACATGGCGGGCGTCCTGCGAGTTCCGCCGCATCCGCGCCCTCTTTCTGCGTGTAATAACATTTGCAGCCGACCAGCTCATATTGCGGAGTGTCGAGGATTGCCCGAATAGACTCGGTCCCTTGCGCACCCGTCGTCCACTGAATGATTTTTAAGGGCTCGTTTGCAGACGTCATAGCCGTTCGGCCTTCCTAAGCACTAACTGGAATAATCGTGACGCTTTCTCCGCACCCGCACGCATCGGTCTGGTTGGGGTTGCTGAACACAAACTTCTCGTGCAGCGGCGTGACCTCGTAATCAACCGTCGAACCGAGCAGAAACAGGACGGCTTTCGCATCGACAACAATCTGGACGTCCTTGTCTGTGACCAGTTCGTCGAGCGCGTCGGGCGCTTCGGCATAGTCCATGACATATTCCATGCCCGCGCATCCGCCATTTTTGACGCCTACACGTAAGAAGCCAGCACCGCGTTCAGCCATAATTTCGCGGACGCGTTCGGCAGCGGCATCGGTCAGAGATACAATTTTAGGACGGGGTCTACGGGCCATTTTCGTGTCTCCTACAGCATATTCAGCGCTAAGCGCGCTTCGTCGGACATGCGGGATGGCTCCCATGGCGGATCAAAAGTCAGGCGGACCTCAACATCCGCAACGCCTTCAACAGTGCGTGCTGCATTCTCGATCCAACCAGGCATATCACCGGCCACCGGACACCCCGGGGCAGTGAGGGTCATGTCGATATCAACTTTACGGTCGTCATCAATATCAACTCTGTAAATCAGACCCAATTCATAGATATCCACCGGTATTTCGGGGTCATAAACCGTCTTAAACGCTGCAATAAGGGCGTCTGTGAGCCGATTCAGCTCTGCTTGCGGGATCGACGTGCCCGTTTCTGCAGCGGCTTCAGGCGCCGCAGGCTCCGTAGCCATAGGCTCGGCGGAATTGGTTATATCTTCACTCATAAGCTCTTATACCAGCATTGCGCGGGTTTTCTCCAGTGCTTCCGCAAATTGGTCGACGTCATCGACGGTATTATAAATGCCAAAGCTTGCCCGCGCGGTTGCGCTAACCCCTAAATGGGTCATTAACGGCTGAGCGCAATGGTGACCGGCCCGAATGGCAACACCATAGCGATCAAGAATTTGTGCGATGTCATGGGGATGGGCCCCTTCGAGACTGAACGACAGCACAGCGCCCTTGCCTTTTGCGGTTCCATGAATGCGCAGTCCATTGACTTTCGACAGGTGATCTACAGCCTGACTATAGAGCATTTCTTCATGCGCCCTGACGGCGGCGCGATCAAATTGCTCGAACCAGCGGATGGCCGCGCCAAGCCCCACAGCTTCCAAAATGGGCGGGGTTCCGGCTTCAAATTTGTGGGGCGCTGCATTGTAGGTGATCCGATCTTGCGCGACCGTCTCGATCATTTCTCCGCCGCCTTGATAAGGGCGCAGCGCATCCAAGGCCTCCGCCGTGCCGTAAAGAACGCCAATGCCTGTTGGACCGTAAAGCTTGTGGCCGGAGAACGCGTAGAAATCGCATCCTATATTGGCAACATCGACATCGAGATGAATGGCAGACTGACACCCGTCGAACAAAGTCAACGCTCCGACAGATTTCGCCAATGCAACAATTTTCGATGCATCAGTCACCGTACCCAAGACATTCGACATATGGGTCATGGCTACGATTTTCGTCTTTGGGCCAATCGCCGTTTCCAGCGCGGACATGTCCAATCCGCCATCTTCGGTCAAACTGACCCATTTGAGGACTGCTCCATGACGTTCGCGCAAAAAGTGCCACGGCACGATGTTCGAATGATGCTCCATGACCGAGAGAACGATCTCGTCTCCGGGCTGTATGGTTGCTGCCAGTCCGGACGCGACGAGATTAATCGCTTCGGTGGCGCCCTTGGTGAAGATGATATTGTCGATAGATGGCGCGCCAAGAAACCGGCGCGCATCTTCGCGAGCAGCTTCGAAAGCGTCGGTGGTTTCGTTGGCCAAAGTATGCAGGCCCCGATGGACATTTGCATAGGCTGTGCGAGCCTGATCGGCCATTGCAGAGATGACCACCTCCGGCTTCTGGGCACTCGCAGCGCTGTCTAGATAGGTCAATGGCTTACCGTTCACTGTTCGGGACAGGATCGGAAACTCTGCGCGGATTGAATCAATATCTAGGGTCATGTGGTGTGATATGCGATAAGTTATGACGATTGTCGATGTGGCGAAAGCTTACAGGTCACCTGAGCTTGTCCCCATCAAGGCTCTCTTGTTCGGGCAATGGTTGCTGTTGTCGAGTGTCCCTCAAGAAGCGGCACGATATGGACGCTACCGCCATGCTCGATCACTTCCTTGGCGCCAACGATTGTCTCGAGGGAATAGTCCCCTCCTTTGACAAGCAAATCAGGCTTTATCCGCTCAATCAGATTGAGCGGTGTCGGCTCATCGAACAGCACCACACCATCGACGGCACTTAAGCCTCCAAGAACTTTGGCACGGGCCAATTGTTTATTGACAGGCCTTCCTTCCCCCTTGAGCGCCCGTACAGATCTATCGCTATTGAGCCCGACAAGCAGGCGTCCGCAGCGCGCCTTCGCCTCTTCAAGCACCCGCAAATGGCCCGGATGCAGGATATCGAAACATCCATTGGTAAAGCCAATTGTGCGACCGGCTGCGCGCCAGTCAGAAAGTCGCTGCCGCAGCGAACTGTCGTCCAATAGCGATGTATACTTCTGGCTCATGATTTCGGTTGCGGACACAGTCGCTGTTCCGTGTTTGCCGACCGCAATTCCGGACGCAACCAATGCAAGTTCGGCGGCGATTGCCAGCGAGCTGCCTGTAGAGAGTGCAAGGCTCAGTGCCGCAAGACAGGTATCCCCTGCGCCGGACACGTCATAGACTTCCCGAGCAGCACCGCGCATGTGAACGGGTTCACCCCCGCGAATGAGGTATGACAGGCCTTTAGATGCCCGAGTAACGAGAACAGCATGCGCCGGCGAAAGTTCCAAAGCACGGATGAGTGCTCCCTCGATCTCCTCGTCGGTCTGCGTTGGCAAGCCAGTAATCGTCGAGAGCTCTTTGGCATTCGGCTTGATAAGGTCAACGTCACCATAGCGCCCAATGTCGCGTCCTTTAGGATCGACGATAACAGGAATGCCTGACTTCTTTCCTATCCGTAAAACGGTCTCTACAACCGCCTGCGAGACAACACCTTTGGCATAATCGGAAATAACAAGCGCCGTAGCCCCCTCACAGGCCTCCTCGCAGACCTCCAACAGGTCCGTTTCGGTGGCGCGGCTGATAGGCTTTACAAGTTCGTGATCCAGGCGCATCAATTGCTGTCCACCAGATACGAGCCGGATTTTGCGCGTACTGGTAAACCCTGCCTGCGCTAGCAGATAGCCGTCCAGTCCATCCGCTTTATGCAGCAAATCACTGATTAGTTTTCCTGTTTCATCATCACCGACAACGCTCAGGAGCCTCGTACTCACACCGAGACTTGCAAGATTGCGGGCCGTGTTGCCGACACCGCCGAGCATATTCTCGGTTTGCACGTGATGGAGAACCGGCACAGGTGCTTCGGGAGAAATCCGGCTGACCTTGCCGTGTATATATTCGTCCAACATCACGTCGCCGACACACACGATGCGCTGGTTGCCAGAGGCAAGTAGAACAGACCTGATCGTTTGGTTCGGCATTCTAGGAGCTATCCATCTTCATGCATGAAAGATTTGGCCAGGGCATCAATTTGCATGATGCGTGACATAACCCGCTCGGCATCTTCGAGCTTGATCATGTTTGCGCCATCCGAAGGCGCATTGTCCGGGTCTTCATGGACCTCCATAAAGACAGCCGCCACGCCGACCGCCGCAGCAGCATTTGCCAGCACTGGGGCATAACGCCTGTCACCGCCGGATGTGTCACCGTTTCCGCCCGGCTGCTGGACCGAATGGGTAGCATCGAACACAACCGGACATCCGGTTTCACGCATTTGCGGGAGTGCCCGCATATCATTGACGAGAGTATTATAGCCAAAGCTGACACCGCGTTCGGTCAACATGACATCCGTGCATCCACCATCGACCAGCTTGTTGACGACATTGCCCATATCCCAAGGGGCAAGGAACTGGCCCTTCTTGACATTGACCACCTTGCCAGTTGCTGCGGCAGCAAGCAGAAGATCGGTCTGACGGCAAAGAAAAGCGGGAATTTGCAGCACGTCCACGCTGTCTCCCAAAGCTGCGCACTGATCTGCAGTATGAACATCGGTTAGCACTGGCCGCCCCGTTTGCGCGCGCACCTCTTCGAAAATGGGCAACGCTTCTTCCAGTGCCACACCGCGATAACTCGAAACACTGGTCCGGTTAGCTTTGTCAAAACTCGTCTTGTAGATAAGAGAGGCCCCAAGGCGGTCGGCAATGTCGCTGAGGGCCGATGACATTTGAAGAGCATGCTCACGGCTCTCAAGCGCACATGGTCCTGCGATGAACACGACCGGTGACGTGTTGGAAATATGGACAGATCCGGACGCTGCCGCAATTTCGATCATGTGGTTCGGCTTTATGCCAGCAGTATCGGGCATCAGGTGTCCTTTTTCGGTTCCGACATTTTCGTATAAGGAGTTTTCCGCGCGAAACCAAACGTTGCCAAAGGAATTGTCGCACATTGCTGTTGAGCACAGAAACGTCAACCACAGTTTTTTGCCGTCTTTTCAGCCACATAGAGCATCCATTTTGGAACTTTGGACAAATTTCAGCATTTTCGCGAGCAGAATTGAACCTTGAATCCGTTTAGACGTCAGATACTGTGAAGCTATATGAACGGTCACGCTATGAAAGTTGCAATTATCGGCTCCGGGATTAGCGGATTGTCTGCTGCTTGGTGTTTACGCAACGCCGCAGCTGTGACCGTCTTCGAAAGCCGGAACCGTATTGGCGGGCATAGTTGCACACTTGATCTCGACTATGACGGGACACCCATGCCCGTTGATGCCGGGTTTATTGTCTACAATGCAGAGAATTATCCGAACCTGATTGCCTTATTCGAGACTTTAGACGTCGCGACGCAGCCCGCGGATATGAGCTTTGCTGTCTCGAACCCAAGCGGCTATGAGTGGTCGTCCAATCCTGCTGGATTGGTGGCGTGGAAACGCAATTTGCTGAAGCCGCGCTATTATCGGTTCTTACGGACGATTTTGCGCTTCAATGATACAGCGCGTGCAGAACTCGCTTCGAAGACGCTCCATGATCCGACTTTGAGAGCCTGGCTCAAGCGGCATCGGTTCAACGATGACTTTGTCGACAATTACATCCGTCCGATGGGCGCGGCGATCTGGTCGACGCCGCAAACAGAAATTCTGGATTTTCCCGCGCTGAGTTTCTTTAACTTCTTCGAGAACCACAGGCTGATGCATCGCGAGCGTCCGAGCTGGCGGACCGTGTCAGGTGGCAGTTGGAACTATGTCGGCAAGCTCGCAGCGGATCTTGACGGAAAATTGCGCACCAAGTCTGCGGTCGATAAGGTCGAACGTGCTGGCCATGGTATTGTCGTTACACCAAAGAACGGGGCCGCCGAAACATTCGATCAGGTCATAATGGCCTGCCATTCCGATCAGGCCGCCGCGATACTTGGGTCAGGTTTTGAAAACCGTAAAGAGCAATTGAATGCGATACGTTACAGGCCGAACGATATCTATGTCCATCGGGACGCCCGCCTGATGCCCAAACGCAAGGCCGCATGGGCGGCATGGAACGTGCTCAACAGCGCTCAAGATCAGCAGACAGACGTTTGCCTGACCTACTGGATGAATGTGCTTCAGGGATTACCGGCAGACAAGCCTGTCTTTGTGACCCTCAACCCGCCCGAACCACCCGAAGAGGAAAAAACTTTCACCAAGCTTCAGTTCGATCACCCGCAATTCGACTTGGCAGCAGAGTCCGCCGTGGCGCAGATCAAACTGGAAAATGGCAAGGGCGGATTGTGGCTGGCCGGCGCGTGGATGGGATCCGGTTTTCACGAAGACGGGCTAAAATCCGGACTGGAAGCTGGACTATCTCTCGGAGGCTCAGTCCCTTGGCAGGTCCAGAACATCACTCTTAGATCCGTGTGTCAGCATGCCTGAGCATATTGACAGCCTTCCCGCCATGCGTCTGTTCAAAGGCCACACAATGCACAAACGGTTTGCGCCCGTTGAGCATCAATTCCGGTACAGGCTTTTCCTTTTGGATCTTGACATTGACCGGCTGGAGGACGCGCATCGACAGTCGCGCTTGTTCTCGATTGACCGGCCAAACCTGTTTTCATTCAAGCCTACCGAACATGGCAATCGAAGAGATGCCGATTTGCGCCCTTGGGCCGAGCAGCGTTTCCAAGAGGCTGGTATTGAACTAGAGGGCGGCAAGATCCGCCTTGTCACGCTCGCACGCCATCTGTTTTACAAATTCGCCCCAATATCGCTTTGGTTTGGATATGATCGAGCAGGCAAGCTGCGCGGCATCATTTATGAGGTGAACAATACATTCGGGCAGACCCACAGCTATGTCGCCCCGATAACAGAAGCCCGCTCCCAACATGAAGCAGACAAGGCGCTTTACGTTTCCCCCTTCTTTGATGTGAGCGGGAAATACAGATTTACCTTGCGCCCCCCAACTGACAAATTGAGTCTTGTGGTCGAGAACCTGCAGGACGATGAATGCCAGCATATGGCGACGATAAAGGGCTCTGCCCACGCCGCGACGAGTTTCGCGTTTCTCACCGCTGCGGCCGTGCGGCCATTGTCCAGCGTTGGCGTCTCGCTCGCGATCCACTTCGAAGCCCTCAGGCTCTGGATCAAAGGCGCCGGGTACAGATCCAGCCCGGGTCCGCCCGCAACGGCTGCAAGTTCTGCCATCCCGATTACCCCGCACCAGTCCGATATTTACCGCGAAGACGAGACAATTCCCCACTCATGACAGAGTTTATACAGGCCAGTAAAACCAGCATTCGTGCTTTGCGCGGTATCCCGCCCAGCTTCCGGCTGGCAGGGCTTGCCTTGCTTGGGGCCAAGACAGGCAAGATCAGTTTTCGCTTACCTGATGAACGCGTAATTGTTTTTGACCAGCAAGACAGTGGGCCAGAAGCCTATATCGACGTTCATGATTACGCCTTTGCCAAGCAGAGCGTCGCGGGTGGCGATGTCGGTTTTGCCGAAACCTATATGGACGAGCTATGGTCCACGCCTGATCTGACCGCTGTGCTGCGCTACTTTGCCGATAATTTTGACTCCGTCGGTGATGGCAAGCTTCCACGCGGAGGCCTTAAAGCACGTTTCGTGAATATCATCCGCCACTTGTTTCTGAACCGGAACAGCAAGTCCGGCGCGCGGCGCAACATCTCGACCCATTATGATCTCGGAAACGCTTTCTACGCCAAGTGGCTAGATCCCTCGATGACCTATTCATCGGCACTGTTCCCCAGTCCCAACACCAATCTCGAACAAGCCCAAGCGGCCAAATATGACGCGATCTGCCAATCGCTCGAACTGTCGAATGGCAAATCTGTTCTGGAGATCGGCTGTGGCTGGGGCGGGTTCGCAGAGCATGCCGCACGTAAGTATGGCGTAAATGTCACCTGTCTCACCATTTCAGAATCGCAAGCCGAGTATGCAAAGGCGCGGATGCGCAAGGCCGGCCTCGAAGACCAGGTCGCTATTCGTCTTCAGGATTATCGTGACCATGAAGGCCGCTATGACAGTGTTGCCTCTATCGAAATGTTCGAGGCGGTTGGCGAAGCATACTGGCCATCCTATTTCAGCAAGATCGCCGAGACGCTTAAGCCATCTGGCAAGGCCGCACTGCAAATCATAACAATTGATGATGATCTGTTTGAGAGCTATCGCAAACGCGCAGACTTCATTCAGCGCTATATTTTCCCGGGCGGCATGCTGCCAAGCGAAGCGGCACTGGCTGAACAATTTCGTAAAGCTGGTCTTGTCCAAACAGGGAGCAAGTTCTTTGGTGAAGACTACGGACGGACCGTGCAATACTGGATGCGTCGTTTCAACGAGGCATGGGACGACATCAGGCCAATGGGGTTTGATGAACGCTTCCGCCGCATGTGGAACTTTTACCTGAGCTATTGTGAAGCAGGTTTTATGGGCGGCCGTATCAATGTTGGCCAATTTAGCGTGACCAAACCAGAATAAGCGATTGTTTCATGCTTACGCCTAGTAGAGGCTCGTCAGCTCATATTCGATCTTTTGTCCGCGTGCCGTAAACTCGCAGCGCACCCAACGGCCGTTATCATCATACCAGAGAAATACTGTGAGATCCGAAGCAAGGCTGAACTTCGTCGTCTCGATGTCTTCGCCGTCAATGGTCAGCGTTTCACGTCCCAACTCTTCAACAACCGTTTCGAGCGTCTGGCCGCCTTCCGTTGAGAGGATGCCCCCTTCAAACATTTGCCGTATATTCCAATGGGTCGCCGGAACAATGTCGGCTTCAACAGTGCCATCAAAATTGCTACCCGAAACAGTTAGGCTGTCACCATTGCGCGAGGCTGTGACCGACAGCTCATCGCCGTTCTTTCTGGTCTCGCCGCGCAAGGCAATAAGTTGACTATCCTGCCAGCGCTCTGTGGCTTTGTGGCTATATTTGTAGACCGTCACCGGGCCGATTTTCGCTTTCAGTTCAATATCATGGGTCACGCTAAGCGTTCCGTCTTCGCCCACCGAAAAACTCGAAACATGGGTTCCGAACGGCTTGCCCTTGCGTAGCACATCATAGCGAATTTCTGTGTCCTCGGTTGGCGTCCACACAGGAATTTGCGCGTCGGATACAATCGGCGCACCTTCGGCAGCAAGCGCAGGTAGACCAGCAGGGACAAACAGAGCAGCGGCAAGAACGATGGCTGCGGCAAACGAGAATTTCATGCAAGGTTTCCAAGGTTTAATCACGATGAACATTACCTACCATGTCCTATAGCTGATGCCGAATGAACAGGGTGTGACCGATACGTGATCAGTCCCCATTGCCGAACTATGCCAAACGCCTATATTCGATTCTTCGAAGAAAAGGCTCGCACATTCATGACTGTAAACCACTCTGTTCTCGACACCATTGGCAACACACCGCTAATTCGCCTCAACCGCGCTTCTGAAGAGACCGGATGCGAGATTCTTGGCAAAGCCGAGTTCCTCAACCCCGGTCAGTCTGTCAAAGACCGCGCCGCCCTTGGAATTGTCCGCGACGCAGAGGCCAAGGGATTGCTCAAGCCCGGCGGCACCATCGTGGAAGGCACGGCTGGCAATACGGGTATTGGTCTGGCTCTGGTTGGCTCTGCCTTGGGCTATCGCACCGTCATCGTCATGCCGCGCACCCAGAGCCAGGAAAAGAAGGATGCCGTCCAGCTTCTCGGCGCAGAGCTCATTGAAGTAGATGCGGTCCCGTTCAAAAATCCGAACAATTATGTCCACTATTCGCGCCGGCTCGCAGAAGAGCTGGCCGAGAGCGAACCCAATGGCGCTGTCTGGGCCAACCAGTTCGACAATGTCGCCAATCGGCAAGCCCATGTTGATACGACCGGTCCGGAAATTTACGACCAGCTCGGCGGTAAGCTCGACGGCTTTATCTGCGCGGTCGGATCAGGCGGTACGCTGGGCGGCGTTTCGATGGCCCTCAAGGCGCGCAATAAGGACATCCAGATCGGCATTGCGGACCCCGGCGGCGCGGCGCTTTACGAATATTACAAGAATGGCGAGTTGAAGTCGGAAGGCACCTCCATCACCGAAGGTATTGGACAAGGCCGGATCACCGCGAACCTTGAAGGCGTTCAAGTCGATCACGCCTACCGCATTACAGATGAAGAAGCGCTGGATGTCATCTACGGCCTGATCCAGAATGAGGGTCTGTGTCTTGGCGGATCGGCCGGTATCAATGTTGCCGGCGCGATCAAATTGGCAAAGGATCTGGGGCCGGGGAAAACGATCGTAACCATTCTGTGTGACTATGGGAATCGTTATCAGTCCAAAATGTTCAATCCTGAATTTCTGCGATCCAAGGGGCTGCCCGTCCCACCATGGACGGAAGGATAGTCGATGCCTGTTGCCAATCCGCTTGTGAGCGCTAAATGGTTGCTGGAGAATATGACCGCACCGGATTTGCGCGTGATTGACGCAACATGGTTCGCGCCGTTCACCAATCCTCCACAAACAGGGCGTCAGGCATACGACGCGGCTCATATTCCGGATGCTGTCTATTTCGACATTGATGTTGTCGCTGATCCCGATAGCGAGCTTGCGCATACATTACCACCGCCGCACATTTTCTCTTCGCGTGTCCGTAAACTTGGGCTTGGCGATGGCAACCGGCTGATCGTTTACGACCAGAACAATTTCTTTGCTTCTGCCCGGGTCTGGTGGATGTTCCGGACCATGGGTTTTTCCGAAATTTTCGTGCTGGATGGCGGTCTACAGGCATGGATCGATGCGGGCGGGGAAACCGATGATCGGCCACCTGTCGCCGTCGAGCGACATCTAACACCACGAGTTCGGGCAGATCTGATCAAGACGACCGAACAAATGGCAACGCTTGCAGAGAGCAAGCAACTGAAAATTATAGATGCACGTCCCGCAGGTCGGTTTACAGGTGAGACTGCAGAGCCACGCGAAGGCTTACCGTCCGGGCACATCCCTGGTAGCGTCAATATACCTGGTGGCAGCCTGACCGATGGCGGCTTTCTCAAATCTCCAGACGAGCTGCAAGCGGTGTTTGCAAAATCGGGTATTGATCCGGCGCAGCCGCTGGTCACAAGCTGCGGGTCTGGCGTCACCGCAGCTGTGACAGCCTTGGCGCTGGCCGTTTTGGGCAATGATCAAGTTGCGGTTTATGATGGCTCATGGACAGAATGGGCGATGGACGGCACCCGCCCGATTGCCACGGGTAAATCGCATTGACTCGCAAACTATCAACACGGCTCGTCCATCAACGTAGCGGCAAGCGCCACTCGCCAACCGTCAACCCGCCTGTCGAACGGGCGTCGACATTGCTGCTGCCTGACCCGGACGCGTTAAACACGCAAAAGCCGAACTATGGCCGCTTGGGGCTCGCAACGCACAATGAATTGTGTGACGGGCTATGCGATCTAGAGAACGCCGTTGGAGCACATTTGGCCCCTTCAGGGCTAACGGCCTGCGCGCTCGCCTTGGCCAGCCTTGCTGAAGCAGGCGACCATGTTCTGGTTATTGACAATATTTATGGGCCAACACGCAAGTTTGCGAGACGGCGGCTGCGCGCCATGGGCATTGAGGCAGAATTCTTTCCCGCCTCTATTGGAGACGAGATAGACACCCTTTTCAAAGACAACACAAAGGTCGTTTTCCTCGAAGCGCCCGGTTCCCTCACCTTTGATATTTGTGACACGCGGGCAATAGTGGCCAAAGCACAAATGCGTGGCATTTCAACGATTATGGACAATACGTGGAGCGCGGGTGTCTATCACAAACCACTGGACCTGGGTGTCGATGTCTCGGTGCAGGCTCTGACGAAATATGTGGTCGGTCATGCAGATGCGTTTGGCGGCGTGGTGCTCGCGCGCGACAAGAAACATGATGTGCGCATTGCCAATACGGCGCGCGACTGGGGCCTATCCATGTCGCCGGATGATGCCTATACCGCATTGCGCGGTTTGCGGACGCTGGTGCCACGGCTGAAACTGCATGAAGCGGCGGGACTAGAGCTTGCCCGCTGGCTCGAGACACAGTCTCATATTGCGCGGGTGATCCATCCGGCTTTGCCGTCCCACCCGGACCACGCGCTCTGGCAGCGCGATTTTACCGGCGCGTCCGGCCTTTTTGGATTCGTGCTCAACCCGCTTTCTGATGAGGCGAAGCGCACTTTCTTCAAAACGGTTGATCTGTTCGGCATCGGATTTTCATGGGGCGGCTATGAAAGCCTGCTCGTTCCGGCTGATCCCGACTTGAAGCGCGAGGCCGGACATTGGTGGCATGAGGAAGACGGGTTAGTCTTGCGCTTGCATGCAGGACTGGAAGACACAAGCGATCTGATCGCCAATCTCGCAGCAGGTTTTGCTGCGGCCTATTAGAGAAAATCCAGACGGTCTATAAGCCGGGTTCTGTTCCCCCTTGCGGGTTCGGCAACCATTCCTCTGGGATGCTCCTTACGAAACACCTCACGCGACACACCCGGGGCACGGGCCAAAGACCGCCCATATGCGCCCCCTATTCGGTCTTGCTCCAGGTGGGGTTTACCATGCCGCTTGCCTCTCGGTTCGCGCGGTGAGCTCTTACCTCACCCTTTCACCCTTACCTCTGCCAAAGCAGTGGCGGTCTACTCTCTGTGGCACTTTCCCTCAGCTTGCGCTGGGCGGGCGTTACCCGCCACCTTGTCTCCATGGAGCCCGGACTTTCCTCCAACGCATCGTTACCGACACGCCAGCGGCTGCCCGACCGTCTGGACCCGCTGTCTACGCGAGTTAATCGAAAAGCACAAAGCCAAATGTTAAAGACATCAAGACCAGACCAATACAAAAGCACCAGACACCGAGATAAAACGGCCAGACGATACGGTTCCGATATTGGCGGCCTATGTCTCTTAGCGAGTTCTCGGCAGAAGTATAATCTCGGCGGCGCAGATAATGTACCGTGTCCGTGAGGTCCACCGCCCTGCGTTCTGTGCCGCTTTCAGGCACTTCGGTTTCATTGCTGATTGAGAGGTTTTTCCGATCGAGAGCGCTGCGGAACAAGAATAGGCTGATCCCGAACAGGAGAAAGAAGAACACGCCGAGAAAGGCCGTGTAACGCCCAATTTCAAATAGAAGTGCTGCCATGACGGGCCTCCACCTTGCCGAGCACGGCCATAATCGAACGCAGCGTCTCCAGATCAGCTTGTCCCGTCAAACGGGTCGGCAGCCAATGGCGCTGGAATGCCGTCACTGTTGCCTCCATTTGTGCGTCATAAGCGGTGCTCGTTTCAAGACCGTAGCCAATGCGTGCAAGCATCTCGCACAAACGCTGGACGGCTGCGCCTTCATCACCTTTGCTTAAGCCTCGTCCAATCAGGAGCGGTGGCCCGTCTGATCCTACCATAGGCTCGGGCCAAAGCCCGATACCTGCCTTTGCCAATCGCTCCCAGGGGAAGTGCTCGCCGGGATCTTCTTTTCGGTCTGGCGCTATATCGGAGTGGCCAACAATGCGGCTTTGAGGGATATTGTGACGCGCGATGATGGCTTGCGAGAGTGCGATTACGGTGTCTAGCTGGAGGCTCGGATAGGGCGGCAATGAGCCATCCGGACACGGCACATTATGCCCACCATTGACGATTTCGATGCCTACCGAGCATGAGTTAAGGTCAGTGTCGCCTTGCCAGCTCCCCACGCCCGCATGCCAAGCGCGTTTGTCTTCATCGACAAGCTGGTTCACGCGGCCATCTTCCCAGACCATGTAATGGGCCGAAACCTCCGCCTGAGCATCCAGCATCCGCTCCAGCGCGGCCTGCCCCGTTTCCATGCCTGTATAGTGCAGCACCAACATGTCGACTTTCGTCTTGCGGTCGTTGAAATTTGGGCTGGGCGTCTGTTCGATCTTCACGATTGTCCACTCCCGAGTTTCTTACCGAGTGCCGCTTCAGGTAATTTCGTGTTGGGCCGGACCGCGATCACGAACACCCCGCCAAGCGAGATCACTGCGCCGAGGATAAGGTTCGCGGTGATCGGTTCGCCAAGGAATGAAATCGAAAGCACAACGCCCCAGATCGGGGTCATTAAAGTCAGCGGCGACAGGAGCGAAATGTCATATTTCTTGATCAGCAGGTAGAAGCCGCCATGCCCGAAGATCGACACGCCCAGTACGGCAAACACTGTTGCGGAGATAACCCAGAGCCCGCCGCCCGTATAGGCGTTCCACTGACCCGCCTCGACCATGAATGACAAAGCGAACAGCGGCAGGAAGGAAAACAGCCCGATCCATGCCTGCATCTGCAGGGCTGGTATTGGGCTCATGCGTTTCATCAATATGCCGCCCACCGAGCCGATGAATGCCGCCCCCGCGATGTAAAGCAGGCCGTAAGACACTGTGAAGCTTGCCGGATCAACCGCGATCACCAAAACACCTGAAAAAGCGAGCATGATGCCAAGGCCGCGCCGCCACCCAATCGTCTCACCCAAAAAGGCCATGCTCATCAATGTCGCGAACGGCACCCCCAATTGTCCGACCACCGATGCAGCAGACGCCTCGGCATTGGCAAGTCCGAGAAACAAAAGCGCAAAATGACCTGAACCGATAAAGAAGGATATGAAGAACAGCGTCGTGATGTCTTTCGGCACCGGCCTCAGGAACGGCAATAGAACCGCCGCGACGCCCAAAAAACGAACAGCTGCGAAGAATATAGGCGGCACCGCGGCGTCAAAAACCGTCCATCGCGTCACAACGATATTGAGGCCCCAGACAAGGCAAACGGCAAATAAAAGCAAGAAGTCGCGAAATCCCATAGTGACGCTTTATCAGGGTTCGCAAAAAATCCTATGCCAATCATCTAAGCTTGACTGTTGGGCTGATACGATAATGATTATGAAATGTTTGGATTGATTTGGGGGACAACCGATGGAAATGCCGGAGTTAGAGGATCTCGAAGACAAGAATATCGTTGGGGGAATTGACGGGCTCGTCGTTTCACTGGGATTGGCCATACTCGCTGTCTTACCGACACTGTTCATCGTGACATTTATGCCTTGGCGGGCCGCCTCACTGGTTGCGGGAGATCGCCCAAGCGGGCGCGTAGGTTACATTCTCGGTCCCGGCATCTTTTTCGTCGCTGCAATTGTCTCGACGCTCGCCGTCAGCAGCCTGGTACCAGACGCCCCCTCACCGCCAGTGGCTTCCGAACAAGTCATCGAAACCAATGAGACCACTGCCCTGACCACGAGCGCCTTCCGCGCAGGTTTGGAAGCTGGGCGGCGAAACGCCCAAGACGAAGACGAAGAAGAGGATGACGGTCCCAGCAGAGGCGCCCGAATTCTCGATGGTCTGTCGAGCGGTAACATATGGAAAGCGGCAGCGACCATTTCACCATTCTTCCTATGGGCATGCTTGATTGGAGGAATATCCTGCGCGTGGGCAGCGGTCCTACAGGTCAAAAAGTGGACATTGCGGGCAGCCATCGGTAGCGGTCTGTATTTCGCCACCACTTTTACAGTAATTACAGTGATTACCGTCCAGATTATACGGCTCGTTTATGGGGGGGAGATTGAGGATTTGCCAAATTTTACTATTGGAATTCTGGCGATGGTGTTCATTCTACCAATACTGGCCCTACCTTGGCAGACCTTCTGGTTTATAAAAGGGTTTACTGGTGACACTGCACATAAAAGCGGCCTGATTACGCTCGGCACGACGGCGACACTGGTTTTCATGGGTTTGGCTTTTGGCTTCATTGCAGCAATTACAGCACTGACCCCTCCAACAGCAGCCCCTCAAGCTGAACTTGAAGCTGCCGAAGCGCAAGAGCATGTCATCGAAGCGCCGCCGACAACCGAGACAGAAACGCTTCAAACGCTGCCACAGGAGTCTGATTCAAATGAGTTGTCGGTAAATACCGATGGCTGAGGCTCCAGTAGGGAAACAAAATCTACTCGACCGTCCAGCCTTCACCGGTTTGACGAGCTTCAAGCGTCACCGGGTTCGAGGTCTCTGCCCCTTTCGCGCTTGCCGAGCCTGCTGGCGATGCCATCCGCCCTCGGCGTCCTGAAAACCGCAGCAAGACTGCTGCAATCGCGAGGATAACACCGAGAAACGTCGTGGCGACCGCGACAATGCCGGCGGCAATAATAAACAACCCGCCCAAAAAGATACGCCTGCACAGAACACCAGCCTTGTTCAACAGGGCTAAAAGCCCTGCAAGAGGGGTCATTGAACCACCCGCTGTTCCATTAGCTGTCATGATCTTTTCCTTTTGCTGAATTGAAGATGGTTGCTTTTGCCTGAAAGGTCAATCCGGACGGACCAGCAATCCACGCTCTACACGTATTTTTGCATAGGCTGATGTGATCGCAGCGGCTTTGTCATGGGCGGCAGTCTCAAATTCTCTGGGCGCGCCATTGGTCACAACGCGGTCGGGATGGTTGTCCGCCATGAGCTTCCGATAAGCCACGCGGATTTCATCGAACTCGGCATCATGCGAAACGCCGAGAATGGCGTATGGGTCATCGGGCGTTGCGCCCAAATGGCTAGCCCTGATTCGGCGGAAGGTGGCTTCGGAAAACCCGAAAGCGGCCGACACTGTTTCCAGAAAGATCATCTCGTCCTGAGTGACAACACCGTCGGCGCCGGCGATATAGAACAGGCCATCTAGCACCCCTTCTAACAGACAGGGGCGGTTTCTATACTTCTTGCCGATCTTGCGGGCGTAGGATTCATAGCCGCGGACCGTTTTCTGAGCCAAGGAAAAGACGCGCCGCACTGCAGCTTGATCTGCCGGTGATGCGCGGAAAACGTGCGAAAATACGGCAATTTCGTCGTCAGTAACTGTTCCGTCCGCTTTAGCAAGTTTCGCCCCCAAGCCAATAACTGCAGCCGTAAAACCAACATCGTGAGGATCAGGCGCACATTCCATATCTTCGGGCAGGTTTTCAGGGACCCCATCTGGTTCAAACAGGGATCGGCCGATATCCAGTATGCGCTGCCAAATGCTCATATGGCACATACTGTACCAGTAAAAATGGCATTTGTGAGCCTGCGATTGAACTAATCTGCCTTCGGGGCTGGCCGCTGGCTGCGCACGACCTCTAGCTCGGCGCGCAATCCAGCCATCTCGGATTTAATCTCCTGGAGCATTTGCAGCATCTGCTTGTTCATCTGCGCTCCGTCCTCGGCCAAATCTTCAAGCTCATCAATCTTGTCATCGGTTTCCGCATCATGCTCAGCCTGAAGGGCCTCGACAAAGACTGCGATGAACAGATTCAATATTGCAAAACTCGCAAGGAATATGAAAATCAGAAAGAATAGCCAGGCATATGGATTGCCGTCATCTATCACTTTCTGCATCACTTCAAACCGCCACCCGTCCATCGTCATGACCTGAAACAGGCTCAAAGCAGAGGAATGAAGGTCGCCAAACAAGGCTTCTACTTCGGGGTTTTCCGTCGATCCATAAAGGTTCGTGCCGATCACTGCGCCAACATAGATCATCAAAACCATGACAGCGATGATCGCAGTCATACCCGGCAAAGCGCGGAAAAGCGCTTCTGTGATCCGCCGTAGCATCGGGACGAAATGCAAAAGCCGCAAAACGCGCAGGACACGCATAGACCGCAAGACGGAGAACGCCCCGATGGCCGGGACCAGTGATACACCGATCACCAATGCATCGAAAATGTTCCAGCCCCCTCTAAAAAAGCGGAGCCGCCACGCAATGAGCTTGAGCACCAGTTCAACAACAAAAATTGCCAAAATCGCATAGTCCAGCAATAGCAATTGCCGGTGCCAAGAAGTATCCGGCTCGGTGAACGTCAACGCCCCCAAAATGATCGCGTTAGCAAAAATAAGGAAGATAATCGCGTACCGGAACGAGGGGGCGCAAACAAAGCGTTGTAGCCCAGTTTCTGGTTCAAATAGTGATTTTTGCGGCATTCAATTTTCTCCGTGCGAACCTTGAGAGCACCTCTGCTCCATCGCCATCACCCCGACGTTGTGGTGTCACTTACGATCACCCAGCCATCGCCAAAATCGCGAAGCACAAGAGTAAACAATCCCGAGGGCGAATCATTCTGGCGCGTCAGTTTCCAGCGCCCGTGCAGAATGGCAGCATCGGCAGCCAATTGTTCTACCTCTAGATCGGAAAAGGCGAGTTGCCCCATCTGCTCACGGCTCGAATATCTCTGCAGGTAGCGGTCAAGCGTTGCCTGCCATCCGCGGGTGATGGTGCCGCCGGAGCCGAACCGCAATTCATCACTCTTCCAGTAATGCTCCATGAAAGCGGGAATGTCGCCCCGGTTCCATGCAGCGGCCTGCACAGCAAGCACATCGCGTATCGCACTCTCTGCCCCAAACGCTGACGCCGCTGTCGCCGGCGTGGATACACGTTCGACCCCGTTATACCCACACGCAACAAAAGCAGTACTTGCAGCGAGTGATATGATCATTCGTCTCATAAGCCATTTCCCTGTCCTCAAGAGGAGTCTAAAGTAATTGAATGAAATGCTAAACATCTCTAGCCCAAAAAAGGATCAGGTCAGAAAGATAAATCATTGCGTAAACCGCTGATTCTCCTGTCACACCGCCATGCCAAATCATCGGATATTCCCGCGATACTGGCCCTGATGGAGGCTGCAATTCTCCACAACATGGCAGCATTTCTCTCTCCCGCAGAAATCGAGGCAACGCGCGCCAGTATGGGCATTGATCGTAGCCTGATCGCTGACCAGACATACTTTATTGTCGAGACTAGTCTCGAGGGTGCGCCCGTCATGGTTGGATGTGGCGGCTGGGGACGCAGACGGACTCTCTATGGTGGTGATGAGACATCGGGACGCGATGACCGCTTGTCCAACCCCGCGACCGACGCGGCGCGAATTCGTGCGATGTACACCCATCCAGACTGGATCCGACGCGGTGTTGGATCCTACCTTCTCCACCTTGCAGAAAGCGCTGCGAGGCGAGAGGGGTTTTCACGGATCGAGCTTGGCTCCACAATTCCGGGCGAACCGCTTTATCGCGCGGCCGGATATAAAGTCCTAAGGCGCGAAAATCATGTCAGCTCCTCCGGGGCCGAAAGCGCCATCATCGTGATGTCCAAATCATTGTGATACACGCACGGCATTCTGTCTCCAAAACGGAAAAGGGCCTCGACTTGCGAGGCCCTTCTAACAATTATCTGTTCAAATTTTAGAACTCTGCACGTAGGCGGACATAGTATGATCCACCATTAAAGCCGTTTGGCGCTGTTGTCGGGAACTGCGCGCCGACAATGCCCGAGAACGGGTTCTCGGTTGGTGTTGAGTCAAAGGCGTTACGCGCCCCAACTGCAAGCGTGACATGTTCTGCAATCGTCACACCGGCTTCGAGATCAACCGTGACCTCGAGGCTCCCGTCAATCGGGAGATCACAGCCCGAAGTTGGATCATTGTTGATCGAATCGAGATGACACTCAAAGAACTCACCGAAGAAATTCACCCGGGCCAGTCCATAGAAATTTTCATGTGTATGGTTCACGGCGATATTGCCGCGGAGGCTTGGGATATTCTCTTCAAGCTGACGCTGACGTCCAAATGACAATGGCGCGGCAGTGTCCAAACCATTGTCCGTCACTGTCGTGTCGGTCCAATTGAAAGCTGATGTGAACGTTGTGTTGCTCCCAGGGTAGAACTCGTAACTCGTGTTCGCAACAACATCGATCCCTTGTGTTCTTGTATCGAACGAGTTCGTGAAGAACCCGAAGGATACAAGATCTTCGGCCCCGGCAAAGTCGCCGAAGTTCAGCACGCCAGCAGCATCTAGAGTTGTCAGTGCGGCAAATGGTGAAGAACCATCTGCAACGACAACACCGTTTGCAGCACCAATTGTCGTCAGTGCGTCAACAAAGTTGATCTGATCTGAAATCGAGATGCGATCATCCACATTGATGCGGAAGTAATCGACTGTCAGGTTCACACCAAGATGGTTAAGCGCGGCACCAATCGAGAAGTTCTCTGAATCTTCAGGACCAAGCTCGGGCCGTACTCCGGTTTCCGTTTCGAGGAAGTCTGCCACCAGCTGACCAGCAGCTGTGTTAAGTGGAAGTGTCCCCTGATCCTGCAGCACGCCGCCGGTAAAGGCTGTCGTCACATTCGAGACGTTTGCCTGTCCAGCCGTCGGGGCACGGAAGCCCGTCGAGTAGGTACCACGAACCGAGATCGCGTCCGAAACTTCGTAACGGGCACCGACCTTATAGTTGAACGTGTCGCCGAAGGAGTCATAGAAATCCTCATAGCGCACAGCACCTTGAACGGTCAGTTGATCCGTCACGTCGACTTCGGTGTCGAAATAAATCGCATAGTTTTCTTGCGAATTCACACCGGCATTACCAGCATTAAAGCCGCCGAAGCCGTTCGAGCTCGAAGAGAAACCCTGAGCGGATAACGGTCCAAGCTCAAAAGACTCTGGATCACCAGCAATAATTTCGAATTCTTCCCGACGCCATTCGAAACCAGCCGCAAGGTTGATGTCCGATGCAAAGAAGGTATTTGCCAAACCATAGCTCACATCAAAATTCAGATTGGTATCGGTCTGGACATAGGTGCCCGGGTCAAACTCAGTCGGCGTGAGCGGCCCAAGGCTGGCATTGATTGTATTGCGGATGAAGAAATCGGCTTCATTCTCGCCTCGGGTAAAGCTGACATCATAGAACAGCTCCGATCCTGCGAGAGGAATACCGCCGCGAACACCCGCAACAAACGAGAAGTCAGTTACATCGCCCCCAAACCGCGGGGTAAAACCGCCCGGAAAGAGTTCGTTAAAGACGAAGCAGTCAGGATCATCCAGAACTTGCTGGAAGGCAACCGGATCTGGAACAAGATCAGTGACAGCAACAGTCGGGCAAGCGCCGGAACCGTCTTCCGTCAAATCCCCGACGAGAAGTGTCTCGCCGCCATCATTGGAAAACACGCCGCCCCGATCGATTGGGTTCCGGAAGAAAAAGCCGCCTTCTACTTCCCGCTCTGCATAATTCCCGAAAGCGTAGAGCTCTAGATTATCATTCAGATCAATTCCGGAATTCGCAAAGAGAGAAAAGTCTCCCCTGACTTCTGGCTGTCCCCAAATTTGAACGACATCAGTGGTCACGGTATTTACAGAGATATCATTGATTGCGGTGTTGCCAGCTGCGAGCAGAGCCAAAGCATCATCACGCTGAACGGATCTGTCCGTTGCATCTGCTTCACCATACTCGGCACTCACATTCAGAAAGCCGCCCTGCGCAATCGGAATTGGCACACCGAAGTTTGCTGCGATGCGGAACTGATCTCCGTCGCCTTCATAGGTCGAACCCCACTGGCCTTCAACAATAAGCCCTTCAGTGTTGTCACGCAGTTGGAAGTTCAACACACCTGCAACCGCATCCGAGCCATATTGTGATGCCGCACCATCGCGCAGCACTTCGAGCTGCTTTAGAGCAATTGATGGAATGACCGAGAGGTCAGCCCCTTGCGCGCCATCTGAAATACCTCCGCCGAGAAAAGCGATAACAGCGGACCGGTGGCGGCGCTTGCCATTGACAAGAACAAGGGTCGAATCTGGCGGGAGACCTCTCAGGTTTGCCGGTCGAACGAGCGTCGCTGCATCCGAGATTGGCTGTTCATTTACATTGAACGAAGGCACAGATGTTCTCAATACGTTGAGAATATCCACATCCCCCTGCTTATTGAGTTCTTCTCCGCTAATCACATCCACCGGAGCGATTGTGTCATCGGCAGAGCGTGCAGCACGCCGCGACCCCAGAATAACCACAGTTTCCTGTACGGCTTCTTCGTCTTCATCAGCGTCCTGTGCGAAGGCAGGCATTGCGTAAGCAGATGTCATTGCAATCAGCGACGCAACTCCAACGCTGGTTTTCAACATTCGTTTCATCATATCAATTCTCCCCTAGATAAGCGACAACGCTGCCATTCAATCAAAGGTAGGTCAAAACGATTCGACGCTAAAAACACAAGAAAAGGGAAAATGTTGCGAAATTGCCTCAACAATGACGCCATTTGCCTAAGACGAGAGCAAAACATCTCTCTGAGAGCAATAAAATTGCCTATTTGTTTAAGGTCACCATATTGTCTTGGCCTGTCACCCATTGGGGGTATTTGGGCATGACCGCCTCAAACCGTGCGCTTGCCAAATGTCGCTGCAGCCATGCTGACACTGGCTTGGGAGCATGCTCTGTGAACCAATTCCGATCGACATGAGCAAACTGGCGAATAAATGGGAATGCTCCAAAATCGGCAAAGCTGACCCGTTCCCCGAATAGATTGGATGACGTCGTCAAGCGGGGAGCCAGATGTGTCTCTATCCATAACATCCCTCTCCCGCGCGGGTCAGGGTCGGACACCGATGAGGGACGGTCTGGATATTTGTACTTGTCGAGATAGGGCTTGAAGTCACTATCCAATTGCCGCACCAAGGCCCGCTGCTCATCAGGGTCACTGGCTAGCAGTCCAAGAGCATCACTCTTAGCCAGTGCCCATTCCATAATATCCAGACTTTCATCAATGACCGTTCCATCGGGCAAGACCAGCACTGGCACAGTTGCTTTAGGTGACGCTGCGATCATTTCTGCCGGTTTGTCACGGAGCACGACCTCGCGCAACTCGACCTGTTGCCCGGACGCCAGGAGGGCCAAACGCGCCCGCATGGCATAGGGGCAGCGCCGGAACGAGTATAGAATAGGAAGCGGGGTCATGTTTTACTCCGTCTCGGTCGCGGCCGCTTTCGGCTTCTGCGCCTCTTCTCCAATATGCGCTTCGCCGCGAGCTCGCGCCAAGCCAATCTGCTTCTGCCGCTCAGCAAAACGCGCCTTAGCTTCATCCGTATACTCATCAATACAGATACGACATGAAATACCCTTCTCGTAGGTCGGATGCTTTTTGTCTTCCTCGGTTATGGGTCGGCGGCAGGCAAAGCACTGATCATAAGACCCTTGCGCCAATCCCTGCCCCACTGAAACGCGGGCATCAAACACGAAGCACTCGCCTTGCCATTTACTCTGCGCCTCGGGCACGGTCTCGAGATATTTTAGAATGCCGCCCTTCAAATGATAGACATCATCGAACCCTTTGGACTTCAACAGAGCGGTTGATTTCTCACAGCGAATACCACCGGTGCAGAACATGGCAATTTTTGGCTTGGTGTTTGTCTTCTGGAACTCCTCAAACCATTCGGGGAAGTCACGAAATGCTTTGGTCTCGGGATTGAGAGCGCCCTCGAAAGTCCCGATGCCGACCTCATAGTCATTGCGGGTATCAATGACGACCGTATCAGGGTCGGCGATCAAAGCGTTCCAGTCTTCAGGCTCGACATAAGTTCCAACTGTGCTGGTCGGGTCAATCCCTTCAACGCCGAGCGTTACGATCTCCTTTTTGAGCCGTACCTTCATACGTAAAAACGGCATGGTCTTGGCGGCCGATTCCTTGTGCTCGAGATCGCCGCATCCGGGCAATGTCCGCAAATGTGCAAGCACCGCATCAATGCCGTCGCGCGACCCGGCAATTGTGCCGTTCACCCCTTCGGCAGCCAAGAGGATCGTCCCTTTGACCCCAGCGCCTGAACATACGCTCTCAAGCGGTCCTTTATGGTCCACATAGTTTGGCAGAGGGGCAAATTTATAAAGCGCAGCAACGATGATAGTCATTCAGGATTTATCCATAGTTCCGAGCGCTCTCATAACGCGCAGCGCGCTATTCCTCAATGGTTTCGTAGTTCTGCCTTACATCGTCGACGCCGATGCGCACGATCTCTTCAAGGACATCCATGCCGATTATGCGGGCAAAGCACGCCAATAGCTGCTCCGCATCACTCCGGCGGACGGGGCGTTTGACCGCCGCAACAAACTCTGCCGGACTGACCTTTGTCACCCTGGTTTGTTCCTGGCCGTCTTTGCCATACTGGAAACCCCGGCCTTAGTAGGCCGGAACGTACATCATTTGATCAACACGTGTCGCCATGTCTTCAGCGCTATAATTTGCTCCGTCGCGATTAAGCCCCGCCTGAACACCCGCCAAGGCAACGTCAATTGCGATCTGCCGCGACACTGCCCTGATGTCCTTTAGCGGCGGATACAAGGTCCCCGTCTCGAAGTGATGTTTATCAACGGAGTTTGCAAGCGACAGGGCGGCTGTCAAAAACAGGTCTTGAGGCAAACGGGCAAGACTTCCCGCGATCGCGCCAAGCCCTATCCCCGGGAATATGTAGGCATTGTTTCCCTGTCCGGGCTTTAGCGTCTTCCCCTTCCAAGTCACCGGATCGAACGGGCTTCCCGACGCGAAGAGCGCCTTGCCATCGGTCCACTTATAAGCGTCTTCCGCTGTGCACTCCGCTTTCGACGTCGGATTTGACAAGGCAAATACAATTGGCTGCTCATTGAACTGCGCCATTTGTCTGACAACAGACTCGGTGAATACGCCCGGCGCCCCGGTTGCACCAATGAGGGCATGTGGCTTGAAGGCTTTCAGCGCGGGCTCGAACTCAAGCGGCTCAGAGTCTACAGCATAAGCCTCATTGTGCGCCATCAAACCTGCTCGTCCGCGAACCAGCAGTCCATCCATATCCACAAACTGGACCTGCGCATAAGCCTGCTCACGCGTTAAACCTGCCCGCTCGAAGGCAGCCACAACCAAGTCACCAATCCCTGTCGCAGCCGATCCGGCTCCAAGGAACATGACCCGCATATCCTTGAAATCCATCCCCGTAGCGCTGGCGGCTGAATACAGCCCCGCTAGCGTGACCGCCGCTGTGCCCTGAATGTCGTCATTGAAACACAGAATTTTGTCTTTGAACCTGTCGAGAATTGCATAGGCATTGGGGGTCAAAAAATCTTCGAACTGAACGAGGCATTCGGGATATCTATCCTGAAGGGCTTCAATGAGTTCGTCGAAGAGTTCGAAATACTCATCACCGGTTATGCGGTCTCCGGGATAGCCCAAATACATCGGGTCATTGCGAAGCTCTTCATTATTGGTTCCGACATCAAACATAATCGGCAGGCATTTACCCGGTTCAACCCCTGCACAGGCCGTATACAAGGCCAACTTCCCTATCGGGATCCCCATGCCATTGGCCCCGAGGTCGCCCAGACCTAATATGCGCTGGCCATCGGTCACAACAATTGTGTTCACATCCGCAGACGGCCAATTGTCGAGAACCTCACGGATCCGGCCTTTGTGATCAGGCGTAATGTAGAGCCCTCTGGGGCGACGGAAGATATGGGCAAATTCCCGGCAGGCCTGGCCAACCGTCGGCGTATAGATGAGCGGCATGATCTCATCCATCTCATTGCAGATGAGATGATAGAATAGAGTTTCATTCCGATCTTGAAGCGCGGACAGGAAGATATACTTCTCGATATCACAAGACTTACGGCGCATGTTCTCCAAGGCGCGAGCGGCCTGTTCATCAAGCGTCGTCACGCGATGCGGAAGAAGCCCCTCAAGCCCAAGCTCGCGACGTTCCTGACGATTAAAGCCGGTAGACTTGGTTTTGGTTGGCGAGCGCAGCAAATCAGTGCCGGGAGATGATTTAGTCATAATTCAGTGCCTATTCTCTTTCGCCCGATGCCGCCTGACAGCGATTTGTCTGAACACATTTCAAGGCTTTATATTTCGACCGTAATCCAAGTTTTCTACGACCTCAGCAATACCGCTCGCTGAGACTTATGCAAGCTCCATTCGCCCCTGGGCGTTTCGAGCCGTAACTCTAGATCATCGGCGCGCCAAATTCGCCCACAAGGCGTAACAATGACGCCAGGATCGCCCCTTATCGTATAATTTCGCCAATCAGTCCGAAAACTTGCTGTTTCACCCTGAATTCACGGAAACTTTTAACGAATATTTCGTTGGTTAAGCCTATAAAATACTTGGCTCGCCACTAAACGGGTGAAGATCGGTCAATTTGGCACGTGATCTGCAGGCCAAGTTGAGAAATTGAAGGCCTTAGGAGATTTGCGGAATACTGAGGCCCGAATGGATAAACCCGCCCATAAATCCGCCTGAACATGGCAGGCAAACCAGTAGAAAGACCCCTCATATTGCTAAATCAGCCTTGCAAAAGCCCTGTTTTATATAAACTTGCGAAATCTCACCGATTTCCAAGAGGGCTTTTCTGTGCGCCAAATGGCTCTGCAACCTACTGCATAAGCAGTTCGGGTGATGCGATATGACAAATTCGAGCTTCACGACGCTATCGGGTACATACCTCAATATCCAAATTCCTGATCTCGACGGAGCGGATGCCGAGCAAGCCGCCAATCTATACGCCGAAGCCAATAACGCCATAGCCTCTGGCGGCCTGACCCAAATAGGGTTCCATATCGCCCCTGACGTGCAATGGGGCAGCCTGAGTCTGGCGGCAATCAAGAAAATTGCGACCGAGGCCGAACGCCATGACATAGCGCTCGACTATTCAAACATTCCAACAGGCGCCGCAAGGCTCTTGGCGCTGGCAAAGAGTGCCGTCCCCCAGGACACCTCCCCTGCGCCCAAGCAGCGGTTTGCCTTTGTCACCACTGTGGGCGAAAAAACCATCGAAGGTCTAAGCGAGTTGCGGGCTTTCTTTACATTTACCGGAACCGTTGGGTCTGCCTTGGGCCGGCTTCTTCGACGCAAAGCCTATTTTGAGAAAAGCGACCTTAAAACGTTCGTCCAGGCAGCTGGTCCAGACGCCATCGTCATTGTCGGTGTCGTCAATCTGCTCCTTGGTGTTATTCTGGCCTTTATGGGGGCAGTCCAACTTCAGCTCTTCGGGGCCGAGATTTTTGTCGCCAATTTGGTAGCCCTTGGCCACACACGGGAAATCGCCCCGATGATGACAGCCATTGTCCTCGCTGGTCGAACCGGCGCAGCCTATGCCGCCCAACTTGGTACGATGCAAGTCAACGAAGAGATTGACGCACTGACAACATTCGGCATCTCGCCAATCGAGTTTCTGGTTTTACCACGAATGATCGCACTGGCACTGATGACGCCCCTGCTCGTGCTCTACGGCGACGCGATTGGCATGTTTGGCGGCTATGTGATCGGCACAACGATGCTCGATCTGGGGACCCTCGAATACATATCGCAAACACAGAATGCCATCACGATCTCAGATGTCCTGCTGGGCGTCTTCAAAGGCACCGTCTTCGGAATGCTGGTCGCGATCACTGGCTGTCGATACGGCATGGAGAGCGGTAGAAGTGCATCAGCCGTTGGTGATGCTGCAACACGCGCCGTTGTTAGCGGCATCCTCGCGATCATTGTCACCACCGCCATTTTCGCAGTCCTGACGAATTGGATCGGCATATGACCCAGAACACCGGCCAAACTGCTATCTCGATCGAAAACGTCTCCATGGCGTACGGCTCCTATGTTGTTCAGGAGAATCTGAATTTTGAAGTTCAGAAAGGTGAAGTCTTCATCATCATGGGCGACAGCGGCAGCGGCAAAAGCACTTTGTTGAAGCACATGATCGGCCTCAATCGCCCTGCCAAAGGTGTCATCAAATTCGACGGCAAAAACCTTTGGTCTGCTAATGACACTGTCGAACAATCAACAATTCGGCGCTTTGGAGTCCTCTATCAAAGTGGCGCACTCTGGAGTTCCATGACCATTGCAGAGAATGTCTCTCTCCCCTTGAAACAATATACATCGCACTCGGATCGTGACATTGCCGACATTGTGGCGTTCAAGCTGTCGCTTGTCGGTTTGGCAGGCTTTGAGGAGTATTATCCTTCGGAAATATCCGGCGGCATGAAAAAGCGGGCGGGCCTTGCCAGAGCTATGGCTCTTGATCCCGATATCCTGTTCTTTGATGAACCCTCCGCCGGACTGGACCCAATCAGCTCTAAACGACTGGACGAACTCATCCTCGAAATCCGCGACAGCCTCGGAGCCACCGTTGTTGTCGTGACCCATGAACTTGCAAGTATATTCGAAATTGGAGACCGGGCTGTGTTCGTCGATGCCGACGAAAAAACTCAGACCGCTCTCGGAAATGTCGCTGATCTCGTAAAATCCCCGCCCTCTGCAAAAGTGGCCGAGTTTCTGAGTCGGGGATCATCAAAAACAGAACAAGGACTGTAACCATGAAACGTGCAAGCACAACTGCAATTGGCGCCTTCGTTATTGGCGCGGCCATGTTAGCCGCAGGCGCGCTCTTTCTTTTCGCGAGCCGCGATGTGTTCAAGACAAAGCGCTACTTCGTCGCCTATTTCGAGCAATCGATTACAGGTCTCGAAGTCGGTGCTCCAATTGAGTTCCGCGGCATCGAGATGGGTCAAGTTGTGTCGATCGAAGGCGTTTACAACACCGAGACCGCTGATGTGATCCCGCGATTGGTCCTCGAATTTCATCCCGAAACACTGCGGAATGCCAGTGTTAATGAGGGCGAGTACACCCTCTTCCAGCCGCTTGTTAATCGGGGCATGCGCGCGTCGCTGAAGTCCCAGAGCCTGTTAACCGGACAACTTTATGTTGCCTTGGATTTCCATCCTGACCGGCCATTCCGGCAGCTTGGTGACGAGTCGGACGAGTATCCAGAAATGCCGACATTTGACTCCGGTTTGGGCGAATTGATCGGTAAATTCGAAGAACTCCCGCTTGACGCCTTTGTCGCGCAAATCACCGCCACGCTCGAATCCGTCGAAGGGCTGCTTACCAATGAAGGCGTTACTGGAGCGGCGGACTATCTACCATTCCTCCTGACAGATGCCGATGAAGCCGTCAAAGCCATCACGTCTCTTATGGCGGCGGATCTACCGCAAACAGCGGCAACGCTTCGCTCCGTCCTCAGTAGCGAAGAAGGTTCACTTGCAACGCTGACCCGCAAACTGGAAGGCGAAACGCTTGTAACAATCGAGGACTCGGTTGCGAAACTGACCGAGACATTATCCGGAGAGACACTTGTCGATCTGTCGTCAACTCTACGCCAAGCTGAAACAAGTCTCACCGAATTGGAGAATACGCTTTCCTTGGCTCAATCCCGCCTGCAACCTAGCGATCCAATTTCCTATGAACTCAGGCAGGCCCTGCAGGAAATCAATGCAAGTGCCGCTGCCTTTAGGTCGCTCGTTTCATACATCGAAGCCAATCCTGAATCCGTCTTGAGAGGAAGATAGTAGACCATGTTAAAACAAACTCCAGCGCGCTTCGCGTCCATAATAGCAGGCATCCTTCTCGTCGCGAGCTGCGCATCCTCGCCTCAAGCCAATCTCTACATACTCGACGGCCAGTCCGCCGGTGTTGTCGCTGACTGGGGAGAACAGGATCTCGCAATTGTTGTCGGACCAACCGGCATCCCATCTTATCTCAAGCGCGACGAAATCGTCACACGCGATCAACGTCACAAGATAGAAACGTTCGAATATGAGCAGTGGGCAGATCAATTGGGCCGCAATGTCTCGAACGTTCTGGTCGAGAACATTTCGAACAATTTGAACACGCAGCGCGTCTTTGCCTATGAATCGAATTTTGTCACACAAGCGGACATCGCTCTGCGCATCGACATTACCCGTTTCGAGCTTGAGCAAGGCCGGACCGTTGTGCTCAATGCGACTTGGGAAATCGAAAACCGGAGGACAGGGGCCACGTCCTTGAGATCCGCGAGTTTCTCGACAGACACAAGATCACGTGAAGCGGCTGATATTGTTGCAGCCATGAGCGATAATCTTGATAAAATGGCACTTGAAATGTCGCAGCATCTCGTCGCCACCAGAGCCGCGTCCTAAGCTCGGTCAGGTCCTCTCGTCGTTTTATCGGGACCGTCAACGGTGCGGAACCGTCAAACTATGTGCTGTGTTCATGCGCTAATTGCTCGTGCTCATCATCCTTGCCGAACAAGATAATAGCGTCCCCCTGTACACACACATAATTCTCAGAAACGCTGGTCAGCGTCTTGCCCTCATGAGTCTTGACGGACACAGACTGCAGATTGGGATAATGCTCAAGAAGCTGCCCAATCGTCTGGGCTTCATCATTGGCGACTTGATGTTCAACAAGACTGATGCCGTCTCCAAGCTGCACCAAGCGCGTATAGCGGCGACGTCCTAGCATGGTGAACTTACGCAATAAGCCAGCGATCATGCCGCATAAAATCCGATCGACAAATGAGTTGGTCATCAACAACCACAAGAAACCAACACCCCCCGCGATCCACACAATCTGCTCTGCAATAGAACCCAGCTCTGCATCGGTCCGCATAAAGGAAATCATGAGTGTCGATACGAATGACACCAAACCGAGATTGCCAACGATCATGAGATAGGCAATGGTTTTACGCCGGATCGGATAATTCACAATCATTTCAGCTTCTGTCGTCGTAAAGCCGGTGCCCGTCAGGGCGGAGAGCGCCTGAAATCGCGCCTGCCCTTCCGGCATACCTGTCAATTTAAGTGCCACTGAAGCCACTCGAACAATGGTGAACGAGATCACAAATATGATCATGATAGAAAGGGCAGCAATCATCTGGCGCGCTCCTCTGCAAGCGTGCGCCTGGCCAATACAAAGAAGACCAGACAAGCCACCGCCATTGAGAAGGAGATGAAGCATTGCGGTATGCCCGCTGGCCCGGGTGGGCAGGTCTCGCCAACAATAAGCTCCATAACGACACCGCTCGCGGCCAAGCCAAATACAATGATCCAGCCGACGAAAAACAAACGGACACCTATGGACTTCCCAAGCGTAAATGCCGACGCAAAAATCATCGCATAGGCCACAAGAACAAGGTAGCAAGCCGGTATGGGACCAAGGTGGGGGCAGACCTCTCCGGTCTGAATGTGTTCCACGGTCAGAGATAAGCCCGCCAAGGCCCCGAAACCGGACACCAGAACAAGCAATAGACGATACAATTTATTCATGACCCAGAGCCCCTACCCATTCGTGGTTCTACTTTCAAGCAATCGCTCCTTTCAAGACTGCCACCAACCGCCGCAAATGCAAACAAGTGTTAGCGAATCACAAGTACATCATCGCCATGCCCTGCAATCAAAGGCCTTTTTGCCAAGGGTGCTTAGATCGGCTAAATTTAGCCTGTACTTAACACGCAAAGAATGATCTCGGTTTTATGGTCTGCTGCTGGGTACCGAGTTTCGGACGAAATTAGTGATGCTATTTGATGGCAAATTAGGAGGTCCTAAAATGACAGAACCAAAGAAAGCCAAAAGTAAGGGGCTTCTCATTGCCATCTGGTGTGCAGGGATTATCGGCCTTGGCGTCATCATTTTCCTTCTTTTGAGCGCCTTTGGCGCTTTGCGTTATTGGCAATCCGAAAGAACCCCCCAAGGCGACACCAATTTGTCCTTTACCGAAGTGGCTCTTCCCTTTGCACACGAAGCGGACCTTGTGAACTCTCTTCCTTTCCTTGCCAGCGCGGCCATAGACATTGATGGTGACGGTCGGGACGAATTGTTTTTGGGCGGGGGCGATGCGCAACCTGATGGGCTGTTCGCATTTCGAAACGGTGGATTTGAAAAGCTACCTCTGAGCTTCGCAAAAGGGGCCGTAGACGCCACGCATGGCGCAGCAAGTATCGACATCGACAATGATGGCGACACGGATCTGTTTGTCGCACGGGAAAGCGGCGTTTGGTTTCACGAGAACGTCGGGGGCAGCTTTGAAAGCGTAAATCTCGATCTGCCGCTCGCTGACAATACGACCCCGCTTTCGATCGCCTTTGGTGACATCAACATTGATGGCCATGCAGACATGTATATCTCCGGATATATAAAAATCGAACAAGTTGAAGGGGAGACGATCTTCTCTGACAATTATGGCGGGTATAGCTATCTATTCCTGAACACTGGAGATGGACGCTGGCAGGATATTTCCCAGTCGGCAGGCGTATGGCGACAGCACAACACGTTCACCAGCGTCTTTGCAGACCTTGATAATGACGGCGACAGTGATCTCGTCATTGCTCAGGACACCGGAAAGGTCGAGATGTATTCCAACAATGGCAACCTCACCTTCAGCCCCATTCCAAACCCATCGGACTTTTCCTACCCAATGGGCGTTGCCGCCGGTGACTATGACAATGACGGCCTGATCGATCTATACTTTTCGAATATCGGATACACGCTTCCGCCTGTGCTTCTGCGCGGCGACCTTGGCGATGATGATGTGCTCAACCCGTCATATATGTTGTTCCACAATGATGGGGATCTTGCCTTTAGCGATACGGCGGAAGAACAGAATGCCGCCCGCTACGGATTTGGCTGGGGCGTGGTGTTTGCAGATATGAACCTCGATGGGCTCGAAGACCTATTGGCCGCTCAGAATTATGCCCGCTTCCCCGCCAACCAGCTGCTCACCCATTATCCCGGAAAGATCCTTCAGAATTATGGGGATGGGTTCAAGCCCGTGGAGAAGCGTGCTGGTGCCGAGAACCGGTTGTTTGGAATCGCCCCGATCGTGTCGGACTTTAACGGCGATGGCTGGCCTGATCTGATCTGGGCCAATCTCGACGGCCCGTCTTTGGCCTATATAAATGACGGCGGAGAGCATAAAAGCCTCCGTGTCCGTCTGCCCAATATTGCTGCCTCTCTCAATGCCCGCGTCACCGTGACGGATGCTGCTGGCAATGTGCAGATCAAACAGCTCATCACATCCCAGGGCCTCGGCTCGGATCAGGGCCGTGATCTGATTTTCGGGCTTGGACTAACCGATAGCGTCGAGACGGTGAGCGTCGCCTTCCAGAACGGACAGACAGTCGCATTGTCTTCTCCGCCAATCGACAAGGTTTTGGAAATCGCGCTTCCAACGGCGCCGGTCGTGCCGGAGGCGAGTGAATGAACTGGGTCAGGGTCACCGGCTGGATCGGGTTGATTGCCGCTCTGCTCGTCGGGCTTGGAGAGTATTGTCTACAATATACTCCCAATGGCGGAATCGAGGATGTGAAGGACTACCTCTATTTCAACGATATATCCGCCGCTCGGCTGAGTGCCGGTCATTTCATCGCCGTATTGGCAGCCCCCCTATACCTCGTGGGCTATTGGCACCTTGGGAAGAACCTTGAACCTGCGGGCAAAACGCTCGCCGGCGCGTTTTTCTGCATCGGAGCATATTCTTTCGTGATTGGTACGGCTTGGATAGGCCAACGCTTCTTCATTGCATCCACCGTCCACGAGATTGCCGCTGGCACGGCCATCCAGGGACAGCTCGCGCTGTTTTCGGAACACAATGAGCCATTCGTAAATGTGCTCCGTGTTGCCATGCTTCTTGTCTCGGTCATCTGGATCAAGCAAGTCCTGACAGGCCGAACAAATTATCCACGGTGGATGGCCCTCTTCAGCCCTATTGTCTTGCTTGCAACGATGTTCGCCCTCTATTTCTTTGGCACAAAAATCGGACTTTACGTCTTTCCAGTGGCCATGAATGCGACCCATTTCGTTATCTTTGCTTTGTCCTTGCTGACGACCCGCAAGCTATCAAAAAGCGAACCGGCAGCATCTCGAATGGCGGGGTAACCTTTTCATGACCGACCTCGCATTTTGTCAGCATCATTGATATAGATTGCGGTTGACGCGAGGCGTGAATTGCGATTGCCATGCGCGCACAAGCAGAATGCCGCATTCACTGCGAAATATGGAGACACTTCATGAGCACCCCCGCCCCAATGACCCGCGGTTTCCACCACGTTGCCTATCGCTGCAAAGATGCAAAAGAAACCGTCGAATTTTATCAGAAAACCCTTGGCATGGACTTCCAGCTTGCCATCGCTGAAGACCATGTCCCCTCGACCGGCGCGTATGATCCTTACATGCACATCTTCATGGATGCGGGCAACGGCAATGTCCTCGCGTTTTTCGAACTGCCCGAGCAGCCGGATATGGGCCGCGATGAGAACACGCCCGAGTGGGTCCAGCATATCGCGATGCGGGTTGAAAGCCTCGATAAACTCCTTGAGGCAAAGGCTCATATTGAAAGTCTCGGCATTGATGTTTTGGGACCAACCAATCACGGTATCTTCAAATCAATCTACTTCTTTGACCCTAATGGACATCGTTTGGAGCTTGCTGCAGATACCGCAACGCAAGAGCAGATGAAAAAGCTCAAAGATGTATCCGTTCCCATGATTACCGAATGGGCCGAAACCAAAAAAGCTCCCCGCCATGCGGCGTGGCTCCACGAAAAAATTGCTGACGAAGGCTAATCAAATATGAAACTCGCCACTCTGAAAAATGGCTCGCGCGATGGACGGCTCGTCGTCGTATCGAAAGACCTGACCAAAGCGACGGACGCGGCTGGCATCGCCGCAACCCTTCAAGCCGCGCTTGATGATTGGGACGTTGCAGCGCCCCGGCTCCAGCAACTCGCAGAACAGGTCGAGCTTGGCTCCGTTCCGACATTCCGTTTCCATGAGCATGAGTGCGAGAGCCCTCTGCCGCGCGCCTATCAATGGGCTGATGGGTCGGCGTATATCAATCACGTCGAGCTGGTCCGCAAAGCGCGGGGCGCCGAAGTACCGGAAAGCTTCTATGATGACCCGCTAATGTATCAAGGCGGCTCGGATGCCTTTCTGGGGCCACGCGATGATATCCCACTCGCAGACTTTGCCTGGGGCTGCGATATGGAAGGTGAGATCGCCGTTATTACCGACGACGTCCCAGCGGGCACTTCAGAAGCGGATGCAGCGGCTCACATCAAACTTGTTATGCTGGTCAATGATGTCTCGCTACGCGGGCTTATCCCCGGAGAACTGGCCAAAGGTTTCGGTTTCTTCCAGTCCAAACCCCCGAGCGCCTTTAGCCCGGTTGCTGTCACACCTGACGAGCTTGGCTCTGCATGGAAAGACAATCTCGTCCATTTGCCGCTGATCGTTGATTATAATGATAAGCCTTTTGGCCGCGCCGAAGCCGGTGTTGATGCCACCTTCTCGCTTGCGCGCCTTGTCTCGCATGCTGCCAAATCCCGTCCGCTTTGCGCAGGCACAATCATCGGCTCCGGAACTGTCTCGAACAAGGGCACAGATGGCGGCGCCGGAAAGCCGGTTTCAGAAGGTGGGCTTGGTTATTCCTGTATCGCTGAAATCCGCATGATCGAGAAAATCGCCAGCGGCGACTTCCAGACCCCATTCATGAAGGCAGGCGACAAGGTCGCCATCGACATGCATGGACCTGACGGGAAGTCGATCTTTGGACGCATTGAGCAGACCGTCAAAGAGGTTTAACGCCTAAGTGCCGTCTGCCTGCAAGCGTACGAATTTATCCTGCGCGGCCTCATACGCTTGGGTGTCTATCACTACAGGTATGGGGTAACCAATAGCGCCGCCAACGGGACCTACATGGCAGCGGACATTTTTAGCGACGTCGCCCCTCGGTTGCCACTATTGGACTCTTCATTGAGCTGCAGCACTTCATTATGCTGCAGCACTTCAAAAAGTGCGCGCTTCAGATTGCCCTTATTGATAGATTCATTGTCGGTTGTGACAACACGTACATCGTCCACAGATTCGAATTCTTCAAGATGGTCCCGAGGCGACAAAATGAGCATTTCAAGACCGGTCAAGGATCTGGTTTCTCTCATTATACGAATTAATTCTGCGCCGGAATATAGCCCACGATCATAATCGGCAACAATCGCCTTGACTTCGATATCTTTCAACTTCGCCTGCTGTATTAGCTTAAGGGCGTGCTTTGGTTGCTTGAATATTGTCGGCAACAGGTTCCACGATCTTAATTTGGCTTTTAGATCATGACTGCGCTCTTCATCGAGGCTTATTACGAGAACAACTTCATTATTGAAATTAGGAATGGTCGATAGTTCCTCGGCCGACGTTTCGTCTGCCAGTATATCGAGATCAAAATTCACAGTGAATGTTGCCCCTTCTCCGCGTTTGGACCGCACGGAAATTTTCCCTGCCGGAAGGGCTTCGACAATATTCTTTGTGATGGATAGCCCCAGGCCTGTCCCGCCATACTCGCGTATTGCTGATTGTTCTGCCTGTGTAAACTCGTCAAAGATCAGTTCCAACTTATCTGCTGCGATACCGATGCCTGTATCTGTGATGTTGATACAAACGCTAGCAATCCCATCATTAACAACCGTCGCAACATCAATCGTCACGTGCCCTTCGGCCGTGAATTTGATGGCGTTTCCGACCAGCTTAACCAGTATCTGGCGTATTCGCTTAATATCCCCGACCATAAATTTCGGGACATTCTGATGGACCTTTACCCTGAATTCCAGCCCCTTTTCATTGGCCGCAGATGTAAAGAATGAGACGACATCATTGACGGCCTGACGAAAGCAAAACGGCTCGGTTTCAAATTCAATCTTACCTTTTTCGATTTTGGAAAAGTCCAATATGTCATTCAATACCGTGACGAGCGCAAAGCCGGAATTGTAGATTGTACCGAGGAGATCGATCTGCTCCTGATCCAGTTTTGTTGCCCGAAGGGCTTGCGTCATGCCGAGCACGCCGTTCATTGGCGTTCGAAGCTCATGGCTCATCGAGGCCAGAAACTGAGACTTTGCCTGACTCGCCGCCTCAGCCTTTTCTTTCGCACTTTGCAGCTCGGCTGTCCTGAATTCAACTTTCGCTTCTAAAGTTTCATTTGCCTGTTTCAAGGCAATCTCAGTGACCTTTTGCCGGGTAATATCCTGCATCACACCGAGATATTCGATTGCATTTTCTGACGTCGAGAACGGCTCTGCCTTTTCACGCACATGAATGATCCTGCCATCCGCACGTTGAAGCCTATATTCTATTTCATAGCCTTCATTTGACACACCGTTGATACGGTCTTCAACCGTCTGGAATATGTGCCGATCTTCTGGCAGAACGAGCTTCTCGGCCCGCTTGGGAAACACTTCGAAAGCTTCTGTAATCGTAATTCCCAAAAACGCGGCCATTTGTTCGGAGCAGGAAATCAGCAGATTCGTATCACCCGACCAACGCCAGCTACACAGATTGGCAATCTTCTCGGCCTGATCAAGGGTCTCTTCCGCAAGACTTTTCTCGGTAATTTCGAATGCAAAACAGCCAAGCCCAACAGGTTGCCCGTTTTCATCTGTGACGGCAAATCTATGCTCTTCGTGCATTTGCAACCGCCCTGACGTATTGCAGGGGATTACGCGCTTCAAATAGCCATCGTCCATGACCTGTTTGTCCAGGGCCTTAACGCGTTCGAGTCGGTCCGCTTCAAATATCTCTTCAGGACGAATATTTTGAAGATTACAGACATCCTTGCTCATGTTCGCGGCAAAATGCGGATTCACATAAGTGTATTCAGAGTCTTGATTTTTAAACCAAAAATCGAAATTTGAATGCTTATCAATCGCACGGAACCATGTTTCATATTGCGCAACCTGTCTGCGCAATCGGGCCAACTCATTTTCAGAATTTTTAGTCATGATATGTGCCAGAATAGCCTCGTACAAAACAAACCTAGTCAGAAATCATTTAGAAAAGGTATCCAGCCAGCAGGCCCCGTAGTAGTCATGCTGAGCCGATAAAGCTACAGGTTACAACACCTCATCTCATCAACTCACTTACTCACCATCTCGTTGTCTCAAACCATCTCCGATGGTCTATCTTACCACTCGACGTGGTGGATCAGGTGAACGAAAGTCTCCTCAGTCGCTGTGCGTCAGCTCATCACCATATCCGGGCAAGAGATCGTGGCCTGCCCCCAACGGGTGTCCCGCCCGTTTTTAGCTTTGTCAGGATAAGGCACTGTAGACGACATGCAGTATCCTGCAATCTTCAACCTATTTTTTTATAATATATTCACTGCTACGCCCTAAAAATACGTCCGCACACAAGTATAGGTAGCTGCATTTGATAAATGCAAAAGCGACCTGGTAGTAAATTGAAGTACACGTTGAACGTTTTTATTGTCGGTAACCACTATGAATTCTCTTCTCAAATTCCGTTTATTGAAACGCTTTAAAGCAAGAACTGCCTTTTTTAAGAGTGAATCAGGCACAATCAATATAATGGCCGGCCTCCTGATTATCCCAATTATAGGCATTATATCGATAGCCGTTGAATTGGGCGCATCACATGGAACCCGTGTAGAAAATCAGTATGCAGCTGATATTGCCGCTCTAGCTGCCGCATTGGATTTTAGTGTAGCCTCTGATGCAACACGTGCGGAAACTGTCGCTATTGCAGCATTAACAGCTGCTGGTTTTGATGCGGGCGCCGACATACTCGACCTATCAATTGTACCATCGCCTGTTAATCCGGCTAATCAAGCGATACAGGTCGAAGTTAGCACAACACAGCAGTACGTCTTTGCGGGGCTCCTGGGAGCATCAACCTCAAGTGTGATAGATGCAATTGCAACAGTTGAAATCAGCGGAGGCGCACAGAATGCCTGTTTGATCGCGTTAGAGGACACAAACTCTGTCTCGGTCGTGGGAGCCGGCGGGTCCGACCTTGTAACGCCGGGATGCGGCATTGCTGCGAATGGTGCCGTTGACGTAAGCGGTGGAACTGGCTTTACACTTGCCAGTATTTCAACAGCGGCTGACGTAACGATCCAAGGTGGCAGTAGTGTTACAACAATGCCCTCAGCGAATAATATATTGGAAAACGCTCCCCCTGTGACCGATCCGTTTTTTGACTTTGCCCCTCTGCAGGAT
>CAZXXY010000007.1:31093-39070 GCA_964644755.1 uncultured Hyphomonas sp. | reverse complement strand
TGGCGCTCCGCCAAACGTATGGAGCGCCGCATCGAAACGCTCGAAGCGCTGATCGACAATGAAACAAGACAAGGCACACGCCGCCCAACTGACACAGACTATAGGAGAGATTCATAATGCCCCGCGACTATGACGAATATGCGCCATCCCCCAACCCGAAACGGTTCTACCGCTCACGGACGGACAGTGTTATTGCAGGTGTATGTGGCGGACTGGCAGAACGCTTTGGCTGGGAGCCCACCCTTGTCAGAGTTGCCGCTCTCGTGTTGGCATTTGTCGGCGGCCCAGCAATTCTCGCCTACATCATCGCCTGGATAATTGTTCCCAGTGCGCCTCTAGGCAGACCTTCACTCAGCCCCGAAGAAGACGCGTTCTGGCGCGGCGTTTCGGACCGCCCACACGCAACTTTCGGCAATCTGAAATACACCTTCATGGATCTTGAAGACCGGCTGAAAAACCTCGAACGCAGCGTCACCAGCGATGAATGGCGCCTGCGCAAAGAGTTCCGCGATCTCGAAGGCCACTAATCCAATCTCTAAAGGGGAGAAAGACAATGACCATCCTTGCGTTTAATCCATCCCAAAACATGGGAACAAATGCAAAGACCAAGCACGTAAAACCCATCCGCTTCACCTCGGAGCGATGGATCGGCGGCCTCTTATGCCTCGCCGTTCTCGGCATCTGCTGCGCGGCAGCTTTCACGGGCGGCTTGTCGATCAGCGCCGGCGACGTAGAGATGAAACTGACCGGTTCGCTGAGCCAGGGAATGCATCTGCACTTTGCCGCCATCACCGGCTGATCTGCCAGCTATCAAATCTGGCCACGCTTCAACCCGCGCAACAGAAACCGCACAGGCGACAAAGCTTCAGCCACATCCTGTTCCACCGGCAAGGCGCCACCGAACAGGCGAGACGCCAAAATATCGGCCAGCAGAGGCGCAAACCCGAAGCCTCTGCTGCCGAGGCCAGCCAGACAGAACACCCCGTCATGGCGCGGCATATCCCGCTCAACCCGTTGACCTTTCCGCACCGCCGCAAACACTTCCATCGCCTGCGAGACATCCGGCAGCGCGCCACAGATCGGCAACTTGTCCGGCGTCGTCGCCCGCACCCCGACCCTCGACTCTATCCCCTCATTGGCCAGCCAGTCGCCATATCCAAGCCCCTCAAGCGCCGCTGCATTCGATGCTTGCGCGCTGCCTGTCGCCTCTAATGCTCTCCCCTCATAGCTTTCAAAGCTGGCGCCCCACAAACGCATACGCCCATCCGCCAAGGCATAATGCCCCGAGGCTATGGCGCTCAACCGAGACTCCGCCGCCTGACAAAACTCCACCTGCCCCAGCCGGCCCGTGATCGGCAGCCAGGAGGTTTCCTCCAGCCCCGACACCCCCATGCCGTTTGCAAGCACGATCGCATCATATGAAGCGCCATTGACCCTACGCCCCGCCAGATCAAGCTTGGCTTCGGTCCCCAATTTGATCTCCACACCCTCAAGCAGATCAACCAGAAGCGCTTCGGGTCTCAGCATCAGCGCAGCTTTATGGATCAGCCCACCGTCGACATCAGCCCCCAGCCTGTCTGCCCCGAGAGGCGGGTCAGCCAAGAGCTTTTCAAACTTGGCCTGATCGGCCTGACCGCGCGGCCTCTGCGAGCAGTCGACGCTCGCCACACCCGGCCTGCCCGCATATAGATGGCGCGCCGCCTGGTAAGCCTCCAGCGACGCCCGCGCCACCACCGTATCACTGACATCCAGACGCGGCATCACCAGAGCGAGCGGATTGCCGCTCGCGCCAGAGCCAATTTCCCCCGCCTGCTCATACACCGTCACCAATGCGTCCTGCTCGGTGCACGCCCGCGCCGCACAGGCCCCCGCAATTCCCGCCCCGATAATGGCAACCCGCTTGGCCGCAACCGCCAATTGAGCAAGCGCATAAACATCTGGCGCACGCTCGGGCAACTCTTCGCACACCGCTTCAAGCCGTTCGCGCTTGCGCCCGAACCCCGGCGCCTTGCTAACGGAAAACCCCGCCGCCGACAGCCCTCGCCGCACCGCACCCGCAACCGTATACGTGCCAATCCTCGCCCCCTTGGTGGAGCGCGCAAACATCAGCGGATAAAGCGCCTCGTCCCACATCTCGGTATTTTTGGCAGGCGAGAACCCGTCAAGAAACCACGCATCCGCGTAAAAACGGGACCGCGGCAAAGCATCGGCGATCTCGTCAATATGCAAGATCAGGGTCACACCATCACCAAACCCGATCCGTTGAACCCCGCGCATTCTCTCAGGCCATTTGTCCAGCAGCGCGTCCGCCAAGCCCGAAAGCTCCGGCCAGCGTGCCAAAGCCCGCCGTGCAGACGCTGCATCAAGCGGATACCCTTCAAAGCTGACAAAATCGAGCCGCGCCTCCGGCGATGGCCTCGTCTCGCGCCACATCTGCCACGCCGCCAAAAAGTTCAGCCCCGTCCCGAACCCAAGCTCGGCGATCGTAAACCGGTCCCGTCCCTGCCAGCGGTCCGGCAACCCGCATCCGGCCAAAAACACCGAGCGGGCCTCTTCAAGCCCGTCCTCGACCGAAAAATACACATCCCCCACCGTTTCGGAAACGGGCGTGCCATCCGGCTTCCAGTCAAGCGCTGGTGATGAAGGCAATCGGCGTTTTTCCATCCCGACCAGATACCCCGCACACGCATGGCTGGCCAGAGCGCAATTGACCCGATAGACAGGAGCGCTATGACCGACCCTTTCTGGAAAACCAAAACGCTCGAACAGATGACGCCCGAAGAATGGGAATCCGTCTGCGATGGCTGCGCGAAATGCTGCCTGCTCAAGCTTGAGGACGAAGACAGCGGCGACATCGCCTATACGCGGCTGCATTGCCGCCTGCTCGATGGCGAAACGTGCCGATGCACCAATTACCCCGAGCGCAAGACACATATCCCCGATTGCGTCACGCTGACCCCAAAGACCGTCTCCCAAATCAAATGGATGCCCGAGACCTGCGCTTATAAATTGCTCCTGTCCGGTCAGCCCTTGCCGTCCTATCACCATCTGGTCTGCGGCGATAAAAATGCCATTCACCAGGCAGGACACTCCATTCGCGGCCGCACCGTGAACGAGGATCAGGTCCTCGAAGATGACCAGATAGACTGGATCATAGATTGGGACGGCAATCCGCCCTGACGGGTGAAATCAGGGCGGACGCACGGGAGAAGACCTCAGCCGGGCTCAGTCTTCATCAATGGTCACATCGAAATCAATTGCGTCCAATTCGTCTTGGGTTCGGGCAAGCCTTTCGCTGACCGCAGTAAGCCTGACCTCGACCTCGGCAAGCCTCTCTTCGGTCAGTTGCCCACTCTCCCGCAGCTTGGCCATGACCTCATCCACATCAATATCCACATTCAATGCAGGCACCTGACCACCACATGTCGAGACTGTCTTCTCTTCGCGCTGGCCATCGCGTTCGATGACAACTGTGCTCGTAACCGTCTTCCCACCAGAGCATTCGCTGTCGCTCTCGCCAAGGGCAATCCATTCCGCGTCCTTGTCAAATCGCATCACCCGCACCTGCGCGCCAGCAGCCTCATATTCTGCAGCGAACTGTTCCATCCGGGCTTCGAAGTCTGCCCTCAGTGCGGCAATCTCCTCGCGCTGATCCCCTTCAGCGGCCCGCAAGCGGCGCATTTCCTCGGCAAATTCGCGGGTCGCCTCTCCCACCTCCGCTGATCCCTCTACCCCGACGAACACGCCGGATTGACCGATAGCGCTGACATCTGAACCTGAGCGCGTGACGATCCGCACATGTGTTCTTTCGTCGCCTTCAGCCCCTTCAACCGCAATGGACTCTTCATCAATGAAGACCGTCTCAACCTCGACCTCGGTCTCGACTTCGGTCTCGGCTGCGGCTGCACCATCAAGCTCGGCTGTTTGCGCGGCCGAGACAGCGCACGCTGACAAAACAAGCGCTGCCGTGCCAACGCTGGCGGCGAGAAGGTGTCCGGTTTTACGGCGGCTAGCCGCTGGCAATGGATTTTTCATGTGTAGAAGCCTTTCATATAATGCGTGATTGAGCGGGAGGCTGGCCGCGCGAACAGGTTGCGCCACAGGGCCAGATTTGCGCACAGCCTTGATCAGCGTTGCGCCATAGTCTCTCGGGCTGACATGTCCCAATTCGATCACATCGGCATCACACGCCGCTTCCTGATCTTGCCGGAACAGGCCAAGCGCCAGCCATGCCAGAGGATTAAACCATTGCAGGGAAATGGCGACGGCTGCCGCAAGCAGCGCCCACAGATCGCCGCGCTTGATATGCATCATCTCGTGCAGGATCGCGAGCCGCTGCTCATCGCCAGTATAATCCTCTTCAAACCATGCCGGCAGCAAAACAACTGGGCGCGCAAGCCCGGACACAAGCGGTCCTGAACTGATCAAACTCGTCTGCACAGATATATTTTTGTGCTTCAGTCCGATCTCCTGACAAATCCCCGCCGCACATGTTTGCAGGGACGGTCCGGCGACGACAGCTTCGGCTTTGATGACGCGGCCAGCATGCCATTGACGCTGCATCAGCTTGCCGAAAACAAACATCGCCCCAAGCGCCCAAAGTCCGGCAAGCATCACCGTCGCAGCCGGCAAGGCTTCGGCAAGATCGGACCAAAGCGGCCAAGCCGTATCGACACGGGCCACCGGAGCCGCCTCAACCATAATATACTCTGTCAGCAGAGCCGGATCATCAAAACCCTGTCCACGCGCCGCCCCCGTGCGGCCAGAAAAATCGACCATCCCAAACAAAGTCCAATTGGCCGGCAATGGCGGCATAAACAAGCGCGCCGCAGGAATAGCCCACAACATATAAGCCGTGTTAACGCCAAAGGCTCTCGCAAACGGACGTCGGACAAGAAGCACGATAACAATCAAAATGCTGACAGCGAGCGTGGTTTGCACCAGATAGGAAAAGAAATCAGGAGAGGTCATTTTTTCAACTCCCCAAGCAGCGCTTCAAGCTCGGCAATGTCCGCCTCGCTCAGCCCCCGACTGTCCGCCAGATGCGCCACCAGCGGCGCGGCGCGACCAGCAAAGATACGATCAACAAACTGTCCGGCAGCGCCCGATTTATAATCGGTCTCGCTAATCGCGGCGGCATAGAGATAGCGCCGACCATCAGGCTTGGTCGTCAACGCCCCCTTCTCCACCAGCCGCGCAAGCAAAGTCTTGACCGTACGGCTGGTCCAGTCCTTGTCATTTGCAAGCCCGGCATGAACATCCGAAGCGGCCAGCTCGCCGCCGCTCCAAAGCACATTCATAATATCAAGTTCGGCAGCGCTTATCTTGATTGCCATGTCAAAACACCTCTCCATATAGACTACAAACGTAGTCATGGCATTTGACCACAAGTGTAGTCAATAGGTGTTTTATGACTCTTTTGACAGAAACCGCAGCCCTAGTGGTCCAAAGCGCCCCATTGCCAACCATGATTGAGCGGACCGGCGCCCGCGCCAAACCCCGGTGCCGCCCGGATCGCATCGGTGAGCCAGACCCGCGCCGTACGGGCCGCCTGATCCATATCATCGCCATGGCCAAGCCTTGTGGCAATCGCGCTGGCCAGCGTGCAGCCAGTGCCATGCGTGCTCGCCGTTTGCACACGTTCGCCTTCGATCAGCCACTCGCCATATTCGGTCTGCAACACATCGGTCAGAACATTGCCTTCAAGATGACCGCCTTTGACGAGCGCCGCTTTCGCCCCCATCTCAAGCAGGGCCTCCGCCGCCCGCCGCTGACCATTGATCTCCTCGACAGCAAGACCGGTCAGCACTTGGGCTTCAGGCGCATTCGGCGTCACCAGAGCCGCCCCCTTGATCAGCAAGACACGCAGAACATCAATCGCATCCGGTGCCAGCAGCCTATCGCCGGACGTTGCCACCATCACCGGATCAATCACACATGGCACAGCGCCCGCGCGTTCCGCCAATTGCTGCGCCAGCGCTTCAATCAGTGCCGCAGAGCCAAGCATCCCCATCTTGATCACATCTGCGCCAATATCACCTAGGCAGGCATCGAGCTGCGCCAGAACCGCAGGCACCGGCACCGGCCAGACATCGGCCACACCAAGCGTGTTCTGCGCCGTAATCGCGGTGATCGCCGTCATGCCATAGCCGCCCAGCACTGTGACCGTTTTCAGATCCGCCTGAATGCCGGCCCCGCCAGAACTGTCAGATCCGGCAACAATCAGTATACGCGGTAATTGTTTTGTCTCAGAGCCCATACCCGCCATCACAATTCAACACAGACCCCGTCATCGTGGCGCTGGCCTCAGACAGCAAAAAGGCAATCAGACCAGCGATCTCTTCGGGCTCTGCAAATCGCCCAAGCGGCATCGTCTCGCCAAGCGCCGCCCACGCCCCGGCCTCGCCGCCATGTTCGGTCTTGAACCCATCGAAAAATGCCTGCCCCGAAAACATCGGTGTTTTCACTCCGCCCGGCGCAATCGCATTGACCCGCACCTTGCGCGGCGCTGCCTCCAGTGCAGCCACCTTCACCAATTGCGACAGACCCGCCTTCGATGCGCCATAGCTCGCCGTCATCGGCGCTGCTTTGTGCCCGCTCGCCGAACTGACCGCAACAATGGCTCCGCCCTCTTCAATCCGCCGCAAGGCCGCTTGCAAGGCAAGAAAAGCGCCATCAAGATTGACCGACAAAACGCGCCGCCACGCCTCGAAACTCATCTGCGAAATCTCGGCCGCATCCGAAATGCCGGCCGATATCACCGCGCCCGTCAACGGCGCCTCCAGCCATGCCATTGCCGCCCAAGCTTCGGGATCGGCCACATCCATCACACAAACTGCATGACCTTCGCCGAGCTCTTCGCGCAAGCTCGCAAGCCCCGCTGCATCAAGGTCGATCAAGGACAGAACATGCCCATCCGCAGCCAAATGGCGAGCCGTCGCGCGGCCAATGCCAGATGCCGCTCCGGTAATCAGAGTATGTGCCGCCATAAAGCCTCCTATTCAAAGCCCCACGGCGCAGGCGGCAATGGGACCGGCGTGCGCGTATCAAATTCGACGCGGAACAATCGGTTTGGCCGCGTCAGCTCATAGGCAAAAAGCCCCTCATCCACCTCAACCGACCAGACATTCACAACCGACGCTGTCAGCCCTTCACGCTCGAACATAGCCACCGAGAAAGCATCAACAGGAAAACTCTGCCGCCTCGCGCTGCCATCCGCATCCGTATCGCCGCCATATTGTGTAACAGCATCCTCGCTGCCATCTTCATGCCGGTGGTCATGTTTCAACCGCAGCCCGTCCGCCTGTCTGCTAATCACCCAGGTGCGTGAGCGGTCTTCGCCAACATGGAAGGGAATGCGGATTTCGCTGTCGCTGCAATCGCGCACATGCATCACCATGCTCTGCGCGCCAAAATCGGCATCCACCTCGTCTGTGCTGACAAGCTGTCCGTCAAAGGCTTGCCCGCACAAAGCCGAAAGAGACGCAAAGAACGCCTCTTGAGGCGAGGCAGGGTCAGATGCGGTCGGGGCCGAGCAAGCCGCCAGCGCGCTCAAGCTTAGTATCGTCAAATATCTCATGGCCAGAGCCATAACCCATTAAACCGCCAAGGTCATCCTGCGGTTTGGGTCAGGGAAAGTAAATTGCCGTCAACATCGCGGAACCAGCACACACGCGTGCCATCGGGCACGATCCAGACCCCCGCCTCATCCTGCGGCAAGCCTTCAAACATTTCGAAGCTGACACCCTTGGCCGAAAGCTCGGCCATCTCCTGCGCAAGATCCGGCACGACCCAGCCAATCAGCGAGAAAGGCTGCGGGTGGAAATCCGGCGTTTTCGCAAGACGCAGAGTGCCGCCAGGCGTCCGGAAGACCACCGCAAACGGGCTATCCTCCAAAAGCTCCAGACCGAGCACATCTGCATAAAACCGCTTCGCAGCATCACCATCGCGCACAGGCACAAAAGTAAAAAGAGGCTG